>NZ_CP013002.1:3538181-3864204 GCF_001414055.1 Caulobacter henricii | reverse complement strand
TGCTCCAGCCGGCCCTTGTAAATACTTGAATTTCCTGAACGAAACTTATTCGTTCACAGGTCTGGTCAGGCGGCGGCCTTGTCCAGCTTCTTCAGTCGGGCAGCGAGGCGCGAGACCTTGCGCGAGCCCGTGTTCGGATGAACGACGCCCTTGGAAACGGCGCGCATCAGTTCCGATTGAGCCTCGACAAAGGCGGCCTTGGCGACGGCGACATCACCGGCCACCAGGGCGTCTTCGAACTTGCGGAGGAAGGTGCGCACGCGCGAACGGCGAGCGGTGTTCACCTCGGTGCGGCGGGCGATCTTGCGGATCGCCTTCTTGGCGCCGGGATTGTTGGCCATGGAAATTGGACCTCGAAACGGACAGCCGCGCGGGACAGCCGCGAAGCAGGGAAAATCTTGAGCGCGCGGATATACGGGAAGCGATGAGATCGGTCAACGGCTGTCGAGGCCGTTTTGCCGAGAGATGCGACAAGCGGTCGCGCCCCGGCCTTAACGGCCCTTAAACTCGGGCTTCCGCTTCTCGACAAAGGCCGCCATCCCCTCCTTCTGATCCTCAAAGGCGAACAGGGAGTGGAACAGGCGGCGCTCCAGGGCCACGCCGGTGGTCAGGGTGGTCTCATAGGCCGCCTGGACCAGTTCCTTGTTCATGGCGACCGCCAGGGGCGACTGGGCAGCGATCTTGGCGGCCATGGCCAGCACCTCGGGAAGCAGCAGGTCGGCCGGGAAGATCCGGCTGACCAGGCCCGAGCGTTCGGCCTCCTCGGCTCCCATCATCCGGCCGGTCAGGATCATGTCCATGGCCTTGGACTTGCCGACGAAGCGGGTCAGGCGCTGGGTGCCGCCGATGCCGGGCGCGACGCCCAGATTGATCTCGGGCTGGCCGAACTTGGCGGTGTCGGCGGCGATGATGAAATCGCACATCATGGCCAGCTCGCAGCCGCCCCCCAGGGCGTAGCCGGAGACGGCGGCGATGATCGGCTTGCGGCACTGCTCGACCGCCCGGGCTCCGGCGGTGAAGAAATCGGCCTTGAACATCTGGGCATAGGTCTTGTCCGACATCTCCTTGATGTCGGCACCGGCCGCAAAGGCCTTGGCCGAGCCGGTCAGGACGATACAGCCCACGGCCTCGTCGGCCTGGGCCTCGCCCAGGGCGACGGCAAGCTCGCCCAGCAGCTGGGCGTTCAGGGCATTGAGGGCCTCAGGGCGGTTCAGACGGATCAGGACGACGCCGGCGGCACCCTCCGGCGCGGTTTCGACGATCAGGGTCTGATAGGCCATCGGCAGGTCTCTCCTTGTGACGCGCACGCTTTATAAAGCGCGTCGCGGCGAAGGGGAGCCCCGGCGGACGTGTTGTGTCCGCCGGGCGCGCCGTCAGTCGATCAGGGCATAGGCCGGCAGGGTCAGGAACTCTTCCAGCGTGTCATTCAGCACCATGCGGGCAAACAGGTGCGCGGCCTCTTCCAGGCGCGGCGAGGGGAAGTCGCGGCGCAGGCCGGTCATTTCATCGGTGAGCAGGCTGACAAACAGCTCCGAACTGATCTCGCGGCCGTCATCGAGAGCGGCATTGAGGCGCACCCATTGCCAGAGCTGGGTACGGCAGATCTCGGCGGTCGCCGCGTCCTCCATCAGATTATAGAGCGGCACGGCGCCCCGTCCCTCGATCCAGGCCTGGGTATAGCGGACCCCGACCCGGATGTTCTCGCGAACCCCGGCCTCGGTGCGCACACCGTCATGCAGAGCGAGCATTTCCGGCTGGGTGATGGTGAGGTCGGCCAGGCGCTTGTCGAGCTGGTTGGGGGTCGGCATCAGGCGGTCGAAGACCTCCATGGCCACCGGCACCAGATCGGGGTGGGCGACCCAGGTGCCGTCATGGCCGGCCCCGGCCTCGCGCTCCTTGTCGGCCCGGACCCGGGCGAAGGCCGCGTCATTGGCGGCCGGGTCACCCTTGACCGGGATCTGGGCCGCCATCCCGCCCATGGCGAATGCTCCGCGGCGGTGACAGGTCTGGATCAGCTTCAGCGAATAGGCACCCAGGAAGGCCTTGCCCATGACCATGGCCGAGCGGTCGGGGGTCAGGAACTCGGCCCGACGGCCCAGACGCTTGATGAACGAGAAGATGTAGTCCCAGCGCCCGCAGTTGAGGCCGGCCATGTGGTCGCGCAGCTCGTAGAGGATCTCGTCCATCTCGAAGGCGGCCGGAATGGTCTCGATCAGGACCGTGGCCTTGATCGTGCCCTGGGCGATGCCAAGCGCGGCCTGGGCGTGGACGAATACCTCGTTCCACAGGCGGGCCTCCAGATGGCTCTCCAGCTTGGGCAGGTAGAAATAGGGACCCGAACCCTGGGCCAGGG
This sequence comes from Caulobacter henricii, assembly GCF_001414055.1. Lineage (GTDB taxonomy): Bacteria > Pseudomonadota > Alphaproteobacteria > Caulobacterales > Caulobacteraceae > Caulobacter > Caulobacter henricii. Next base: position 3,861,851 of record NZ_CP013002.1, on the reverse strand, counting down.
ACGCCTGGGCATTGTGATAGAAATAAAGGCCGAAATCGAACAAGGCCCCGCTGACGGGCAGGCCATCGACCTCCATGTGGCGTTCCGGCAGATGCCAGCCACGCGGGCGGATGACCAGGACGGCCGGGTTGTCTCCCAGCGCATAGCTCTTGCCGGACTTGGGATCGACGTGGGTCAGGGTGCCGGCCCAGCGATCCTTCAGATTGACCTGGCCCTCAATCAGATTGGCCCAGGTCGGAGAGGTGGCGTCCTCGAAGTCGGCCATGAACACCTTGGCCCCGCAGTTGAGGGCATTGATGATCATCTTGCGGTCGACGGGGCCGGTGATTTCGACCCGGCGGTCCTGCAGGTCCGCCGGGATCGGGGCCACGGTCCAGTCTCCGGCCCGGATCTCCGCCGTCTCCGCCAGGAAGTCGGGGAGCTCCCCGGCGTCGAAGCGGGCCTGGCGCTGGGCGCGGGCCGACAGCAGCTCCCGTCGACGGGCGTCGAACCGGCGGTGGAGGTCGGCCACGAAGGCCAGGGCCTCGGGCGTCAGGATGTCTACGGCCCGCCCCTCGATGGGCCCGTTGATCTGGATATTGGCGGCGATGTCGAGGGGCATGGGTAATCCTGCAGGCTTAGGAAGGGTCTTGGCCCCCGGTGGCCCGGGGACACGGTCGAAAGGGTCTTTTAGGCGGGCTTGGCGTCGGTGGGGCGCACGGTCGGGACGATCTGGTCGCCCCAGTTGCCGGCCCCGTCATGGTGACGCGAGGCGCGGACCAGTTCCACCGAATAGCCGGCGTCGATGGCGCGGCGGACAGCTTCGTTCAGGCGGTGGGAGGCCTCGGCCACACGATCGACGGCGCGTTGCTGGTCGGTCGCCTGGGGCATGGCGGCGGGGGTGAACTTCGTCGCAGACATGGCGTGATCCTGTTGAGAGAGGGTGGGGGTCGCGCCCGCCCCCTGGGGGCGGGGCGGGCGCGCGGGGCCGTCGGCTATTCGGCGGCGAACTGGTTCATGGTGTTGGCGTGACCGCCGGCCTTCAGGGCCCGCTCGCCGGCGACCATTTCCTTGAAGCTGTCGCCGAGATCGGAACCGACCTCGTGCTGGTGCTTCACGGCCGAGACGCCACGGCGGATTTCTTCGCGCTGGACCGAATTGACATAGGCCTTCATGCGCTCGTCGCCGAAATAGCCGCGCGACAGCTCGTCCATGCTCTTGGCCGTCAGGTGGAAGGTCGGCAGGGTGATCAGGTTGTGGAACACCCCGGCCCGGGCCGAAATGTCGGCCTGGAAGGCGGCCAGGCGGGCATCGGTCTCGCGGCCGAGGTCGGTCGCATCATACTCGGCCGACATCAGGCTGTTGCCCTCGGGATAGGAGTCCTTGTGGATCTTGCCCTCGGCGATCCACTGGTCACGGACCTGCTTGCGCAGGTTCAGGGTCCAGTTGAACGACGGAGAGTTGTTGTAGGTCAGCTTGGCGTTCGGAACGACCTTGCGGATCTCCGACACCATCGAGGCGATCTCGTCGACATTGGGGGTGTCGGTCTCGATCCACAGCAGGTCCGCCCCGCCCTGGGTCAGGGAGGCGATGCAGTCCTCGATGACACGGGCCCGGCCGGTGCCGTCCTGGAAGGCGAACAGGCCATTGGGCATGCGCACCGGCTTGACGAACTGACCGTCGCGATAGAGCGCGACCTCGCCGCTATGGATGGGATTCTCGGCCGTGATGGCCTCGGTCTTCAGCCACTTGATATAGTCGCTGGCCAGATCGCCGGGCTCCTGGCTGACCGGGATCTTCTGGGTCAGGCCGGCGCCGAGGCTGTCGGTGCGGGCCACGATGACGCCGTCATCGACGCCGAGTTCCTCGAAGGCCAGGCGGCAGGCGCGCAGCTTTTCGATGAAGTCTTCGCGCGGCACGGTGACCTTGCCGTCCTGGTGACCGCACTGCTTGGCGTCGGAGACCTGGTTTTCGATCTGCAGGCAGCAGGCGCCGGCCTTGATCATTTCCTTGGCCAGCAGATAGGTGGCGTTCTCGTTGCCGAAGCCGGCATCGATGTCGGCGATGATCGGCACGACATGGGTCTCGAAGCCGTCAATGGCCTCGATCGCGGCGGCCTCGGCGGCCGTGTCGCCGGCCTGGCGGGCGGCGCGCAGGGTCTTGAACAGGTCGTTCAGGCCCACCTCATCGGCCTGGCGCAGGGAGACATAGATCTCCTCGATCAGATCGACCACGGCGGTCTTCTCGTGCATCGACTGGTCGGGCAGATGGCCCCAGCGATTGCGCAGGCCGGCGACCATCCAGCCCGACAGATAGACATAGGCACCCTTGGTGGTGCCGCGCAGGCGCTTGACCGACTTGATCATCTGCTGGGCATGGAAGCCCGACCAGCAGCCCAGCGACTGGGTGAACTGGGCGCTGTCGCGATCATAGTCGGCCATGTCGGCGCGCATGACTCCGGCCATGTCGCGGGCGATGTCCAGATGGGTCGAATAGGTGTTCTGCAGCTTCAGCTGGATGATGTCGTCGATGGCGATGCCGCCCGAGGTCACGCCATCGGGATAGCGGCCCAGCAGTTCCTGGCGGTGTTGGGCATAGGTCTTGCGCAGCGTCATTGGTCTTGGTCCCACATCAGGCGCCGAGCCCTCCTGCGCGGCCGAAAGCCGGATGCGAGGAGCGGGTCGGACAAGAAAACTCGTGAGAGGGAGCTAAGGCCAGGGCGGGGCGGCCGTCGAACCTATTGAAGACGATTTGTCACAATGACACTTTGTGTGTTCTGTAAATCTGTGACAAGTTGACCGAATGGCGACCAACGACAAAAAGCTGTTTCTCGGCGGCCGGCTCAAGCGGCTGCGGCGCGACCTGGGCGTGACCCAGAGCCGGATGGCCGAAGACCTCGGGGTCTCGGCCAGCTATCTCAACCTGCTGGAGCGCAACCAGAGGCCGGCCACCGCCCAGATCCTGCTGCGCCTGGCCGATGCCTATGACCTGGACCTGCGCAGCCTGTCGGCCGACGATCCGGGCGGCGGGGCGGGCCTGGAAGAGGTGCTGTCCGACAGCATGTTCACCGATCTCGGCGTCAGCCGCCATGAGGCCGCCGAGGTGGCGGAGCTTTCCCCCGGCTTCGCCGAAGCCATGACCCGTCTCTATCGCGCCTATCTGGACCGCGGCCGGCTGATCGATCTGGGGGTCTTCGAGCGACCGGACGGGGCGGCGGGCCTCTCCTCGCAGTCGCCGACCGACTGGGTGCGCGACCTGGTCAGCGCCCAGCGCAACCATTTCGCCGAACTCGAGACGGTCGCCGAAACCATCGTGGCAGCGATGAAGGCCGATCCGCAGGATCTCGGACCGGCCGTCCGGGCCCGGCTGCAGGAGCAGTTCGGCATCCAGACGCGGGTCATGCCGGTCGAGACCATGGCCCATTCGCTGCGGCGCTATGATCACCACCGCAAGCGGCTGATGATTTCCGAGACCCTGGCCCCGGCCAGCCGCATCTTCGCCATGTGCTACCAGCTGGGCCTGATGGAGGCCGGCGAGATCCTGACGACCCTGACCAACCGCTTCCAGGCCCCGGACCGGGCCACCCGCCAGCTGCTCAAGGTGTTCCTCGACAACTATCTGGCCGCCGCCATCATGATGCCCTACGAGCCGTTCCTGGCGGCCATGCAGGCCAGCGGCTACGATATTGAACGGGTCCGCTCGCGGTTCGGCATCAGCTATGAACAGGCGGCCCAGAGGCTGACCACCCTCAGCCGGCCGGGCGCGCGGGGCGTGCCCTTCTTCATGATGCGCCTGGATGCGGCCGGGAACATTTCCAAGCGCTTCGCCGCCGGCCCGTTTCCGTTCTCCCGCTTCGGCGGCGCCTGTCCGCGCTGGAACGTGCATGACAGCTTCAAGACCCCGGGGCGGATCATCACCCAGGTCATCGAGACGCCGGACCGCGAGCGCTATTTCACCCTGTCGCGGACCGTGCGGCGGATTTCGGGCCTGCAGGCGGGTCTCGAGGACGAGCTGGTCATCGGCCTGGGCTGCGAGCTGAAATTTGCCGGCAAGCTGGTCTATGCCCGCGGCCTCGACATCGCCGCCCCGGCGGCCGTCGAGATCGGACCCTCATGCCGGATCTGCGAACGCCCCGCCTGCCCCCAGCGCGCCGCCGCCCCGATCAACCGGACCCTGCTGGTCGAGGAAGCCAACAAGGCTCTCTCGCCCTTTCCTTTTGTCAGCTGACGCTCAGACCGGAGGGGCGGGACGGGCTGTCCTTGAAGCTCGCGGCGAGATGATCGGGGGCGTGGAAAGCCGTGGGGTGCTTTCGACCTTGGTCGGACGTTCATGGTCCCTCTCTCTTTGAGAGAGGGAGGGGCCCGTCCCGGCGAAGGCCGGGATGGGAGGGTGAGGGGTTACGAGGCGGGACGGCGTGCCGGCACTCCGTCAAACGCCGTAACCCCTCACCCCAACCCTCTCCCTTTGGGAGAGGGAGCATGTCCGCTTGCCGCCCCATGCCGACCTTGGAAAAGACCGCTCCGAGGCAGCCCCCCTAAACCTGACACACCGGGCAATAGAACGTCGACCGCCCCGCCTGGACCTCGCGGGCAATAACTCCCTTGCAGCCCCGGGTCGGACAGGCCTCGCCCTCGCGGTCATAGACCCGGAAGCGGTGCTGGAAATAGCCCAGGGCCCCGTCGGCGGCGGCGAAGTCCTTCAGGGTCGAGCCCCCGACCTCGACCGCCTCGGCCAGGACCTCCTTGATGATGGTCGTCAGGGGGCCCAGGCGCTTGCCGGCGATCATCCCCGAGGGCTTGAACGGCGAGATGCCCGCCCGGTGCAGGGCCTCGCAGACATAGATATTGCCCAGGCCCGCGACGGTCTTCTGATCCAGCAGCAGGGTCTTGGGGCCCTGCTTGCGGTTCGCAAAGGCCCTGACCAGGGTCTGGGCGGTAAAGCCCTCGCCCAGGGGCTCGGGGCCCATGGTCGAAAACCACGGATGGCGGTCCACCTGGTCGGTGGCGATCAGGTCCATGAAGCCGAAGCGGCGGGGGTCGTGATAGGTGACCACCGCCCCGTCTTCCGTCTCGAAGACCACATGGGCGTGCTTGTCGTCGGGCTTGACCTCGCGGGCGAAGTCGCCGGGGCGAATGGTGCCCTCGGGCACGGCGATCTCGAACCGGCCGGTCATGCCCAGATGCATGACGAGGGTGTCGCCGCGATCGAGCGGGGCCAGCAGATACTTGGCCCGGCGGTCCAGCCGAAGGATCCTCGCCCCGGTCAGCCTCTGGACGAAGCCCTCGGGTAGGGGAAAGCGCAGATCGGGCCGGTTGGCGCGCACGCGGCTGAGCCGCGCGCCGCTCAAGGTGGGTTCCAGGCCGCGCCGGACGGTCTCGACTTCGGGCAATTCGGGCAAGGGTTGGCCTCAAGAAGGTGACGTGACGCGACGCGCGGTCTAATAGCGGACGACCTTATATAGAGCCTGGCCGAAAGACGTCATGAGCAAGCCCGCAGCCACATTCGGTTTCAAGGACGTCGATCCTTCGGTGAAGGCGGGCCTGGTGCGGGGCGTTTTCGATCGCGTCGCCAAGAACTATGACCTGATGAACGACCTGATGAGCGGGGGCGTTCACCGTCTGTGGAAGGACGCCGTCGCCGCACGGCTCAATCCGCAGCCGGGCGAGATCATCATCGACTGCGCGGGCGGCACCGGCGACATGGCCCGCCGCTTTGCAAAGATGGCCCGCCGCGCCCAGGAGCGCCGGGGCGGCCCCGATGCGATGATCAATATCATCGACTACAATGCCGAGATGATCGCCGCCGGCATCGACAAGGGCGGCGAGCCTGAAATCACCTGGACGGTCGGCGACGCCCAGCGCCTGCCCCTGCCCGATGCCTATGCCGACGCCTATGTGATCTCGTTCGGCATCCGCAATGTCACCGACATCGACGCAGCCCTGCGTGAGGCGCGCCGGGTCCTGAAGCCGGGCGGGCGGTTCATCTGTCTGGAATTCTCGCGGCCGGTCACCGAAGCCCTGGCCAGGGCCTATGACGCCTACAGCTTCAAGGTCATCCCGCAGGTCGGGGAATGGGTGGCCAGGGATCGCGACGCCTATCAGTACCTGGTCGAGAGCATCCGGCGCTTCCCCGACCAGAGGACCTTTGCCGCCATGATGGAAAAGGCCGGCTTCAAGCGGGTGACGATCAGCAACTTCACCGGCGGCGTCGCGGCCATGCACCAGGGCTGGGCCGTCTAGCCCATGGGCCAGATGTCCGCGTTCTGGCGCCTGATCGGCGCGGGCTGGGTCCTGATCCGGGCCGATGCCCTGATCCCGCGCGAGCTGGACCCCCTGCTGCCGCCGTCGGCGCGGCTGGCGGCCCGGACCCTGCGGCTGTTTTCCGGTCCCCGCGCGCGTCTCGGACGGCCGGGACAGAGGCTGGCCGGTGCCCTTGAGGGCCTGGGTCCCGCCGCGATCAAGATGGGCCAGTTCCTGTCGACCCGGGCCGACATCTTCGGCACCCCCTTCGCCGAGGACCTGTCGCGCCTGAAGGACCGTCTGGCCCCCTTCCCGCTCGCCGAGGCCCGCGAGGAGATCGAACGCAGCCTGGGCCGTCCGGTCGAGACCCTGTTTGCCGAGCTGGAGGCCCCGGTGGCCGCCGCCTCCCTGGCCCAGGCCCATCCGGCCCGGCTACTCGACGGCCGCAAGGTGGCGGTCAAGGTCCTGCGCCCAGGGATCGAACGCCGCGTGGCCGAGGACAGCGCCGTTCTGCGTCTGGCCGCCGACCTGGCCGAAGGCCTGGTGCCCGCCGTTCGCCGCCTGAAGCCACGCGACTTCGTCGAGGTGGTGATCCGGGCCCTGGATCTGGAAATGGACCTGCGCTTCGAGGCCGCCGGCTGCGCCGAGCTCGGCGAGGTCATGGCCAAGGACGCCTATATGTCGGCCCCGGCCGTGGTCTGGCAGGGGGTCGGCAAGCGGGTCCTGACCCTGGCCTGGGCCGAGGGCGCGCCCCTGTCGGATCCGCAAGCGCTCGAGCTTCCCGGTCTGGACCGCAAGGTCCTGGCCGAGAACATCACCCGGGGTTTCCTCGCCCAGGCCCTGGATCACGGCCTGTTCCACGCCGATCTGCACGAGGGCAATCTGTTCGTCGCCGCCCCGGACAGGGTGGTGGCCGTCGACTATGGAATCATCGGCCGCCTGGGCCCCGGCGAGCGGAAATATCTGGCCGAGATCCTCTACGGCTTTCTCAACCGCGACTATCCCCGCGTCGCCCGCATCCATTTCGACGCCGGCTATGTTCCGGCCCACCAGGATGTCGACGCCTTTGCCCAGGCCCTGCGGGCGGTGGGCGAACCGGTCTTCGGCCTCGATGCCCGCGACATCTCGATGGGCAAGCTGCTGGCCCAGCTGTTCGAGATCACCGCCCTGTTCGACATGGCCCTGCGGCCGGAACTGGTCCTGCTGCAGAAGACCATGGTCACGGTCGAGGGCGTGGCCCGCCGCATCGACCCGGCCCACGATATCTGGGCGGCCGCCGATCCGGTGGTCCGTCGCTGGATCACCCGCGAACTCTCCCCCGCCGCCAAGGTCCGCGACTTTGCCGACGAAGCCCTGAAGGCTCTGCGCGCCATCGCCCGCCTGGCCGAGGCACCGCCGGTTGCCGCCCAGGCGGCCGCCCCGGCCAAGCCCCGTCCCCTGACCTGGTTCGCGACCGGCGCAGCCGTGGCCGTGGTGGCCATCACCGCCATCGTCCTGGTGTTCGGCTAGAGCCTTTTTCGGACCGTCAGCCGGGCCGTAACGCCCGGCACGCCTGGCCTCTAGCCGCTTTCACCCTGGCCCCGCTCACGGGCCGCCGTGGTCCGGCGGCTTTCGCGGGTCTTCTGCACCTCCCAATAGGCCGCGCCGTCATCCGGCTTGAACAGGGCCCGGGGCGCACCCTCGCGTGAAACCACGGCAAAGACATTGCCTTTCGGGTCATAGATCAGGGTGTCGCCATTGGGTCGCTTGAGCGTCTCGGTGCCCTTGGGCGGGTTGCTCACGAACCGGTGGGCGGTTTCGACATAGTCCTCGACCGTGGCGGCACCGAAGGTCTCGCCATTGCGCTCAAAGGCCCGTTCGGCATTTTCCTCGGCCGAGCGGGTCCGGTTGGCGGCCCAGAACGGTTTGCCTGCAACCTGGCGCACCGGTACGTCCCGCAGATCGCCTGCCGGGGCCGGAGTGGAGGTCGATCCCGCCTCCCGGGCATCGGCCACCGCCGGCCGCTCGCCGCCCTTGGGGGCACGGACCGCCGAAGCACCGCCGTCACAGCCGCTCAGCCCGAGGGCTCCACTGACCAGCAAGGCCGTCGTCGCGGCCTGAAATCCATTCAACCTCATGAGTCTGTCGCCTCATCTGTTCAACCTAACCGATTGATGAACGAAAACGGAACGCGAGTCGAGTCCGTCACACGCTTGTCCTTTGTCGGATCGCCGCGCATGGGCCATAAGGGCAGCGAACGGGGCGGAGGCCGACGGACGTGAGCGACAAAAGGGTTCTTCTGATCGTCGGTGGCGGCATAGCCGCCTACAAGGCGCTGGAGCTGACGCGTCTTCTGCGCAAGGCCGGCGTCGCCGTGCGGCCGATCCTGACCAAGGCAGGTGCGGAGTTCGTCACCCCCCTGTCGCTGGGATCCCTGGCCGAGGACAGGGTCTATGACGACCTGTTCTCCCTGACCGACGAGGCCGAGATGGGCCATATCCAGCTCTCACGCTCGGCGGATCTGGTGGTGGTGGCCCCGGCCACGGCAGACCTGATCGCCAAGGCGGCCCACGGCCTTGCCGGCGACCTGGCCTCGACCGCCCTCCTGGCCACCGACAAGCCGGTCCTGATGGCCCCGGCCATGAATGTCCGGATGTGGCTGCATCCAGCCACCCGGCGCAATGTCGCCACCCTGAAGGCCGACGGGGTCCGCTTCGTCGGTCCCGATGACGGTGCCATGGCCTGTGGCGAGTTCGGGCCCGGCCGCCTGGCCGAACCCGAAGTAATCTTTGCCGCCATCATGGACGCCCTGAAGGGGCCGGCCGACCGCCCCCTGGCCGGCAAGCGCGCCCTGGTCACGGCCGGGCCCACCTTCGAACCCATCGACCCGGTCCGCGGCATCACCAATCGCTCGAGCGGCAAGCAGGGGTTCGCGATCGCCGAGGCCCTGGCCCAGCTGGGCGCCGAGGTCACCCTGATCGCCGGCCCGGTCTTCCTGCCGACACCCCGCGGCGTGACCCGCATCGATGTCGAGACGGCCCGGCAGATGCTCGCCGCCTGCCAGGCGGCCCTGCCGGCCGATGTCGGGGTCTTTGTCGCCGCCGTCGCCGACTGGCGCGTGGACGAGGCCTTCGGCACCAAGCTGAAGAAGGAAAAGGGCGGACCGCCGGCCCTGACCTTCGTCGAGAACCCCGACATCCTGGCCACCGTCTCGGCCACCGGACCGCACCGGCCGCAGCTGGTGGTCGGCTTTGCGGCCGAGACCAACGATGTCGAGATGCACGCCCGCGCCAAGCTGTCGCGCAAGGGCTGTGACTGGATCATCGCCAATGACGTCACCGAGCCGGGCGTGATGGGCGGCGAGGACAATGCGGTGCTGCTGGTCACCCAGGAGGCCACCGAGCGCTGGGATCGCGCGCCCAAGGACGAGGTGGCCCGCGCCATCGCCCGGAAGATCGCAGAGGCCCTGGCCTGACGGTCTGGCCCGCGCCGGATCAATCGGCTACAGCCGCTGGGCTCGACGATCAGGACTGTTTCGCATGACCGCTCAAACCATTCGCTTCAAGCGCTGGGACGGCAATTCCGACCTGCCGCTGCCGACCTATGCGACAGCCGGGGCGGCCGGCTTTGATCTGCGGGCCCATGTCCCGGAGGACGCCCCGATCGTCCTGAAGCCGGGATCGCGGTGCATGGCCCCGACCGGCTTTTCCGTCGCCATCCCCGACGGCTATGAAATGCAGGTCCGGCCAAGATCGGGACTGGCCTTCAAGAACGGGGTCACGGTCACCAATGCGCCCGGCACCATCGACTGCGACTATCGCGGCCAGGTCTGCGTGCTGCTGATCAATCTGGGCGACGAAGACTTCACGATCCGCCGGGGCGACCGCATCGCCCAGGGGATCATCGCCGCCGCGCCGCAATGGACCCTGGTCGAGGTCGAGGACCTCGAGGCCACAGACCGGGGCGCAGGCGGATTCGGCTCGACCGGCGTTTAGCCGTTGATGGCGCGCAGGCCGAGGATCATGTAGCCGCCGAAGCCGGTGGTGAAGGCTGCGACGGCAAGCCACAGGACGGGACGGAACATGGCCAGGGGCGAGTGTTCCAGCGGTGGTTGAACATTCATCGGCGCATCCTTTGGCGCGGGCGTAGCGAACGCGGCGAACTGTGGCCGCTGGGGAGATACGCGCTCCCCCGACCTTGGTTGCAGTGGGGGACGGCTTTTAGTCTCTAATGATTCTCGCGCAAGACGAAATTGCGACGGGTTGTCACACACCCGGAAGGTGTGGCCCTGGAGCGACGCCTCCAAAGGACAAGTGATCGAGTTAAATCCAGATACGGAGATCTGTATTCGGAAGTCACCCCTGGCCTGTCTGATGCGGCAGAACGACGCAGATTGCTTCGCAGGCCCGGATATTCAGGCTCTAGCCTTGAGATTGACGGTGTGAAGCGCCGTGACGCGGGCTGACTGTCGCGGCCTCTATCGCTTTGTTAACCCTGTGACCGCAGAAAATTCCTCGAAAGATGGATCGAGGACTGGGCGATGACTGACCTCAAGGTTGCGCACAAACTTTTGCTGGCCTTCACCATTCTCGTCGCGGCGGTCCTGGTGGAGGGGTCAATGGTCGGAGCCAGCCTGGGCTCGATTCAAACGATCACCCGGCTGAACGACCTTAGTCAACGCTATGTCGCGACGCTCGACGAAACATCCACCGCCCTGGTCGAACAACAGAACGCCACGCGCGGCTATGTCGCCAGTCTCGATCCATCATTCCTCGAAAAATACAGCAAGCACGCTGGCGAATATGACGCTGCGTTCAAGGCCCTGACTGAGGGTGCCGAAAACGACGAGGAAAGGGCTCGCACAGAGAGCCTTGCGACCGCTGTCGGCGTCTTCCGCGAGGAAACCCGAAAGCAAATCGCCGAGGCCGGCGACCCGGCCACCCTCGAAGCGGCTCGCGCCGGGATCAGCAAGAGCGGCCGACTGACAGCGATCCGCAAGGTGCTGAAGGCGATCGGCGAGGAAGAGAAACGACAGCTGGCGGTCCGGTCGGCTGAGCAGCGCAAGGCCCTTGTCGCCGCCACCTCGACCCTGGTTGTCGGTGGCGCCCTGGCCGTCGGCATCGCCGTCCTGATGGGCTGGCTGCTGACCAACGCCATCGCCGCCCCGGTCACCGCCATGACCGCCACCATGCGCCGCCTGGCCGATGGCGACAACGAAGTGACCGTCCCGGCCGTGGGCCGCAAGGATGAGATCGGCGGCATGGCCGCCGCCGTTCTGACCTTCAAGCAGGCCGCCGTTGAAAAGCTCCGCCTGGCCGCCGACGCCGAAGGCCAGCGCCGCCAGGCCGAGCAGGAACGCCACGCCAACGACGCTGGTCGGGCCGCCCTGGCCAGCGAACAATCCGGCGTGGTCGCCCGGCTAGGCGAGGGCCTGGAGAGTCTGGCCCAGGGCGACCTGACCTTCTGCCTGGACGATGTGTTCCCCGAGAGTTACCGCAAGCTCCAGAACGATTTCAACATGGCCATGGATCGCCTGGCCGAGACGATGGGCGTGATCAATGGCGCGGCCGGCGGTATCAGTGCCGGCTCGGGCGAGATCAGCCACGCCGCGGACGACCTCGCGCGGCGCACCGAACAGCAGGCGGCCAGCCTCGAGGAAACCGCCGCGGCCCTCGACGAGATCGTCGCCACAGTGCGTCGTGCCGCCGATGGAGCCGGCCAGGCGCGCCGATCGGTCGAGACCGCCCGCAAGGACGCTGAAACCGGCGGCGAGATCGTTGGCCGGGCCATTGCCGCCATGGAGCAGATTGAAGGCTCGTCGCACGAGATCGGCAATATCATCGGGGTGATCGACGAAATCGCCTTCCAGACCAATCTTCTGGCGCTCAATGCCGGGGTCGAGGCGGCCCGGGCCGGCGAGGCCGGTCGCGGTTTCGCCGTCGTCGCCCAGGAGGTGAGGGCCCTGGCCCAGCGGTCGGCAGAGGCCGCCAAGGAGATCAAGGCTCTGATCAGCGCCTCGACCCAGCAGGTCGACCAGGGCGTCAGCCTTGTGGGTCAGACCGGTGAGGCCCTGCGCCGTATCACGTCCGGCGTCGTCGATATCAATCGTACCGTAGCCGAGATCGCGGCCTCGGCCGAGGAACAGGCCACGGGCCTGGCCCAGATCAATACGGCCGTGAACCAGATGGACCAGGCGACCCAGCAAAACGCCGCCATGGTCGAGCAATCGACAGCCGCCAGCCACGCCCTGTCGAACGAAGCGGCAGAGCTCACACGGCTGGTCGGTCGTTTCCGTCTGGCCGGCCCAACTCCCGCCCGGTCGACCTCCCGGGCGGCGTGACGCTCGCTGCCTGAAAAGCCCTCAGGACCGCAGTTGATTTTTGGACGAACTAGTCCATTTAAAACTTGCCCGGTGCCTCATACCCTTCTATCGAGCGCACAGGGCTGTTGCGGTCTGCGGGGTTGGTCATGGCGACGTCTGAAAACAAGAAGCTTATCCCGGTTCTGGTCGGTGGCGTGGCCGGCGTGGCCCTGCTGGTCGGCGCAACCCTGTGGTTCCTCGACAAGCAGCACTTCGAAGCCACCGATAATGCCTTCGTCCAGGCCGACACCGTGCAGATCAGCCCGCAGGTCTCGGGGGCCATCGCCGAGATCCTGGTCGCCGACAACCAGCGGGTCGAGGTCGGTCAGGTGGTCGCGCGGATCGACCCGGCCACCTTCCAGGCCCGGCTGGACCAGGCCGTCGCCAATGCCCAGGCCCTGGACGCCGCCGTCCGCGCCGTCGATGACAAGGGGGCCCTGGAGCAGGCCCTGATCGCCCAGAAAGCGGCCGGCGTCTCCAGCGCCCAGGCTGATGCCAGCCGCGCCAAGGCCGATCTCGATCGCTATGACAGCCTGGCCCACCAGGGCTGGGTTTCGCAACAGAAGGTCCAGACCAGCCGCGCCGGTGCCAGCCAGTCGGCGGCCGCCGTGGCCAGCGCCCAGGCCGCTCTGGAAGCCGAACAGCGCGCTGCCCAGTCCCTTGGTTCGGCCCGGGCCCAGACCCAGGCCCAGGCCCAGGCCGCCCATGCCGCCGTGGAACAGGCCCGGCTGGATCTCGACCGCACCATCCTGCGGGCCCCGGTGGCCGGCGTCGTCGGGGCCCGTTCGGTGCGCCCGGGACAGCTGGTGCAGCCCGGCGTGTCGCTGATGTCGGTCGTGCCGCTCGGCCAGAGCTATATCGTCGCCAATTTCAAGGAAACCCAGGTCTCGCGCCTGCGGGTGGGCCAGACGGTCGAGATCAAGGCGGACGCCTTTGGCAAACAGACCATTCGCGGCAAGGTCGACAGCTTCGCCCCCGCCACCGGCCAGGAGTTCGCCCTGATCCCGGTCGAGAACGCGGTCGGCAATTTCACCAAGATCACCCAGCGCCTGCCGGTGAAGATCGTGGTCGACACCTCGGGCCTCGGAGCCGCCCTGCGGCCGGGCCTGTCGGTCGAGGTCAAGGTCGATGTCCGCGACCGCTCGGGGGCCTCGTTCGCCGATGTCGGCCAGGCCCCGACCCAGGTCGCCCGACAGGGCGCCGCGCGCTAGGCGCCGGCCATGACCGACGCCGTCACGGCGGCACCCGCCGCACCCGCCAAGACCATGACCCAGGCCGACTGGACCAAGCTGTTCCTGGGCTTCGGAGCCATGGTCATCGGCCAGTTCATGGCCATTCTCGACATCCAGATCGTCGCGGCCTCCCTGCCCCAGATCCAGGCCGGGGTCGGGGCCAGCGCCGATCAGGTCAGCTGGATCCAGACCGCCTATCTGATCCCCGAGGTCGTGATGATCCCGCTTTCGGGCTATCTCTCACGCCTGTGGGGCACCCAGAGGCTCTATCTGGCCTCCTGCACCGGCTTCATCGTGATGAGCGTGCTGACCGGCCTGTCGTCCTCGATCGACATGATGATCCTGACCCGGGCCCTGCAGGGCTTCATCGGCGGGGCCATGATCCCGACGGTGTTCGCCGTCGCCTTCACGGCCTTTCCGCCCGAGCGCCGGGTCACGGCCAGTGTCATCATGGGCCTGATCGTCACCCTGGCCCCCACGGTCGGGCCGACCCTGGGCGGCCACCTGACCGAATGGCTCAGCTGGCGCTGGCTGTTCTTCATCAATGTGCCCACCGGCCTGATCGTGCTGTTCGGCGTGGCCCGCTGGGGCAAGTTCGATGAGGGCGATCCCAGCCTGAAGGCCGGCTTCGACTGGTTCGGCCTGGGGGTGATGGCCGCTTTTCTGATGAGCCTGCAGTTTGTGCTGGAGGAAGGGGCCAAGAACAGCTGGTTCCAGGACGACCTCATTCTGGGCCTCGCGGTCCTGGCCGTGATCAGCGGGGTGGTCTTCGTCTGGCGCTCCCTGAGCTACAAGAATCCGATCGTCGAGCTGCGGGCCTTTTCGAACCGCAACTTCTCGATCGGCGTGCTGATGACCGCCGTCTCCGGGGCCAGCCTGTTCGGCGGCACCTTCCTGCTGCCGCAGTTCCTGGGCCGGGTGCGCCACTATTCGGCCTCCGAAGTCGGCACGACCATGATCATTTCCGGCCTGTCGATGTTCGCCACCGGCCCCATTGCCGGCCGACTGGTGCGCAGGATCGACCCGCGCGTGCCGATGTTCATTGGCTTCATTCTGGCCGGCTGGGGCATGTACATGGCCCACGGCGTGACCAAGGACTGGGGATTCTGGGAATTTGCCGGGGTCCAGGCTTGTCGCGGGGTCGGAGTCATGATCGCGATGATCGCCACCCAGCAGATCACAATGAGCACCCTGCCCCCGCACATGGTCAAGAACGCCTCGGGCCTGGTCAATCTGTCGCGCAACACCGGCGGTGCCATGGGGCTGGCCCTGCTGGCCACCAGCATCAGCCAGCAGACGGCGCTCTATTACAACGACCTGACCTCGAAGCTTCAGACCGGCAATGTCGAGGCCCAGGGAATGATGGCGGGCCTGGCCAGCCGCATGGCCCAGCTCGGGGTCTCCGATCCCGACGGCGCGGCCCGCAAGGCCTTTTCCGGCATGCTGCACCAGGAGGCCACGGTGCTGGCCTTCGGCGACAGCTTCACCCTGCTGGCCTTCGGATGCTTCATCGCGGCCGGCGTTTCCCTGCTGGCCAAACCGGCGGCCGGTGCTGCCCCGCCGCCTTCGGACGCCCACTGATGCCCAGGATCCCCGGACAGATCGACGTCGCCAAGACCGAGGCCATTCTCGACGCGGCCATCGAGGTGATCGGCCAGCGCGGCCTGTCCGCGCCCATGGAGGCGATCGCCCGCCACGCCGGCGTCTCCAAACAGACGGTCTATAACCACTATGGCTGCAAGGCCGAGCTGGTCCGCGCCCTGATGGCCCGGCGGGTCGAGCTGATCACCGCCCCGCTGCGCATGCCGGGGGCCGAGGAAAATCCCCAGGCCGCGCTCGAGGCCTATGCCCGCTCGATCCTGGAGACGGTGAACGGGGCCAGCAGCTATTCGGTCATGCGGGTCGTGATCCAGGGGGCCGGCGAAATGCCCGAGGTGGCCCATGAGGTCTTCGAGGCCGGTCCGCGCCATGCCCGCCGACAGCTGGCCGCCTTCCTGGAGACCGAGACGCGCCTCGGCCGCCTGCAGGTCGAGGACTTCGACCAGGCCGCTGAGTTCTTTTCCGGCATGGTCCTGGGCCATGCCCAGCTTCGGGCCCTGCTGTGCCTGCCCGCCGACAAGACCCAGGCCCAGTTTGACGACCTCGCCCGCGAGGCCGCCAAACGGTTCCTGAAAGCCTATGGGCCCTAGGCCCGGAAGCCCCTAGGCTTCGACTTCGTCGGGCATGCCCATCATGTGGAAGCCGGCATCGACGTGAACGACTTCGCCCGTGGTCGAACGGCCGAGGTCGGAGACCAGCCACAGGGCGGCCCCGGCAACGCCTTCCATCGAGGTATCTTCCTTCATCGCGCTGAAGGCCCGGCCCTGGGCGATCATGCCCCGGCCACCGGCAATACCTGCCAGGGCCAGGGTGCGCATGGCACCGGCCGAGATGGCGTTGCAACGGATGCCCTTGGGGCCGAGGTCACGGGCGATATAGCGGGTCGCCGCTTCCAGGGCGGCCTTGGCCACGCCCATGGTGTTGTAGTTGGGAATGGTCCGCTCTGAGCCCAGATAGGTCATGGTGATCAGCGAGCCGCCATTGGGCATCAGCCTGGCGGCGCGCTTGGCCACGTCGACGAAGCTGTAGGCCGAGATGTTCATGGCCAGCAGAAAGCCGTCGCGGGTGGTGTTGTCGACAAACGACCCCTTCAGTTCATCCTTGTTGGCAAAGGCCACCGAATGGACGACGAAATCGATCGTGCCGAACTTGTCTTCAATCGCGGCAAAGGCGGCGTCCATCGAGGCGTCGTCGGTGACATCGGCCGGCACCAGGGTGGTCACGCCGATGCTCTCGGCCAGAGGCCGGACCCGGCGCTCGAGGGCTTCGCCCTGATAGGTGAAGATCATCTCGGCGCCCTGGGCGGCGAGTTGTGACGCGATGCCCCAGGCGATCGAGTTGTGGTTGGCGACGCCCATGACGAGGCCCTTCTTGCCCCGCATCAGCTCACCCTTGGGGAATGCGTAATCGTCAGCCATGGGTCAGGCCCTCTTTGGTAAATCGTTGTCCGTGGTTAGCAGGCGCGGTCACCGGGCGGAACCCTTCAGAAAGGCTCGACATCGAAGCTCTCGGGCGAAAGGCCAGCCCATGACCGCTTGGCCATGGTTTCAAAGGCGCGCTCCAGGGTGGCGGCGAACACCGCCGGATCAAACACCGCCGAAGTGTGCAGTGTATCCTCCAGCCGAGTCTTGAGCGCCGTGAGCGCCGCACGATCACCGGCCAGACGCACGGCCTGAGCCACATAGGCCTCTGTATCGGCCGCGATCAGCTCCGGCAGACCCAGGCGAGTCAGCAGACTGGCAGCGACCCGGCTGGCGAAGCTCTTGCCCGGCGCGGTCAAGAGCGGAACACCCCTCCGCAAGGCGTCGCTGGCGGTGGTGTGGGCACCATAGGGCGAGGTGTCGAGCATCAGGTCGGCCAAGTCCTGGCGCGCCAGGTGGGCCGCGTGCTGGACCGGGCGAGCGAAGACCAGCCTCCGGGGATCGACCCCCAGTTCTGCGGCCTGCGCCCTGAGATTGGCCGACGCGCCGGGCACGCCCTCATAGAGCCAAAGGACAGAACCCGGGGACCTGGTCAGAATCCGCATCCAGGCGGCAAAGGTCTCCGGCGTGATCTTGCCGGGGCTGTTCAGGCAGCCGAACACGAAAGCGTCCTCCGGCAGGCCCTCATCGGCCCGTGCCGGAACCGGAGTCGTCGCCTCCGTCAGAGCGTCATTGGGCTGGTACAGCGGCAACCGCACCACCGCCTCGCTCCAGTCACTCTCTGCGCCACGCGGCAAGACCACGGGATCGGCGATGACATAGTCGACATAGGGACAGCCCAGGGTTCCCGGATAGCCCAGCCAGCTGACCTGAACCGGGGCGGCGCGGTGGGCCAGGATCCCCGGCCGGCCGTCCTGGGTGTAGCCCTTGAGATCCACAAGGATCTCGATGCCCAGCTGTTCAACAAGATCCGCCACCTCAGCGTCGGACAGGCTGCGGACATCGATCCGGTGATGGGCCGCCCGATCGATCCGATCGCGCAGCTCCCCGCCCAGGTCGGGCCCATAGGACAGCAGGGTGATCTCGAAGCGGTCGCGGTCATGCGCCTCGAGGACTCCGGCCAGAAGCCTGGCCGTGGCGTGGTCATGCAGGTCCGCCGACAGATAGGCGACCGGGATCGGCGAACCTGGCATGTGGCAGGACCGGCCTGGCCGTGGAACCGGCGGCGGCGCCGCCAGTTCGGCGCACCGCCGGTGCAGGGCGGGGATGTCGAACATCGCCAGGGCCGCGAAAGGCGAGACGCCCGGGCGACCGAGCTTGAGGTCGGCCTTGACCAGCATGTCGAGCGCCGCGTCCTCGCGCCAGTCGCAGGTCTGGCGGCGCGCCCACATCAGGTCGCCGGCGAGGCGGGGATAGAGCGGATCCAGCTCCAGCACGGCTTCGAGGTCGCGCGCCGCCTCGGCCGGCCGGTTCAGCAGCGACTTCAGGGCCGCGCGGTTGGCCAGGGCCCTGGCCTCGCGCGGCGCGGCGCGGACGGCCAGGTCATGCGCCGCCAGGGCCGCGTCGAAGCGACCGAGATCGGTCAGGGCCACGGCACGATTGCAGAGCGCGTCGACAAAGCCCGGCTCGGCCGCGAGCGCCGCATCATAGGCCGTCAGGGCCTGTTCGGCCTTGCCCAGCCGCCGCAGCGACACGCCCAGGGCGTTGAGGACGGGCGGGTTGTCGGGATCAGCCGCGATCGCCGCCCGGGCCGCGTCCACCGCCTCGACGTCTCGCACCAGGGCGTTCAGGGCCAGGGCCCGGGCCGATAACAGGCCCGACCGCCGGGCATCCAGGGCCAGGCCCGCATCCAGAGCGGTCAGGGCACCCTCGGCCTGGCCAAGACCCAGGCGCGACACGCCGAGCAGGTGCCAGGCCTCGACGCTGGGGGCCTCGATCACCAGCCGCTCGCACAGGGCGGCGGCCTCGGCCAGTCGGCCGGCTCTGTAGAGGTCGAATGCCGCGCGGGCGGTCGCCAAGTGTCCCGTCAGTCGGCGCGGCTGAAGATCAGCGTGCCATTGGTGCCGCCAAAGCCGAAGCTGTTGGACATCACCGTGGTCAGGGGCTTGTCGGACCGCTCCAGCAGGATCGGCAGGTCGGCAAATTCAGGATCCAGGGTCTCGATATTGGCGCTCTGGGCGGCAAAATCATTATTGAGCATCAGGATCGAATAGATCGCCTCCTGGGCCCCGGCCGCCCCTAGGCTGTGGCCGGTCAGGGACTTGGTCGAGGAGATCAGCGGCGCCTTGTCGCCGAACACCTCGCGCACCGCGCCCATTTCCTTGCTGTCGCCGACCGGCGTCGAGGTGCCGTGCGGGTTCAGATAGTCGATGGTCCGGCCACCGGCCTGGGCCATGGCCAGACGCATGCAGCGGGCCGCGCCCTCGCCCGAGGGGGCGACCATGTCGAAGCCGTCGGAATTGGCGGCATAGCCGACCAGTTCGCCATAGATCTTCGCGCCGCGCGCCTTGGCGTGCTCATACTCTTCCAGCACCACGATGCCGGCCCCGCCGGCGATCACGAAGCCGTCGCGGTCCTTGTCATAGGCGCGGCTGGCCACGGTGGGGCGGTCGTTGAAGTTGCTGCTCATCGCGCCCATGGCGTCGAACAGGTTGGACAGGCTCCAGTCGAGCTCCTCGCAGCCGCCGGCGAAGACGATGTCCTGCTTGCCCATCTGGATCTGTTCGGCGGCCGCGCCGATGCAATGGGCGCTGGTCGCGCAGGCCGAGCTGATCGAATAGTTGATGCCGCGGATCTTGAACCAGGTCGACAGCACTGCCGAGGGGCCCGAGCTCATGGCCTTGGGCACCGCGAACGGGCCGATCCGCTTGGGACCCTTTTCCCGGGTCGTCGCCGCCGCCTCGATGATCACCTGGGTGGACGGGCCGCCCGATCCGACGATCAGGCCGGTCCGCTCATTGGAGATGCTGGCCTCTTCCAGGCCGGAATCGGCGATCGCCTGTTCCATGGCGATATGGGCATAGGCCGTGCCCGGGGCCAGGAAGCGCGCCGCACGGCGGTCGACCAGGGCTTCCCAGGAGTCGAGCTTGACCGTGGCATGCACCTGGCAGCGAAAGCCGAGTTCCGCATAGTCGGGCGCGGCAACCACACCGGACTTGGCTTCACGCAGTGAGGCGAGAACCTCATTGGCGTTGTTGCCTATGGACGAGACGATCCCCAGTCCGGTGACGACGACGCGACGCATGTACTTTCCTCTTCCTCTCCCCCGGATCCCCTGGGGTCAGCTCTCGACTGGCCGACCCTGCAAGCGGATCAGGACGCCATCTGCTCGGCGGTGAACAGACCGACCTTCAGGTCCTTGGTTTCGTAGATGACCTTGCCATCGGCCTCCAGCACGCCGTCGGCAATGCCCATGACCAGCTTGCGCATGATCACCCGCTTCAGATCGATCTTGTAGACGACCTTCTTGACGTCCTGGGTGACCTGACCGGTGAACTTGACCTCGCCGACGCCCAGGGCGCGGCCGCGACCGGGCGCGCCCGACCAGCCGAGGAAGAAGCCGACCAGCTGCCACATGGCATCCAGGCCCAGGCAGCCGGGCATGACCGGGTCGCCGATGAAGTGGCAGCCGAAAAACCAGAGGTCGGGATGGATGTCGAACTCTGCCTCGACATAGCCCTTGCCGTACTTGCCGCCTTCGGATTCGATCCGGACGATGCGGTCGAACATCAGCATGGGCGGCACGGGCAGCTGGGCGTTGCCGGGGCCAAACATCTCGCCGCGACCGCAGGCCAGGAGTTCGTCGAGGGTGTAGGAGCTCTGTTGCATGATCTCGCCCTAGCACGAGGGCGGGTCGCGCCTCAATGTTACTTTCAGTAACGCTTGTGAACGATCCGGGCTCTTTTTTCAGGAGCCCCCGGCGGTCAGGGCTTGCACTGAGCTTCGGGGGCGGCTCCCCAGATCTCGCCCTCGCGGGCCCAGCCCGACGATCCGTCAGCCTTCAGACGACACCAGCCCTTGTCGCAACGGTCGAGATTGGCCGTGGAACGACCCCGCAGCCAGGCATTGACCCGCGACCCGTCCTTGGGATTGGCCAGCAGGGCCAGGGGCGTCGGTTTCAGGCGCATGGCGGTCTGGCGTCCATCGGTCGTGCGCTTGTGCACCCAGGCCAGGCCGCCCTCGGGATCGCAGATCCGCCGCCACTCGCGGGTTTCGGCCACCACCTGCACCGGCAGGCCCCTGGCGCGATAGACCCACAGCAGGCGGTGGGCCTCGTCCGGGCCGTTGCGGGCGTTGACCGTGTCATATTTCAGCGAGACATAGCGCGGCACCTCCAGGCCCGAGGGCGTGGTGCGGGGCGCATCGGCGGCGGCGGCCGGCGCGGCAAGCACTGCCAGCACCAAAGCGGCCATGATCCCGAGCGAACGATGTTTGCAATTCGGCGGCATGTTGCTTGGCCCCATCGGGCCCCTTTGCTACAGCTTTTCTAACGCCCGTCAGAGAGAGCTTTTCAACCGCCCATGGCAGCCCGCAAGCTCAAAGTCATCGTCACCCGCAAACTCCCCGATCCGGTGGAGACGCGGATGTGCGAACTGTTCGACACCGAACTCAACGTCACCGACAAACCCTTGACGGCGGATGAACTGGTGGACGCCATGAAACGGGCCGATGTGCTCGTGCCGACGATCACCGACCGGATCGACTCGCGTCTTCTGTCCCGATCCGGCGATCGGCTCAAGCTGATCGCCAATTTCGGGGCCGGGGTCGACAATATCGACGTCGCCACCGCCAATGCGCGCGGCATCATCGTCACCAATACGCCCGGCGTCCTGACCGAGGACACCGCCGACCTGACCATGACCCTGATCATGGCCGCCTCGCGCCGCGTCGTCGAAGGTGCCGAGGTGGTCAAGTCGGGCGGCTTCCATGGCTGGTCCCCGACCTGGATGCTGGGCCGCCGCCTGTGGGGCAAGCGCTTGGGCATCATCGGCATGGGCCGGATCGGCCAGGCCGTGGCCCGCCGCGCCAAGGCCTTCGGCATGCAGGTGCATTATCACAACCGCAAGCCGGTCAGCCCCCGTATCGCCGAGGAACTGGGCTGCACCTACTGGGAAAGCCTCGACCAGATGCTGGCCCGGATGGACTTCATCTCGGTCAACTGCCCGCACACCCCGGCCACCTATCACCTGCTGTCGGCCCGCCGCCTGAAGCTGCTGCGGCCGCACGCCATCCTGGTCAATACGGCCCGCGGCGAGGTGATCGACGAAGGGGCCCTGGCCAACATGCTGGCCCGTGGCGACATCGCCGGGGCGGGCCTCGACGTCTATGAGCACGAGCCGGCCATCAATCCCAAGCTGCTGAAACTGCCCAATGTCGTGCTCCTGCCCCATATGGGCTCGGCCACGGTCGAGGGCCGCATCGACATGGGCGAAAAGGTCATCGTCAACGTCAAGACCTTCATGGACGGCCACCGCCCGCCGGACCGGGTCATTCCGGCGATGCTGTAGGGCTTCAGGACCCTGACGGCACCGCCACCGGATAGACCTTCGCCTTCAGCCAGGCCTTGAGGTCGGCGACCGAGCGGTCGGGGATCTGTTCCATCGGGGCGTGGCCGGCCTCGGGATAGAGGATCAGGGTCGAACCCGGTATGGCCTCGGCAAAGCGCTTGCCGTGGGCGGCCGGGATCAGCTTGTCCTGTTCGCCGAACATCACCAGGGTCGGGACCTTGATCGCCGCCAGGCTTTCCGCCGTCGCCACCCGGCGCGGACCCGACTGCAGGCCCAGCAGGATGTCGCGATGGCCCGGCGCGCGGGCCAGGTCGACATAGCGGTCGACCAGGGCCTCGGTCACCAGCTTGGGATCCAGATAGCCCGCCACCAGACCCTGACGGACCAGGGGCCGGGTATCGATGTTCTTGAGCACGGCCCGGCCCAGGGGATTTTGCAGGATCCGGAAGATCACCGCCTGATTGCCGCCGCTCGACGGCCAGCCGGCGGCATCGACCAGAACCAGGCCTTCCAGCCGGTCAGGATAGTCGAGGGCATATTCCCAGGCCACAGCCCCGCCCATCGAATTGCCGCCCAGGGTGAAGCGCTCGACCCCCAGCTTGCGGGTCACCTGATCGACCACCGCCCCATAGCCCGCCCGACCGGCGGCATAGCCGGCATCGGCGCGGGTCAGGCCGTGGCCGGGCAGGTCCAGGGTGATGACGCGATAATCGCCGGACAGGGACCGCACCCAGGGTTCCCAGGCGTGCAGGGAGGCAGAGAAGCCGTGGACCAGAACCAGGGTCGGTCCGTCGCGCCGGCCCTCGTCGCGATAATGCACCCGCACGCCGTCGGGGAGATCCATATAGCGCGAGGCCGGATTGCCATATTTGGCCTCCAGGGTCGCATAGGGGATGTCCTTGCGCTGCAGGACCAGCCAGCTGACGGCCAGCAAGGCGATGATCACAGCCAAGGCGATCAACACCCCGCGAAACAGCGTCTTCATTCGGCCCTACCCCTGACGTCTTGCTTTTGGACGGCGAGAGAAGGCCGGTATGGCCGCGCCGTCAAGCGCCGCAGGCCGGGCAGGCCGGATCGGCCCCGATCCGCACCGTGCGGGTCTCCGCCGCCAGGGCGTCGTAGATCAGCAGGCGGCCGTTCAGGGCCTGCCCCGCGCCGGTGATCAGCTTGACCGCCTCCAGGGCCATCATCGCACCGATCACACCGGCGAGGGCCCCGACCACGCCGACCAGGGCGCAGGTTTCGGCGTCCGGCGGGACCTCAGGCACCAGACAGCGATAACAGGGCTGGCCCTGAAACACCGCGACCTGGCCGGTCCAGCGGCCCAGGGCCCCGCTGACCAGGGTCTTGCCGTGGGCCAGACAGGCGTCGCTGACGGCAAAGCGGGTGGCAAAGTCGTCGGTGCCGTCGAGGATCAGGTCATACCGGGAAACAAGGTCCCCGGCATTGGCGACGTCCAGCCATACCGGATGGGTTTCGAGGGCCACATGCGGATTGATCGCCGTCAGGCGCTCGGCGGCGACCTCGACCTTGGCGCGGCCGATATCGGCGGTCTGGTACAGGACCTGGCGCTGCAGATTGGACAGGGACACCGTATCGGGATCGGCCAGGCCCAGGGTTCCCACCCCGGCGGCGGCCAGATAGAGCGCGGCCGGCGCGCCCAGACCGCCCATGCCGACCAGCAGGACCCGAGCCGCCTTCAGCTTCTGCTGGCCCGGTCCGCCGACCTCGCGCAGCACCAGATGGCGGGCATAGCGTTCGACCTCGCTGTCCGAAAAGCTCATCGCGCTTGATCTCCGCAGTCAGCCTCGCCACATGCGAGACATGCAAAACAGCAATTCCTTCCCAGACTGGCACGGCACGACCATCCTGGCGGTGCGCAAGAACGGTCAGACCGTGATCGCCGGAGACGGCCAGGTCTCCATGGGGCCAACTGTCGTCAAGGGCAATGCCCGCAAGGTGCGCCGTCTGGCCGGCGGCAAGGTGGTGGCCGGTTTCGCCGGTGCCACGGCCGACGCCTTCACCCTGATCGAGCGGCTTGAAGCCAAGCTGGAACAATATCCCGACCAGTTGGCCCGGGCCTGTGTCGACCTGGCCAAGGACTGGCGCACCGACCGCTATCTCCGCCGGCTGGAGGCCATGCTGCTCGTGGCCGATGCCACCGCCATCTACACGGTCACCGGGGTCGGCGACGTGCTGGAGCCCGGCGAAAGCGCCGGCGGCGGCTCGGTCGCGGCCATCGGCTCGGGCGGCAACTATGCCCTCGCGGCCGCCAAGGCCCTGATCGACCAGGATCTTTCGGCCGAGGACATTGCCCGCAAGGCGATGGCCATCGCCGCCGAGATCTGCGTCTACACCAACGGCAATCTGACGGTTGAAAGCCTGTAAATGACCGAGTTCTCCCCGCGCGAAATCGTCTCCGAGCTCGACCGCTATATTGTCGGCCATACCGAGGCCAAGAAGGCCGTCGCCGTGGCCCTGCGCAACCGCTGGCGTCGCCGCCGCGTGCCCGCCGATCTGCGCGACGAGGTCACGCCGAAAAACATCCTGCTGATCGGCCCCACGGGCGTGGGCAAGACCGAGATCGCCCGCCGCCTGGCGCGTCTGGCCCAGGCCCCGTTCCTGAAGGTCGAGGCCACCAAGTTCACCGAGGTCGGCTATGTCGGCCGCGACGTCGACCAGATCGTGCGTGATCTGGTGGAGAGCGCCTTGGGCATGGTCCGCGACCGCCGCCGGGCCAGCGTCCGCGCCAGGGCCGAAGCCGCCGCCGAGGAACGCATCCTCGACGCCCTGACCGGCCCAGGCTCGACGGCCGCCCGCGAAAGCTTCCGCAAGAAGCTGCGGGCCGGCGAGCTGGACGACAAGGAGGTCGAGCTGCAGCTGGCCGATACCGGCGGCGGCGGGATGTTCGAGATCCCCGGCCAGGCCGGGGCCTCGGTCCTGAACCTGTCGGAAATGATGAAGTCGTTCGGCGGCGGACGCACCAAGGTCCATCGGACCACCGTGGCGGCCGCCCATGCGCCGCTGATCGCCGAGGAAAGCGACAAGCTGCTGGATCAGGAAGCCCTGACCCAGGAGGCCATCGAGCTGGCCGAGAACCACGGCATCGTCTTTCTCGACGAGATCGACAAGGTGGCCTCCTCGTCGCAGCGCGGCGGGGCCGACGTCTCGCGCGAAGGCGTGCAGCGCGACCTGCTGCCCCTGATCGAGGGCACGACAGTCTCGACCAAGTATGGCCCGGTGAAAACCGACCATATCCTGTTCATCGCCTCGGGCGCCTTCCACGTGGCCAAGCCCAGCGACCTGCTGCCCGAGCTCCAGGGCCGCCTGCCGATCCGGGTGGAACTGAAGGGTCTGACCCGCGACGACCTGAGGCGAATCCTGACCGAGCCGGAAGCCAATCTGATCCGCCAGCACCAGGCCCTGCTGCTGACCGAGGACGTCACCCTGGTCTTTACCGCCGACGCCATCGACGCCCTGGCCGACGCCGCCGTTGCGGTGAACAACTCGGTCGAGAACATCGGGGCCCGAAGGCTGCAGACCATCCTGGAAAAGGTCGTCGAGGAAATCAGTTTCACCGCCGCCGACCGCGGCGGTGAAACCGTGACCATCGACGCGGCCTATGTGACCGACAAGGTCGGGGCCCTGGCCGCCAATGCCGATCTGAGCCGGTTTATTCTGTAAAGAGCGGTACTTGCCCCCTACGGATCGCTTCGCGATCGTCTTCCCCCGGAGGGGGAAGATAAAGCGCGCGGACCTCATCTTCCCCCTCCGGGGGAAGATGGCTGCGGAGCAGCCCGTAGGGGGCCAGTCCAGTCAGCCCGCCGCCTGAACGGCCTCCAGCCCCAGCATCGCCGCCTTGCGGGCCAGACCCCAGTGATAGCCCGTCAGCCGTCCGTCCTTGGCGATGGCGCGGTGACAGGGGATCAGCAGAGAGATCGGATTGGCCCCGATCGCCCCGCCGGTGGCCTGGTAGGCCCGGGGCTTGCCGGCCCATTCCGCCACCTGGCCATAGGTGCTTGTGGCCCCCGTCGGGATGCGCAGCAGGGCCTTCCAGACCTGGATGTGAAAGGGCGAGCCGATCAGCACGATCGGCAGGGGCCCCTGGCCGCCGGCAAAGGCATGAACGGCGGTCTGACCGGCCGCTTCGTCGTCGCGCACCCAGTCGGCGGCGGGAAAGCGACGGTGCATGTCGTCATAGGTCGCCGCGTCATCGCCGTCCGAGAAGGCCAGACCCGCCAGGCCGCGCTCGGCCATGACGAACAGGCCCCGTCCGAACGGGGTCGGGGCCCAGCCATAGGTCAGGGTCATGCCGGCCCCCCGACGGCGCACTTCGCCAGGCGTGGCGGCCTCCTGGGCGATGAACAGGTCGTGCAGGCGCGACGGGCCGGACAGGCCGGCATCATAGGCAGCGTCCAGGACGCTGGCCCCGGCCTCCAGCGACCGGCGCGCCTCGGCATGGGCTATGGCCGAGACAAAGGTCTTGGGACTGACCCCCGCCCAGCGGGTGAAGGTCCGCTGGAAATGGAAAGGCGACAGCCCGACCGCCTCGGCGGCCTCTTCGAGCGAGGGGCGCTCCTGCCAGCGCTCGGCCAGCCAGTCGAGGGCGACCGCCATGCGGTGATAGTCCGCCGAACGTTCCGACAGACGGGCATAGGTTTCGGAGGGGTGCATATCGAGAGCCATGCCAGAAGACTAAACCCGCGACGCACCGGCGTCCGCCCGGTTCTTGCTCAGCCATAGCGTTCGGCGCGGGCCTCGCGGACGGCGCGCTGCAGGGCGTCGGCAAACTCGACCCGCTCGGGCGGACTGAGGGCCCGGCCGACGGTCAGTCGGCGGCGGTGGATGCGCAGGCGGACCCGGGCCTCGTGTTCGCCGGGCTGGTCGACATCGACCCGGGTGAAGGCGGTCGGCGAGGTCCAGACAAGGCGCGAGCCCTTTTCGTCCTCGCGACGGACCGTGATGGCCTCGGCCGTCACCCGGACCCGCTCCCTGCGTTCCGCCGCGCGGAAACTGACGTTCAGCGCCCACCAGATGGCGAGAATATCGAGGCCCAGAAAGGGCAGGACCAGCGGCGCGCCCAGCACCAGCAGAAAGACCGCGACCATAAGGTTGAAGGCGATGATCACCGCCATCAAGACCCGCAGGCCCCTCCGGCTCAGGGACCGGTTGGGCGAAATCACGGCATCCATGTAGAGCGCGGTGGCCATGGCATCGATTTAGGCACGCTGGCCCGCCTTGGCGAGGGGGCCGCATCACGGCATGGTCGCGACCATGGCTTTACAGACGAAACCGGCGAAAAAAGCCCGGCCCGGGACCAGGCGGATCTCGCCCGCCCAGCGCCAGCGGGTAGCAACCCTGTTCGACCGGTTCGAAAGTCTTGAGCTGCGGCCCAAGACCGAGCTGAACTACCGAAACCCCTATGAACTGGTCACGGCCGTCGCCCTCTCGGCCCAGGCCACCGACGTCCAGGTCAACAAGGCCACAGGCTCCCTGTTCGACGTCGCTGACAGCCCCGAGAAGATGCTGGCCCTCGGCGAGGAGGGGCTGATCCGCCATATCGCCTCGATCGGACTGTTCCGGACCAAGGCCAGGAACGTCATGGCTGCGGCCCGGATCCTGATGGACCGTCACGGCGGCCAGGTGCCCCTGAACCGCAACGATCTGGAGAGCCTGCCCGGGGTGGGTCGCAAGACCGCCAGCGTGGTGCTGAACGAACTCGACATCGAACCGGCCATTGCCGTCGACACCCATGTCTTCCGGGTCGCCCACCGCCTGAAACTGGCCGCCGGCAAGACGCCGGATGCCGTGGAGGCGGAACTGATGCGGATCGTCCCGGGTCCTTTCCAGACCCGGGCCCATCACTGGATGATCCTGCACGGCCGCTATGTCTGCGTGGCCCGCAAGCCCCGGTGCGAGATCTGCAAGATCAGCGACCTGTGCCCCTCCCGCGAGCTCTTCCTGGGGGCCTAGGGCCGCGCCGGGATCTCCAGGCCGCGCTGCACCGCCGGCCGCGCCAGGCAGCGCTCCAGCCAGGCGGGGACATGTTTCAGGCTGCCATAGTCGACCAGCTCGCCGGCCCCATAGAAGCCATCGATGCTGCGCACCCAGCCCAGCAGGGCAATGTCGGCGATACTGAAGTCCTCGCCCATGATGAAGCGGCGGTCGGCGAGGCGGCCCTCCAGGACGCCCAGCAGGCGCTTGCTCTCGGCGGCGTAGCGGTCGCGGGGCCGCTTGTCCTCATAGTCCTTGCCGGCAAACTTGTGGAAGAAGCCGAGCTGGCCGAACATCGGGCCGACGGCGGCCACCTGGAAGAACACCCACTGGATGGCCTCGAGGCGGGCAACCGGATCCCTGGGCAACAGCTGGCCGGTCTTTTCGGCCAGATAGAGCAGGATCGCGCCGGATTCCCAGAGCGCCAGCGGCCGGCCGTCCGGACCGTTGGGATCGAGGATCGCCGGGATCTTGCCGTTAGGGTTCAGGGACAGAAATTCGGGCCCCCAGGTCTCATTGGCCATGATGTTGATGGCGTGCGGCTCATAGGCCAGGCCGATCTCTTCCAGCATGATCGACACCTTCACGCCGTTGGGCGTGGGCGTTGAATAGAGCTGCAGGCGGTCGGGATGCTTGGCGGGCCAGCGGGTCGTGATCGGGAAGGCGGACAGTTCGGACATCAGTAACTCCCTCTGTTACGGCTTAGATAGGTCCGAATTTTCCCGTGCCTAGAGGCGGGCCATCACCGCCGTCGCAAAGGCCGCCCCGTGATCATGGCCATGCTCCAGAAAGAGGTCCGGCTCGATGACCTCGAGCTCCATGAGCTGCGGCGTATGGTCGAGACCCCGGATCAGGTCGACCCGGGCATAGGTCAGGGGCAGGTCCGCCGCCTCCAGCACCATCCGGGCCGCCCGCAGGGCCTCGGGCTCCGGCGCGACCCCGGAGACCTGACCGCCAAACTGCGGCTGGACCCGGAAATCGCCGCTCGCGGCCACCTTGGCCACGGCATGGCTGAACCGGCCGTCGAAAAAGAACAGGGACAGCTCGCCCTCCTCGCCCACGGCCGGCAGGAAGGGCTGGATCAGGGCCGGACCCGCAGGGCCGCCTTCAAGGACCTCCTGCCGGCGAACCCGTACCGTATCCTGGGAGCCGCCGGAGATCTGCGGCTTGACCACCAGCTGATCGACCCCGAAGGCGTCAAAGGCGGCGGCCAGGGCTTCCGGGGTCAGGCGGTCATGGGCACGGGTCGGGACGACCGGCGCGCCACGCGCCTCCAGCTCGATCAGATAGGTCTTGCGGGTGTTCCAGCGCAGGGTCGGCACGGGATTGATCACCGGAACCTCGGCGGCCTCCCAGGCGTCCAGCTGGGCAAACCACTCGGCCTGTCGCAGGTGATAGCCCCAGGCCAGGAGGGGCAGGACCAGGTTCGCGGAGGCGGGATCCACCGGATCCGTCCAGGGCTGGCTGATCACGGTCAGGCCCCTGGCCCGTAGCGGGGCCGCGAGCCGCTCGAACAGGCGGACCGACGCCGCCGAATAGGCAGCGTGTCCGGTCGAGGGCCCCAGCAGCAGGATATCGGCGATCGGCGAGCTCATCCCTCGCGGTTAGAATGTCGCAAGCCCGGCGGCAAGCCTTCGTTGCCTTGAGCGCCCGCTTCCTTTACTTGCCGCCCCTGAGGGGCTTTCCGCCCCCAGCGCTTTCAAAGGCTTGCCGATTTCCATGACCGCCCTCTACGACGTCGCCGCGATCGGCAACGCCATTGTCGACGTCATCGCCCAGTGCGACGACGCCTTCCTCGAGCGCGAGGGCCTGGTGAAGGGCTCGATGGCCCTGATCGATCCGGCCCGCGCCTCCAGTCTGTATGATGTGATGGCCGCAGCCATCGAGGCCTCGGGCGGCAGCGCCGCCAATACCGTGGCCGGCGTCGCCAGCTTCGGCGGCAAGGCCGCCTTCATCGGCAAGGTCGCTGACGACCAGCTGGGCAATGTGTTCCGCCACGACATGAAGGCCATCGGCTGCGCCTTCACCACCCCGCCCCTGGCAGATGGTCCGGCCACGGCCCAGAGCCTGATCAATGTCACGCCTGACGCCCAGCGCACCATGAGCACCTATCTGGGGGCCTGCGTCGAGCTGACCAGCGCCGATGTCGATCCGGCGATCATCGAGGCGGCCCGCTATTCCTATCTGGAAGGCTATCTGTTCGATCCGCCGGAAGCCCGCCGCGCCTTTGCCAAGGCTGCCGGCCTGGCCCATGGCTCCGGC
Source organism: Caulobacter henricii (assembly GCF_001414055.1). GTDB lineage: Bacteria > Pseudomonadota > Alphaproteobacteria > Caulobacterales > Caulobacteraceae > Caulobacter > Caulobacter henricii. Next base: position 3,831,278 of record NZ_CP013002.1, on the reverse strand, counting down.
CGCCAGATCGCCATCACCCTGTCCGACAGCTTCGTGGTCGAGCGCCATCGCTCAGCCCTGCTCGGCTTTGTCGAAACCCAGTGCGACATCGTCTTCGCCAATGCCTCGGAAGTCTGCGCCCTGTTCGAGACCGACGACTTCGACGCCGCCGTAAAGGCCCTGGCGGAGAAGGTCACGATCGCCGCCGTCACCCGCAGCGAGCACGGTTCGGTCGTGGTCGCCGGCGGTCAGGTTCACGAAATCTCGGCCTACCCCGTGAAAAATGTCGTGGACACCACCGGCGCAGGCGACCAATACGCGGCGGGTTTCCTCTACGGCCTCTCGCAGGGCCGCCCTCTGCCCGTTTGTGGCCAGCTGGGCTCCCTGGCCGCCGCCGAGGTGATTGCCCATTACGGTCCGCGCCCGCAGGTCAGCCTGCGGGACCTCGCGACCCAGAACGGACTCTAAGGAAGACCATGGCCCGCACCGCTGAAGTGGTCCGCGAGACGAAGGAGACCCAGATCCGGGTCTGGATCGATCTCGACGGGACCGGCGTCTCGACGATCTCCACCGGCATTGGTTTCTACGACCATATGCTGGAGAGCTTCGCGCGCCACGGCGGCTTTGACCTGAAGGTCGAGACCAAGGGCGACCTGCACATCGACATGCACCACACGGTCGAGGACACCGGCATCGTGCTGGGCCTGGCGATCAACAAGGCGCTGGACGGCTTCAAGGGCATCCGGCGCTTCGGCCACGCCTATATCCCGATGGACGAGACCCTGACGCGCTGCGCGATCGACCTGTCCAACCGGCCCTATCTGATCTGGAAGGTCGAGTTCAAGCGGCCCAAGGTCGGCGAGATGGACACCGAGCTCTTCAAGGAGTTCCACCACGCCTTCGCCATGAACCTGGGGGCCTGCGTCCACCTGGAGACCCTCTACGGCGACAATACCCACCATATCGCCGAAAGCGGGTTCAAGGCCCTGGCCCGGGCGCTGCGTCAGGCGGTCGAGATCGACCCCAAGACCGGCGGCCTGGCCCCCTCCACCAAGGGCGTGCTGTAGGAAACCTTCCCATGCAGACCGTCGCCCTGATCGATTACGGGTCGGGCAACCTGCGCTCGGCCGAGAAGGCCCTGCGTGAGGCCGCCCGTCGTCGCGGGATCGCTGCCGACATCGTGGTCACCGCCGATCCGGGCCGCGTCGCGGCCGCCGACCGCGTGGTGCTGCCCGGCGTCGGGGCCTTCGCCTCGTGCCGCGCCGGCCTCGACGCCTCGCAGGTCTATGAGGCCATGAACGCGGCCGTGCACGGGCGGGGCGTTCCCTTCCTGGGCATCTGCGTGGGACACCAGCTGCTGGCGACCCGGGGTCTGGAATTCGGGGTTACGCCCGGCCTGGACTGGATTGCCGGAGAGGTCAGGAAACTGGCGCCGAGCGACCCGAACCTGACCATTCCCCATATGGGCTGGAACGCCATCAAACTGACGCGTGATCACCCACTGTTTGTGGGTGTCGAAGACGGCGCGCACATGTACTACGCCAATTCGTTCGCCCTGACCCCGACCGATCCGGCCGATGTCCTGGCGACGACTGACCACGGCGGCCCGTTCACGGCGGCAGTGGTCAGGGACAATGTCGCAGGGGTGCAGTTCCACCCCGAAAAATCGCAAGCCGCAGGGCTGTCCCTGCTCGCCAACTTTCTGGAATGGCGCCCATGATCCTCTATCCCGCCATCGACCTGAAGGACGGCCAGTGCGTGCGCCTGCTGCACGGCGACATGGACAAGGCGACGGTCTTCAACAACAGCCCCGCCAACCAGGCCGAACATTTCGTCAAGGACGGCTTCTCGTGGCTGCATGTGGTCGACCTGAACGGTGCCATCGAGGGCAAGTCGGTCAATACGGCTGCCGTGCAGTCGATCCTGGAGTCGATCTCGATCCCGGTGCAGCTGGGCGGCGGCATCCGCACGCTTGAGGGCATCGAGGGCTGGATCGAGGCCGGGGTCAGCCGGGTGATCCTGGGCACGGTCGCCGTGCACGATCCCGAACTGGTCAAGAAGGCCGCCCGCCTGTGGCCCGAACAGATCGCCGTGGCCGTGGACGTGCGTGACGGCAAGGTCGCGGTCGACGGCTGGACCGGCCTGTCCGAGCTCAGCGCCATCGACCTGTCGCGCCGCTTCGAAGACGCCGGCGTGGCCGGCCTGATCATCACCGACATCAGCCGCGACGGGGCCCTGACCGGGGTCAATGTCGAGGGGGTGGGCGAGCTGGCCGATGCGGTCTCGATCCCGGTCATCGCCTCGGGCGGTGTGGCGACCGTCGCCGACATCGAACGCCTGAAGGCCCGCAAGGGCGTCAAGATCGCCGGGGCCATCCTGGGTCGTTCGCTCTATGCCGGTACCATCCAGCCGGCCGAAGCCCTGACGGTGGCAGCGGCCTGATGCTGAAGACCCGGATCATTCCCTGCCTCGACGTGAAGGACGGGCGGGTGGTCAAGGGCGTCAATTTCGTGGCCCTGCGCGACGCCGGCGATCCGGTAGAGCAGGCAAGAGCGTATGACGCGGCCGGGGCCGACGAGTTGATGTTTCTCGACATCACCGCCTCCAGCGAAGGCCGCGGCCTGATCCTGGACGTGATTTCCCGCACGGCCGAGGTCTGTTTCATGCCGGTCTCGGTGGGCGGTGGCGTGCGCGAGGTCTCAGACATGCGCCGTCTGCTGCTGGCCGGGGCCGACAAGGTCTCGACCAATACGGCTGCCGTCGAAAATCCTGACCTGATCGCCGCCGGGGCCGATGCCTTCGGTGCCCAGTGCGTGGTGGTGGCCATCGACGCCAAGCTGCGCGAAGACGGCAGCGGCTGGAACGTCTGGACCTATGGCGGCCGCAAGGACACCGGCCTCGACGTCGTCGACTGGGCGGCCAGGGTGGTGGAACGGGGCGCGGGCGAGATCCTGCTGACCTCGATGGACCGCGACGGGGCCAAGATCGGCTATGACATTCCCCTGCTGAAGGCCGTGACCGGCGCTGTGAACGTGCCGGTGATCGCCTCGGGCGGGGCCGGCAAGACCGAGCACCTGGTCGAAGCCGCCCGCGACGGTCACGCCGCCGCCGTTCTGGCCGCCTCGATCTTCCACTTCGGTGAGATCAGCATCGGCGAGGCCAAGCGGGCCATGGCGCAGGCCGGCATTCCCGTGCGCCTTGACGATCTGAAGAGCGCGGCATGAGCCGGTTGTTCGAAACCCTGGAGCGCCTCGCCGCCACGATAGAGACCCGCAAGGGCGGGGATCCGGCCGCCTCCTATACCGCCAGGCTGCTGGCCGACCCGAAGCTGGCCGCCAAGAAGCTGGGCGAGGAAGCCATCGAAACGGTGATCGCCGCCGTGGGCCAGGGCCCGGACGAACTCGCCAGCGAAAGCGCCGACCTGCTCTATCATTGGCTGGTGCTGCTGGCGGCCTCGGGCGTCTCGCTCGACGCCGTGGCCGACAAGCTGGTGGCCCGTGAGGGGACTTCAGGTATCGCCGAGAAGGCGTCGCGCCAGACCCAATAGCCGAGCATCTCGCTCGCCTGCTGTTGCCGGATTGACCTTGAGGGCGCCCTCCCACGCCAGGTCGCGCCAAGCCGTTTCTGATCGGCTTGATCCAGCACAAGGCCGCCTCGCCGTGTCCAGGGCAAAAGGGGCGAAAGGCAGCGCCGATTGCGGCGTCGTGAGGCCGCCATGCGTGACTTGATCCGACCGGTGTTCAGCCCCGGCGCGGCCGTGATCCGCCAGATTCCGAGACCTTCCTCGGGTCCTGGGCAGGGCTGAGCCCTTGTCCACCAAGCCGCAAGTCCTGCTGCGTGAAGTCCTGCCGTTCTTTCTGGGACTGGCCGCCCTCCTGCTCACGACCCTCTTGGTCGACGCCCTGTTGCACCTGATCGATGCGGTGTGGATCGGCCGGTATCTGGGGATACCGGGCGTCCTGCTCATCCTGGCCTCGTTCGGACATTCGCTGCGCAAGCGGGGCATCCTCAAGAGCGGCGACCCCGTGCGTCTGCTCCACCTGCACGAAGGACTGGCCTGGACGGGGTCCTTGCTGGTGCTTGTCCATGCCGGCATTCACTTCAATGCTGTCCTGGCCTGGCTGGCCGTGGTCGCCATGCTGATCAACATCGTCAGCGGACTGACCGGCAAGTACCTGCTTCGCCGCGCCCAAACCCGGCTCAAGGCGGCGCGCACGGAACTAAAGGCCGAGGGGGTTTCCGACCCCGAGGTCAGCGCGCGACTTCACAATGACAGCCTGGCCGTCGATGTGATGAGAGCCTGGCGCAAGGTACATCTGCCGATCGCCCTGGTCTTCGCCATCCTCGCCCTGGCGCATGTCAGCGCCATTTTTGTCCTGTGGGGCTGGAAATGACACCGCGATGGGTCTGGATCAGCATCGGTGTCGGTCTGGCGGCGATCATCGCCCTGATCTTCGTTTTCCCCCACCAGATGGTCAGTCCCGGGGACCTCAAACCTGCTCATGCGGCCCTGCAGCAGAATTGCCTTGCCTGTCATGCGCCCCTGGCCGGGGCATCGACGGAACGCTGCGTGGCCTGCCACACCGTCGCCGACATCGGCCGTCGCACGACCCTGGGAGAATTCATCAAGCACCCGGGCTCACGGCCGCCTTTTCACCAGACCCTGATTTCGCAGGACTGCATGGCCTGCCACACCGATCACCCAAGGCCCAGGCTGACGCACAATCTCGTCCGTCCTTTCAACCATGCCCTGTTACAACCCCAGGCCCGGGCGGCCTGTTCAAGCTGCCACAGCGCACCGAGCAACGACTTTCATCGCGGTGTGGCCCTGCCCTGCAGCCAATGCCACGGCACCCAGGCCTGGAAACCCGCCACCTTTGATCACGGCCGCTACTTCAAGCTGGCGGGCCCTCATGACGCGCCCTGTTCGACCTGTCATGTCGGCGGGAACCTGCGGACCTTCACCTGTTATGGCTGCCATGCTCACCAGCCCGGGCAGATTGAGGCCCAGCATCGGGAAGAAGGCATCCGCAACATCCAGAACTGTGTCCGGTGTCACCGCAGCGTCGACGGCGAGTCCGGCGAAGGTGGCGGCGAGGGCGGTCAGGGCCGTGAGCGAGACGACTGAGGCCCCGCGCCTAGGCCCGCCGCTTCAGCGCCACGTAGAGCGCGCCCTCTCCGCCGTGCCGCTGGTCGGCCTGGGATACCCCGGCGATCATCTCGCGCAGGGCCGGCGCGGCCAGCCATTCCGGCGTGCGCTTCTTCAGGACCCCGTGGCCGATCTTGCCCTTGCCGGTGATGATCAGGACGGCGCGATGGCCATCGGCATAGGCCCGCCGGATAAAGGCTTCCAGGGCCGGGCGGGCCTGGTCCTGGTCAAAACCGTGCAGATCCAGCCGCGCCCCGATCGGATCATGCTCCTTGATCAGGCGCTTGCGGCGATTGGGTTCGATATGGCCGGGTGCGGATTTGGGCGTCCTGACCGGTGTCGGCTTGATCTCGGACGGGTCGATGCGCAGGGGGGCGATGGAGGCCAGGTGAGTGGGCTGGACCTTGGCGGCCTTGGGGGCCCTGACCGGCTTGATCTTGACCTTGGCCCGCAGCTTCAGCGGCTTGTCGCCAGGCCGCGCATGCACCGTGTCGGCGACCATGCCCCAGAGGCGCAGTTCTTCCGGTCGCGGCGGCCGCTTCATGGCTAGGATTTCGGGATCGGAACCAGGCGGTACATCCGCAGGTCATGGCGCACGCGACCGGCCTCGATGCCGGCGGTGGGGCCGCTGCCGGTATAGAGATCGGCCCGCACCTCGCCCTTGATGGCTCCGCCCACGTCCAGAGCCACAGCCAGACGGCGATAGGCGGGGAAGGCACCCGCCAGCTTTGGGGCTGCGGCGTCCAGCCAGTAGAGGCCGCCCATGGCGTGACGGCTGGGATCAACGGCGATGGCCCGGCCCGCCGGCAGGGGTATGCCGGCCGAGCCCACGGCCTCCTGGCCGTCGTCGTCCGACAGCTTGAAGAAGATGTAGCGCGGGTTCAGCTGCATGATCTCGTCAGCCCTCGGGCCGCGATTGTCGGCCAGCCAGGTGCGGATCGCGTCACCAGAGGTATTGTTGTCGGTCAGAAGGCCCCGGTCGCGCATGGCCGTGGCGATGCCGACAAAGGGCTTGCCATTGCCGCCGGCGAAGGCGGCCCGCTGTCGGCGACCGTCCGGTGTGACCAGAACGCCCGACCCCTGAATTTGCAGGAAAAACAGCTCTTCCGGCCGCATCCAGGCCAGGGGCTTGTCGGCGGGCGAGGCCTCGATGGCCTTGCGGTCCGGATAGGGCTCGAACTTGCCGGCCCTGACCCGGCCGCTGACCTTCTTGCCCGCCAGGGACGGTTCGAAGGCCCCAAGGTCGAGCATGACCAGATCCGCCGGAAGCCCCCGCACCGGCGCGCTGAACTCGTCCGAACGCGACAGGCGGGCCTCGTATTTCGGCGCGAAATAGGCGGTCAGCAGGCCCTGATCCCCTACCGCCTGGGGTCTGAAATTGGCTTCCAGGAACAGACGTGCCCCCAGTTCATCGCGCGGTCCGTCGGTACGGGCCAGACGACAGACCCGGGCCATGTCAGGCTCGCGCGCCACACCGCAGCCGGCCCGGAAGGCATCCAGAGCCGCCAGGTGGTCCTCTTCGGTCCAGCCCGCCAGGGTGCCAAAAGCCAGGGCCTGCAGGGTCGGGACAGGATTCGCAGACGCCGGGGTCGGGCTCGCACCGGGCAGGACCGGGGGCGCGACGGGACCGGTGGCCACCGGGGTCGGTGTCGTGGTTGCGCAGGCCGCCAGGGTCAGGGCGGCTGCGACAGCGATCAGACCGTTCTGCAGCATCAGGCTTCGGCGGCGGCGACGTGGACCAGGATCCAGTTCGGATTGGTCGATTTCAGAGAACGTTCAAAGGTCCAGAGCTCGGCGGTGCGGCGGTCATCCACTGCGTCGCCCTCGGTGCTGGTGGTCCTGGCGCGAACCTCGGCCAGAATCCGCACGACGGCCCGGGCGGTGTCGCCGACCACCGCGACCGTGTCGAGATCGACCCGCGGTGGCGACATCATCTCGACCGTCTCGCTGCGACCCTCGGCCTCGCGGGCCACGATCGCCGCCTCGAAATTGGCCATGACGTCGTCGGCCAGCAGCGGCTTGAGGGTTTCGCGATCACCGACAGCGAAGGCCTTGACGATCATCTCATAGGCCGAGCGGGCCCCGCTCAGGAAATGGGCGGTGTTGAAGTCGGGCTGGCGCGCGCGCAGGGCCGCGACGCCTTCGAGGGGCCCGGCGGCGATGGCTTCGGCCGGCCCGGCCGGTGCCGGAACGGTTCTGGCCCCGGTCGCCGGCGCATCCTCGGGCTGACGCCCCACCCGACGCCCGAGTGTGGCGTAGAGCTGGTACAGGACCACGGCGGCGATGACGGCAAGGACGAGAATTTGCATAAGCACTTGGTTATCCGCGGCTGCTTCGACAGACTGGTCGCCATGTCTATATAGGTGAGGCGAGCTCTCGCGTAAGGCGCCTGGCGTTGCACCAAGGCCGCCCGCGTGTTAGCAGCGCCGCTCTCTCCTAGCGGCCTTTTTAGACGCCGAGTACGGATTTATTCCTAATGACCGACACGACCGCCGCCCCTGAGGCGCTTGCAGACGACAACGCGGCCGCTCAATCGGGCATCCGCATCATGGCCCAGTTCGTGCGCGACTTCTCGTTCGAGAGCCCGCATGCGCCCGACAGTCTGCGGGCAGGCACGGCCCAGCCGGCCATCGATATGGGCGTCGAAATGAATGCCCGCGGCCGCACCGACGGCCTGTTCGAGGTGGACCTGAAGCTGTCGGCCCGCGCGACCCGCGAAGACCAGGCCGTTTTCCATGTGGAAGTCGTCTATGGCGGCCTGTTCCACATCTCGGGCGTGACGGAAGCCGATCTGGAGCAGGTCCTGCTGATCGAGTGCCCGCGCTTCCTGTTCCCGTTTGCCCGTCGCCTGATCGCCGACGTCACCAGCGAAGGCGGCTTCCCCCCCTTCCTGATCGACCCGATCGACTTCGCCGGCGTCTATGCCGCCCGCAAGGCCCAGGCCGAAGGCGTGATGGTCGGCAACGCCTAGGCGTCCGACCCTCCACCGAAACAAAAAAGCCCCGGCGCAGCGATGCGACCGGGGTTTTTCTTTGGGTCTCTGGCGCTCCAGGCGCGCTGGCTCCAAGCCTGCTTGAGGCCGAGGTTTTGGCTCCGAATGGCCTAGGGCTGCAGCCGGTAGCCGCCCATTTCGGTGATCAGGATCTTGGCCACGGTCGGATCCGGCTCGATCTTCTGGCGCAGGCGATAGACGTGGGTTTCCAGGGTGTGGGTGGTGACCCCGGCGTTGTAGCCCCAGACCTCGGTCAGCAGTTCCTCGCGCGAGACCGGCTTTGAGCCGGCGCGATAGAGGTATTTGAGGATATTGGTTTCCTTCTCGGTCAACCGCACCTTTTTCTGCTTCTCGTCGACCAGGAGCTTGGCCGAGGGGCGGAACTCGTAGGGGCCGATGCGGAACAGGGCGTCTTCCGAGGCCTCGTAGCTGCGCAACTGGGCACGGATGCGGGCCAGCAGCACCCCGAAACGGAAGGGCTTGGTGACATAGTCATTGGCCCCGGATTCCAGGCCCAGAATGGTGTCTGAGTCGCTGGCCGCCGCCGTCAGCATGATCACTGGGGCCATGACCCCGTTCTTGCGCATCAGCCGGCAGGCCTCGCGGCCGTCCATGTCGGGCAGGTCGACATCCAGCAGCACGAGATCGGGCTTGATCTCGCGCGCCATCCGCACGCCCTCGCCCGCCGTGGCGGCCTCGGCCACCGCGAACTCTTCGTGCAGGGCAAGCTGTTCAGCCAACGCGCCCCGCAGGTCGTCGTCGTCGTCGATCAGCAAAAGGGTCTTGCGTTGCGCCATATGGCGGAACATGCACCGGTGCGACCCCTCGCGACAACCCTTGGGAGCGGAGAAGGCGACAATGATCTTCAAGGCCCGCCCTGACGGCCAGATTGACATCAACGGACGCGCCGTCCGCTGCGCCCTGGGCAAGGCCGGCGTCATTGCCGCCGCCGACAAGCGCGAGGGCGACAACAGGAGCCCCGCCGGCGTCTGGCTGATCCGCGAAATCCTCTATCGCCCAGACGTCTATCCAGACGGGCCGACCACCGCCCTGCCCGTTCGCCCCATGGCCCCGGACGACGGCTGGTGCGACGCTCCGGGCGATCCGGCCTATAATCGCCCGGTCAAGCTGCCCTATGCCGCCAGCGCCGAGCGGCTCTGGCGCGACGATCACGTCTATGACCTGGTCGGCATCCTGGCCCACAACGATGATCCGCCGGTTCCCGGCATGGGCTCGGCGATCTTCCTGCATCTGGCCCGCGAGGACTTTTCCGGCACCGAAGGCTGCGTCGCCCTGGCGCGGGCGGATCTGGAGGCCCTTCTGGCCACGGCCCAGCCCGGGGATGCGGTGGAGATCGGGATCTAGGCGAGCCCCGTGCGCCGGACCCGGAGTCCGGCTGGGCGCGCTCGCCGTCACTTCATGTAAGGCCCCCACATGAACAGGGTGGCACCGACCCCACCGACCGCGGTGACGACGGTCATCGCGATCACCAGTCCCGCCGCGAGCCTTTTGACAATGGGGCGCGCGCTGCGCTGGGCGCGAAGATAGACCTCAAGCACTGCCAGAGGGATCAGGTAGGACCCGAACTGCAGCACGATATCGGCCGGTCCCGATAGCGTGCGGTTCATGCCTAGACCGCCGCCAGACACGACCACCCAGCCCATGATGGCGACACGCAGGAACCAGACGCCATTGACGACCATGAAGGCGCGCATGGCCCAGCGGCGATGGGCCTCGAACTTCCGCGTCACGGCAAACCGCCAGGCCAGACCGGCAAAGACCAGGATCAGCACACCATTGAGGGAAACCGAAACCGCCGAAATCAGCGAAAGATAGGTGGGCCGCACCCAGGTCAGCCAGAACCCGCCGAGGGCCATCACATAGGCGATGATGAAGAACAGCCGTCCGTTCCAGCGATGCAAGGCGGGCAGCTTTCGACGGATCGCCGGTACAAGTTGCAAGAGTCCACCAAGCGTCACCACCGCCGCCAGCAGCACATGGACCGCGAACATGAGGTTGCCCAGGTCATCGGCGGAGACGTAGCCCTTGATGATGGGCTTGTCGTTCCACCCGGCCAGATCGCCGGCCATGGTCCTGCGACCATAGTGGGCGATGATCATCCAGATGAAGGCACCCTGGCCGGCTGCGGCGACCAGGAACCAGGCCACGCCAGCTCGCCTCAGAAGGGCTTCGCCCGGCGAAGCGGTCTTCGATGGAATTGCAAGTTCTGCTGTCGTCATGTTCGTTCTACTCTCGGCGGATTGCGATCGGCCAAGGCGTGCGGGTTTTCACAGCGACGTTCTCGCCGATTTGGAAATCGGTCAGGTTTTTTGGAGCTTGCTCATGAGCGGCCGGCTTGAGGAACAGGGGTTCCATGCGCGCTGAGGGCCTGGGCACGACGCCGCGCAGCGGAGGGCGTCCAGACGATACGCTCCTCTATGGCGCGCTCTTCGCCGCTGCCGTGGGTGCATTCTGTCTCAGCCAGATCATCGGGCGCCGCCTGGGCCTGGTTTCCGAACTGGTCGCGGTCGCGGGCGACGCGACCTGCGGCTGGTCGTGGCTCTTGGTCCGCGCCCTTTTTCAGCCTGCCAGGCCCCGGCGGGAACTGTGGCCGCTGGGGCTGGTTCTGATCCTGGTGGCGTCCGGCGCCGTCCTGCGCTGGTCAGGCGCGAGTGCCGGACCCCTGCCCCGCATGGTTGGCAATCTGGGCGAGCTGGTCAGCTCGGCCCTCCTCCTGCTGGCCGCCATCGAACCCTTGAAGGGCCTGAACTCGAGCCTGAATCGGGGCGAGCAAGGCTTTCGCCTGACCTTTATGGCCGGCTACCTGGCCTCGCTGGCCATTGCGGTCATCTGGGTGAGCGGTGCCCCGGCCGGCGAGCTGACCGCGCAGGAGCGGATGGCCATCAGAACCGCCTGTGCCATCTTCTCTCTGCTGGGGATGGGGGCGGCCATCTGGTATCGCCATCGACATCCCCTGTCGGTCACCCGTCCGGAACGGCAGCGCGATAGAACGAGCGACGCCAACGGCCTGGCCCCGGCGCTTCGGCAGTTGATGGTGCAGGACGGCCTCTACACCCGCCAGAGTTTGAAAGTGGCGGATGTGGCCCGCCGCCTCGGCGAACCCGACTACAAGATCACGGCTTGCATCACGGGGCCCCTGGGCTTTCGCAACTTCAACCAGATGGCCAACCATTTCCGCATCACGGAGGCCAAACGGCAGTTGGCGGATCCCGCCTACGAGCACCTGCCCATTCTCACGATCGCCTATGATTGCGGCTTTGGCTCTATCGGTCCCTTCAACAGGGCGTTCAAACTCGAGACAGGGCTTACGCCCCAGCAATTCCGCAAAGCGTCTTCGGTGCCCGGTTAAGGGTTTCGCCCCGCAGGGGTGCCCCAAGAGACCTTTGGCCCGGACCGCTTCTCACTGCGGCGCGCGGACCCCAAAGATCGCCGAGCCCACCCGCACCGAGGTGGCCCCCTGGGCAATCGCGGTCTCGAAGTCGTCGCTCATGCCCATGGACAGCTTCTCGACGCCGTTGCGCTGCGCAATGGCCCTCAGGGCGGCGAAATGGGACGCGGGATCATCCTCGGCGGGCGGAATGCACATCAGGCCCTCGACCGACAGGCCGTAGGGCCCGCGACAGGCGGCGATGAAGGCGTCAGCCTCGGCCGGGGCGATGCCGGCCTTCTGCGGCTCTTGCCCGATATTGACCTGGATATAGAGGCGGATCGCCCGGCCCTGGCGCTGGATTTCGTCAGCCAGAACGCGGGCCAGCTTTTCGCGGTCCAGGGTTTCAAGGACATCAAAGAAGCCGACGGCTTCGCGCGCCTTGTTGGTCTGCAGTGGTCCGATCAGCCGCAGTTCCAGGCCGGTACGATGCGGCGCCCAGCGCTCCATCGCCTCCTGGACACGATTTTCGCCAAACACCGTCTGGTCAGCCGCCAGAACCGGGGCGATATGGTCCCAGGGCTGGGTCTTGGACACAGCCACCAGCGTGACCGAGCCCGGTGCACGACCGGCCGCAACCTCGGCCGCAGCAATGCGGGCCCGGATTGAGGCCAGGGGGCTGGTTTGGGAGGCGTCTGACATGATCGTGAAGACCGGCGGTGAACTGGAGGCCCTGTCTAGGACGGCCAGAACCCTTGCGCCAAGGACGGTGCGGGGAATTGTGCTGCCGAGCCTGGTTTTCTTCACCGACCCGGCCAGGGTGCCGGACCCCGAGTCCGTCGCCGAGCGCCTGCCGAGGCATGCTGCGGTGGTGTTCAGGGCCTTTGGCGCGGCCCATGCCGTCGATCAGGGCCACAGGCTAAGGCGTATCGCCGACCGGAGAGGTCTTCTCCTGCTGGTCGGCGCGGATGAGGACCTGGCCGAGACGATCGGGGCAGACGGACTTCACTTGCCGCAGAGGCTCGGAAACACGGCCCCGGCCATCCGGGCGAGGCGATCCGACTGGCTGCTGACCCAGGCGGCCCATGATGCGGAGGCTGTCGGAACCGCCAGCGCCCTGGGCGCAGATGCGCTGTTCGTTTCGCCGGTTTTCGCCAGCAACAGCCCGTCAGCCGGAACACCCCTGGGCGTGGAGGGTCTTCGGCGATGGGTCGGGATGACTGACACACCGATCTACGCCCTGGGCGGAATCCGGGCGGAAACAGTTGAACAGCTGGAAGGGACGGGAATCGTTGGCCTGGCGGCCGTCGACGCGTTGCTGAGTTAGAACTTGAACGCGGTTTCGAGGCGGACGCGCGGCGCGGGCTCAACTGGCTCGGCCTTGCGGGCGGCTAGGGCGGGATTGTTGTCGCCGAGGGCCACCGCACCACCGACGCGAATGGACGGGGTGACCTTGAAATAGGCACCGGCCTCGACGTCCTTGAGTTCCATTTCGCGGCCCAGCGGCTGGTCGAGACCCAGCTTCAGGCCCCATTTGCCCTTCTTGGCGTCCCACTGCAGGGTCTTGCGGGAGTCCTGCGGGCTGAACACGCCCTTCGGGTTGCTGGTGAAGTCGTTCTTCACGGTAAAGTCAGGCGTAGCGGCGCGAGTCTTGACCTGCGCCTGTGCGATCGTCGCCGATCCCGTCAGGATCAGCGCCGCTGCACCGGCTGTAATGAAACGCGTCGCGGTCATCACTGTCTTGTCGCCTGTCCCAAACCACACACATCCCGACTGTAGAATGTGCGCCCTTATGATCGCTTAATGGCCTGACCCTAACGTGGTCAACCGGCGTTTGGTCGCACAATCGGACGATGAATGCGATTCAGGCGGCGCCTGTGGCGGACCAGTCACGCGATTCCTGTTTTGAGGCAGCGCGGCCATGCTATAGACCGGCTCCGGCCGCGGGGGCGCGCCAGATTGCGCGATCGCGCCGGCGAGACATTGGAGCGAGATACTATGGCGTTTGAGCGTGGGTCAGTGTTGCGGGGCGTCGTTGCCGGCATGCTGGCGCTGTCGGTTCTGGGCCTCTCGGCCTGCGGCAGCACCAAGGGTCCCAAGGTGTTCCAGACCGTGTCGCAAGACGACGTGGGCGGTTTCAATCCCTTCAAGGGATTGGGCGGCGGCGGCGGCAAGGCCCCGGCCAGCGAAGGCTCGATCGGCGTCAATGGCTATCTGTGGCGGGCGACCCTCGACACCCTGGCCTTCATGCCCCTGGCCTCGGCCGATCCCTATGGCGGCGTGATCGTCACCGACTGGTATGTGAACCCGGAAAAGCCCGATGAGCGCTTCAAGGCGACCATCTATATCCTGGACACCCGCCTTCGCGCTGACGGCCTGAACGTCAATGTGTTCAAGCAGGCCAAGGACGGTGCCGGCGGCTGGACCGATGTGCCGGCGGCTGACCAGACGGCCACCGATATCGAAAATGCGATCCTGACCCGCGCGCGTCAGCTTCGGCTCTCCAACATCAAGGGCTAACCCCCTGACGGGTCTTCGCCGCGCGGCGACGAAGACCCGGATTCCCCTACTTTCGAGCGCGCTCCGGCCGCGAAACCGCTTATATGTCTGCGGACGCGCCTGCCTGGGGCGCTATTGGCATATCTAGACACCCGGTTTGCATGGCCCGCTACAATCCCAAAGACACCGAGCCCAAATGGCGTGACGCCTGGGCGAAAGCCGACGTTTTCCGGACGGCGGACATTTCGGACGCGCGGCCGAAATACTATGTGCTCGAGATGTTCCCCTATCCGTCGGGGCGCATCCATATGGGCCATGTGCGCAACTATGCCATGGGCGACGTCGTGGCCCGCTACAAGCGTGCCCAGGGCTTCAGCGTTCTTCACCCGATGGGCTGGGACGCCTTCGGCATGCCGGCCGAAAACGCCGCCATGGAGCGCGGCGTCCACCCCAAGGGCTGGACCTACGACAATATCGCCGCCATGCGCGAGCAGCTGAAGGCCCTGGGCCTGTCGATCGACTGGTCGCGCGAGTTCGCCACCTGTGATCCGGAATATTACGGCAAGCAGCAGGCCTGGTTCCTGAAGTTGCTGCAGCGCGGCCTGGTCTATCGCAAGGAAGCCTCGGTCAACTGGGACCCGGTCGACATGACCGTCCTGGCCAATGAGCAGGTCATCGACGGCAAGGGCTGGCGCTCGGGCGCGCCGGTCGAGAAGCGCAAGCTGACCCAGTGGTTCCTGCGCATCACCGACTATGCAGACGCCCTGATCGAGGGCCTGAAGACCCTGGATCGCTGGCCTGAAAAAGTCCGCATCATGCAGGAGAACTGGATCGCCCGGTCCAAGGGCCTGCGCTTCACCTTCAAGTTCGATGGCGCTGCACCGGCCGGCCATGACGCCGGGCTGGAGGTCTATACCACCCGTCCCGATACCCTGTTCGGGGCCAGCTTCGTCGGGATCGCGCCCGAGCATCCGCTGGCCGACCAGCTGGCGGCCGGCAATCCCGAGCTGCAGGCCTTTATCGCCGAATGCCGCAAGGGCGGCACCTCGGAAGCCGATATCGAGGGGGCCGAAAAGCTGGGTCGCGACACCGGCCTGCGTGTGGTCCATCCGCTGGATCCGACCATCACCCTGCCGGTCTGGATCGCCAACTTCATCCTGATGGACTACGGCACCGGGGCGATCTTCGCCTGCCCGGCCCATGACCAGCGCGACCTGGACTTCGCCCGCAAGTACGACCTGCCGGTGCTGCCGGTGGTTCTGCCGCCCGGCGAGGACCCGGCGTCCTTCGAGATCGGCAAGGAGGCCTATGTCGGTCCCGGCTCGATCTACAAGTCGTCGTTCCTGGACGGCCTGGATATCGAGTCTGCCAAGTCCGAGGCGATCGCCCGCATCGAGGCCCAGGACCAGGGCCAGGGCGCGACGGTCTATCGCCTGCGCGACTGGGGCGTCAGCCGCCAGCGCTATTGGGGCTGCCCGATCCCGATCATCCATTGCGAGGCCTGTGGCCCCGTGCCGGTGCCGGAAGACCAGCTGCCGGTGGTGCTGCCGGACGACGTCATCTTCGAGGCCGACAAGCCGGGCAATCCGCTGGTGCGCCACCCGACCTGGAAGCACACGACCTGTCCGTCCTGCGGCGGTGCGGCCCAGCGCGAGACCGACACGCTGGACACCTTCATGGACAGCAGCTGGTACTTCGCCCGCTTCGCCAATCCGGAGGCGGCCGAGTGCATCGACAAGGCGGCGGCCGATCACTGGATGCCGGTCGACCAGTATATCGGCGGGGTCGAGCACGCGATCCTGCACCTGCTCTATGCCCGCTTCATTACCCGCGCCCTGAAGGACGAGGGCCTGGTATCGGTGGAAGAACCCTTCGCGGGCCTGTTCACCCAGGGCATGGTCACCCACGAGGCCTACAAGAACACCGCCGGCGAGTGGGTCGAACCCTCCGACGTTGTGGTAACGGCGGAAAACAACATCCGCACCGCCAAGCACGCTACGACCGGCGAGCCGATCACGATCGGCGACATCGAGAAGATGTCGAAGTCCAAGAAGAACGTCGTCGCCCCCGAGGACATCTTCGACGCCTATGGCGTGGATGCCGCCCGTCTGTTCGTGATGAGCGACAGCCCGCCCGAACGCGATGTGCAATGGACCAATAGCGGCGTCGAGGGGTCCTGGCGCTTTACCCACCGGTTGTGGAACGAGTTCGACAGCCAGCCGGCTGGCGACTTTGCCCATGATCCGGCCGACGAGATGGCCCTGGCCCTGCGCAAGTCGGCCCACAAGCTGATCGGCTTCGTCACCGACAGCATCGAGGGTTTCCGCTTCAACAGCGGCGTGGCCCGTCTGTACGAGTTCCTAAACGCCCTGAAGGCCGCGCCGGCCGAAGGTGCGACGCCCGCTGTGCTGGCCGCCCGCAAGGAAGCCCTGCACATCCTGGCGCGCCTGGTGGCCCCCTTTACCCCGCACCTGGCGGAAGAAGCCTGGGCCAGCCTCGGAGCCGAGGGCCTGGTGGTCGATGCGCCCTGGCCCATAGCCGACGCCGCCCTGGCCGCCGATGACGAGCGCACCCTGCCGATCCAGATCAACGGCAAGCGCCGTGGCGAGATCAAGGTCAAGGCCGGCCTCGCCGAAGCCGAGGTCGAAAAGATCGCGCTGGCCGATCCCGCCGTTCTGGCCCACCTTGAGGGGGTCACGGTCCGCAAGGTGATCGTGGTCAAGGACCGTATCGTCAACATCGTGGCCAACTGACCCATGACACGCATTTTCCTGGTGGGCGCCCTCGCCGCTTCGGCTCTCGGCCTTTCGGCCTGCGGGTTCACGCCGCTCTATGCGACGCCGGGCGTCACGCCGGGACTGGCGGCCATCGAAACCGTCGCGCCTGATGGCCGCGCGGGCTTCCTGCTGCGCGAGCAACTGGATGACGCCTTTGTGCGCAGCAGTGGTTCGCCGTCGGCCTACCGGCTGACGCTGGCCATCAACGAGCAGCGCTATGCCCGGGGCGTCCGGGTCGACAATGTCGCCAACCGCTATGAACTGCGGATGGTGGTCAACTGGCGCCTGCTCGACGCCAAGACCGGCGTAGAGGTCCGCAAGGGCCGCAGCGAGGCCGCTGTGACCTATGACTCGGCCGACCAGCCCTATTCGGCCATCGTGGCCCAGAATGACGGTCAGGAACGGGCTGCGGTCGAGGTGGCGCGCAATATCCAGCTGGATCTCGCCGCCTGGATGGCGGGCGGTCGCAAGATCAAGTCCTGACGCCCGCACCATGATCCTGTCCAAGCGGCCGGATGTCGAACGCTTCCTGAAGGATCCGGCCCCGGATATCCGGGCCGTCGTCATCTATGGCAAGGATCGCGGCGTGGTGCGCGACCGGGCCGATCAGCTGGCCAAGCGGCTCTTTGCCCGGCCCGACGATCCGTTCGATACCGCCCAGCTGACCGAGAGCGATGTCGAATCCCATCCGGGCAAGCTGGAGGAAGAGCTTTCGGCCCTGTCGATGATGGGGGGACGGCGGCTTGTGCGCCTGCGACTGACCGGAGACAAGGCCGGACCGGACAAGGCGACGGCCGAGGCCCTGACCCGCCATGTCGACGGCCAGCTCAATCCCGAAGCCCTGTTCATCGTCGAGGCCGGCGCTCTGGGTCGCGACTCGACCCTGCGCAAGGTCGGCGAGAAGGCCGGCGGCTGCGCGGTCATTCCCTGCTACGAGGACGAGGCCGGCGACATGGCCCGCATGGCGCGGGAAACCCTGGCCCGCGACAAGGTCAGCCTGAACGGCGAGGCCCTCGATCTTTTTGTTTCACGCCTGCCCAAGGAACGCGGCGTGGCCCGGATGGAGATCGAGCGCCTGGCCCTGTTCCTCGGCCCCGGGAGCGGCGTCAACGCCACCGCCGCCGACCTGACCGAGTTTCTCGGCGTCGAGCCGGAGGCCTCTCTGGGTGACGCGGCCATCGATGCCTTTGGGGGTCGGCTCGGGGCGGCCCAGGCCGGTCTGCGGCGCGCAGCCGCCGAAGGCGAAGGCGGACCCGCAGCGGTGCGGGCCATGGGCTATCACCTGGGTCGCTTGCGCCGGACCCTCACCCTGCACAAGAACGGCATTGACCTGACGGCGGCCGCCAAGGCCTCCGGCGTGTTCTGGAAACAGGAACGCGAATTTCTGCGCCAGGCCCGGGCCTGGACCCTGGACCTGCTGCTGGAGATCCAGGGCGAGATCCTCAATGCCGATCGGGCCTGCAAGACCTCGGGATCGCCTGACCAGCTGATTTCCGAACGCCTCGCCCTGATGATCGCCGGCCGGGCCCGGCGTCTGGGCCTCTAGGCCCAGAACGGCCCGAAAACGGGCCCTTGCTCACCTGTGGATGACTTTCGGGAAAGCCTTGCGGAACAGCGTCTTGCGACGATTTTCGCGAATTTCAGCGTCCTCTGACAAAAATGGCGCCTCCCCGAGTACGGAAGGACGCCCTTCTGTGCGCCACAGAGCGGGGTCAAAACCTGTGGTTTCACACCTTTCGAAAACCCATTGTGTGCGCCTGATCAGACCCCGCGCGTCAGACGGTTGCAAAGGTCGTCGAGTTGTTCGAGCGTCGCGTAGCTGACGGTCAGCTGACCGGCACCGTCGCGGTGATCGATGACCACGGTCAGACCCAGCACTGAGGACAGGTCATGCTCGAGCGCCTGGGTGTCGGTGTCCTTGACCTTGGCCGGACGGCCACCCTTGCTCTTGGACGACCCGCCGCCTGGCGACTTGCGGGCCAGGGCCTCGGTGTCACGAACCGAAAGACCGCGCTCGATGATCTCGCGGGCCAGGGCTGCCGGGTCTTCGGCCGCGGCGATGGCGCGGGCATGGCCCGCCGACAGTTCGCCACTGACCAGATGCGCCTGGACCTCATCGGGCAGGGCCAGAAGCCGCAGGGTGTTGGCGACATGGCTGCGGCTCTTGCCGATAGTCTGGGCGATGTTGTCCTGGGTCCGGTCGAACTTGTCCATCAGCACCCGGTAGGACAGGGCCTCTTCCAGGATGTTCAGGTCAGACCGCTGGACGTTCTCGATGATGCCGATCTCAAGGACCGCCAGATCATCCAGATCGCGGACCAGGATCGGCACCGTCTTCAGACCGGCGCGCTGGGCCGCACGCCAGCGGCGTTCGCCGGCGACGATCTGGTATTCCCCGTCCGCGCCTGGGGCCGGCCGCACCAGGATGGGCTGCAAGATGCCCTTTTCGCGGATCGAGTTGGACAGCTCGACCAGATCGTCTTCCCGGAAGGTCCGGCGAGGCTGGTCAGGATTGCGCCGCAGCAGTTCGATCGGAGCCTCATTGGCCCCGCCGAGCCGTTCGCCCGGGGCCTGGGCCGGCGCGGCTTCGACCTCGCCCAGCAGGGCGGACAGACCGCGACCCAAACCCCTACGCCCTTCGGCCATACCCGGCTCTCCCACCACGACGGACTCCATCTTCAAGCTCGAAACGACTGTTGTTCTGGTTCTAGGCGGCCTGGGACAGGCGGGCCCGTTCGCGGCTGATCACTTCCCGGGCCAGTTTCAGATAGGCCTGGCTGCCGGCGCATTTCAGATCATAGAGCAGGACGGGCTTGCCGAAGGACGGCGCCTCCGAAACCCGCACATTGCGCGGAATGACAGCGTCATAGACCTTGTCGCCGAAATGGGCCCGGACGTCCTTGGCCACCTGTTCGGACAGGCTATTGCGCTTGTCGTACATGGTCAGGACCACACCCTGGATCTCGAGGTGCGGATTGAGGCTGCCGCGGACGCGCTCGATGGTCCGGATCAACTGGGTCAAACCTTCGAGAGCGAAGAACTCGCACTGCAGGGGCACGAACACCGCATCGGCGGCGGTCATGGCATTGACGGTCAGGACGTTCAGCGACGGCGGACAATCGATCAGCACATAGCTATAGGGCCCGCCGGCCCGCAGGGGCTCAAGGGCGTCGCGCAGCCGGTAGGACCGGCGGGCCGTCTGACCCAGTTCCAGTTCGACACCGGACAGGTCGGCATCAGCCGGCACGACGTCGAGACCCGGCAGGCTAGTCGATACGGCGGCATCGACCACCGGCGACTCTCCCATCAGCACGTCATAGAGGGTGGTGCGACGCTGCTGGCGGGTGATGCCGAGGCCCGTCGAACAGTTGCCCTGCGGATCGGCGTCGATCAGCAGGACTCGTTCGCCACAGGCAGCCAGGGCCGTGCCCAGATTGATCGCCGTCGTGGTCTTGCCGACGCCACCCTTCTGGTTGGCGATGGCGAGAACGCGGAGCGGCTGGAGTGGCTTAGCGGACACGGGAAAGCCCCTTTACTTGAACGATCCGACCCCGAGGGTCGCTTTGGCTGGGTCGCAGTTCGGCATCGAAGGTCCAGGCCTTCCCGGCCTCGGTCAGCTCACTGGCCACATCCTGCCCCTTGAGGAACAGGCCCAGGGCACCCCGCTGCAGATAGGGTTGCGAGAACCCCAGCAGCCGGGTCATCGGCGCGCAGGCCCGGGCTGTCACGACCTCGACCTTGAGCTTCAGGTCTTCGGCCCGGGCATTGTGCACCTGGGCCGGCAGGTCGAGGGCGGTAACCACCTCGGACAGGAACCGGCAGCGCTTGGCCATGCTCTCGACGAGATGGACGGTCGCACCCGGTGTGTCCTTCAGAAGTATGGCCAGAACGACCCCGGGCAGACCCGCCCCGGCACCAAGGTCTGCCCAGATCTTTGCGCCGGGAGCCAGATCGAGCAGCTGCGAGCTGTCGAGGGCATGCCTTGTCCAATAGGTGGCCAGGGTCGCCGGGCCGACGAGGTTCATCACCGCGTTCCACGTGGCCAGCAGCTCCTGATAGCGGGCCAGGTCCGCCAATTGGCGGTCCGAGACCCCGGTCAGGGCTTGATAGGCCGCTGCATCCAGCATCGGCTCGGCCGGTGGCGGGCTCTGGGTCAGGATCTCAGGCGGCATGACGGCGCACGTGGGCGAGGAGCGCGGTCAGGGCTCCCGGCGTCACGCCTTCAATCCGGGCGGCTTGGCCCAGGGTCAGGGGCTTGACCCTCACCAGCTTCTCGCGGACCTCGTTCGAAAGGCTGCCAATGGCCCCATAGTCGAGATCGGCGGGCAGGCGGAGATCTTCCTCCTTGCGGAAGGATTCGGCATCGGCGCGCTGGCGGTCGAGATAGCCCGCATAGGTGGCCTCAATCTCGATCTGCTCCCGGACGGCCATGTTCCACGTGGAAACCTCGGGCCAGACCTCAGCCAGCCGATCGAGGGTCGCATCCGGATAGGCCAGCAGGGCAAAGATATTGCGGCGCTCACCGTCTTCCTTGACCTTGAAGCCCGCCTTCTGGGCTTCGGGCGGGGTCAGGCTAACCGACCGGGCAAAGGCCCGGGCGGCCTTCAGTTGGGCCTTCTTGGCCCCCCAGGCCTCGGCACGCACCGGGCCGACCAGGCCAAGGGCTATGCCGCGATCGGTGAGACGCTGATCGGCATTGTCTGCCCTCAGGGTCAGGCGGAACTCGGCCCGGCTGGTGAACATCCGATAAGGCTCGGTGACGCCACGGGTGACGAGGTCGTCGATCATCACGCCGATATAGGCTTCATCGCGGGCGAAGATCGCAGGCTCACGGCCCTGAACCGCCAGGGCGGCATTGAGGCCGGCGACCAGGCCCTGGGCCCCCGCCTCCTCATAACCCGTCGTGCCATTGATCTGGCCGGCCAGATAGAGACCGGGCAGGCGCTTGGTCTCCAGGGTCGGGAACAGTTCACGGGGATCGACAAAGTCATATTCGATCGCATAGCCGAAGCGCTTGACCTCGACCTGCTCCAGACCCGGGATGGTCCGCAGGAACATCAGCTGGGTCTCTTCCGAAACCGAGGTCGAAATCCCGTTGGGATAGACGGTCGGATCGTCGAGGCCTTCCGGCTCCAGGAAGATCTGGTGGCTGGCCTTGTCGGCGAAGCGCACCACCTTGTCCTCGATCGAGGGGCAATAGCGCGGCCCAATCCCCGTGGCACGACCGCCATAGACGGCGGACTCGCCCAGGCGATCGGCGATGATCTGGTGGGTCTCGGCCGTCGTATAGGTCACGCCGCACTGGATCTGCGGGACGGTGATCCGATCGGTCAGAAACGAAAACGGTACCGGCTCTTCATCGGCCGCCTGCATCTCGAGGCGATCCCAGCCGATCGTCGTGCCGTCGAGACGGGCCGGCGTGCCGGTCTTGAGCCGTCCCATGTGGAAGTTCAGGCCATAGAGGCGGTCGGACAGACCGATTGACGGCGCATCCCCGACACGACCGGCCGGGGTACGGGTCTCGCCCAGATGGATGACCCCTTTCAGGAAGGTGCCGGTGGTCAGGACCACCCGCGGTGCCCGATAGGTCACCCCTGCCCCATCGACCACACCGGTGACCTTGCCGTCTTCGACGACGAGATCTTCGGCGGCCGCTGCAATGATCTCGAGGTTACACGTGGCATTCAGCTCGGCCTGCATTGCCTCACGATAGAGCCGACGGTCGATCTGGGAGCGCGGCCCCCGCACGGCAGGCCCCTTGGAGCGATTGAGCATCCGGAACTGGATCCCGGCCTTGTCAGCCATCCGGCCCATAACGCCGTCGAGGGCATCGATTTCGCGAACCAGATGGCCCTTGCCCAGGCCGCCAATGGCCGGGTTGCAGGACATCTCGCCGATGGTCTCAAGTTTGTGCGTCAACAGCAGCGTTCGCACACCGGTCCGCGCCGCCGCACTGGCGGCTTCGCAGCCGGCATGACCGCCGCCAATGACGATGACATCCCAGGAGTTGGACAAAGCAATAGGCCTCAATGCGAACGCCCCCGGGTCTGGCGGGGGCGCTGGACTTCTCTATACGCGCTTGGGGCAAAAAGGTCGATCTGAGTCCGCGACGTTTCACGTGAAACAGCCGGGACGCAACTGTGATCAGCCTGTGGACAAGCTGTCAGTGTTCCACGTGAAACCCTACTTGCCGATGCAGAAGCTCGAGAAGACCCGGTCCAGCACATCTTCGGCATCGATCGTGCCGGTGATCCGGCCCAGGGCGCGGGCGGTCAGTCGGACATCTTCGGCCGCCAGCTCGACTTCCAGGCCCTCCGACGACAGAGCCCTGGCCAGAAACGCACGGGCTTCCCGCAAACGTTCGGCATGCCGCAAGCGCGTCGCGGCCGGAAACTCAGAGCCCGACAAGGCCTCCGTCACGTGGTCCACCAGGGCCGCCTTGAGCCGGTCGAGCTCACCCGGAGCCCGGGCCGAGACGGTGGTTACCATCAGACCCCGGTTCCGCAGCCCCTTGGCCACCAGCGACGCAGCGGCCGGATCGGCGATATCCATCTTGTTGATCACCACCCAGTCCCCCGCAGACAGTACGGGGCCTTCGTCAAGGTCGAGTTGTTCCACGTGAAAACCATCGACGATCCAGAGGCGCAGATCCGCTTCGCTCGACCAGGTCCGGGCCCGGCGGACACCCTCAGCTTCGACCACGTCGTCGGTATCACGCAGGCCGGCCGTATCGGCCAGCAACACCCGGTAGCCCCCAAGCTCCAGGGGAACCTCGATAATGTCACGGGTCGTACCGGCAATGGCGGTAACAATAGCCGCCTCACGTTCGACCAGACCGTTCAGGACCGTGCTCTTGCCGGCATTGGGTGCCCCGACCAGGGCGATCCGATAGCCGTCACGCACCCTGTGACCACGGGAAACATCGGCCAGGGCCGCATCGATCTCGGAGGCCAGGGCCACCAGCCCAGGACGCGCGCGTTGGGCCACGGCCTCGGGAAGATCCTCATCCGGGAAGTCTACCGCCGCCTCGAGCATGGCCAGGGATTCAACCAGCAGATCCCGCCAGCGATCATAACGCCGGGTCAAAGCTCCCCCGACCTGGCCGAGCGCCTGGCGACGCTGGGCCTCGGTCTCAGCGTCGATCAGATCGGCCACGCCTTCAGCCTGGGCGAGATCCAGCTTGCCGTTCTCGAAGGCCCGCCGGGTGAACTCACCGGGCTCCGCCAGCCTCAGGCCCAGATCCGCCAGGGCCAGCATCAGGGCATCGACCACAGCCCGACCGCCGTGCACGTGAAACTCCGCCGCGTCCTCACCGGTATAGCTCGCCGGCCCCTGGAACCGCAGCACCAGGGCCTCGTCCAGCTCGATGCCCCGATGCTTCAGCCGCCGCAAGGCCGCAAGGCGCGCCGGCGGTACCTTGCCGGCCAGGGCCGAGACCACGTGCAAAGTGGCCGGGCCCGAGATTCGCACCACAGCCACGGCCGCCCGCCCGGCCGCCGTGGCCAGGGCGAAGATCGTATCGGTCATCAGTCGCGCTTGCCCACCGCCGCACCGGCCGCGGCTGTCATCAGCTTGCGGAACTGGTCCTGGGCGCCGGTGCCGAAGGCCATCCAGTTCTTCATCAGCTCCTCGGGAGCCAGCATGGCCATATTGGCGTCCATCCGGGTCTGCATCTCCTTGACCATGTGGTCGTTGAGCAGGCTGACATCCGGCAGGCCGAGGAAGGTGCGCGCTTCCACGGGGGTACAGTCGATCTCGATGGTCATCTTCATGGTGGTTCCCTCAGGTCAGGGCACAATATTGTTATGGGCCAGGCCCGACGCGGCACGTTAGAGCGCTTTGGTCGAAAGTCACATCGACCCCTTAGGACGGAGAGCCCCGATGAGCGAGACCCTCAGCATCACCACGCCTGACGGCGCCTTTACGGCCTATGTGGCGCGACCCCAGGCAGATCCGGCGGCAAGCCCGGCGCCGGCTATCGTCGTGATCCAGGAGATCTTCGGGGTCAACAAGGTCATGCGCGATATCTGCGACAGCCTGGCGGCCCAGGGCTTCGTGGCCATCTGCCCCGACCTTTTCTGGCGGATCGAGCCTGGCATCGACATCACCGACCAGTCGGAGGCCGAGTGGAAACGCGCCTTTGAACTGTTCAATGCGTTCGACGTTGACAACGGGGTCGCCGACATCGCCGCCACGATTGCGGCTGTTCGCGCCATGGCCGGCGTATCCGGCAAGGTCGGGGCCGTGGGCTATTGCCTCGGCGGGCTTCTGGCCTTCCTGACCGCCACCCGCACGGACGCTGACGCCTGCGTGTCCTATTACGGCGTGGGTCTGGAAAAGCACGTGGGCGAGGCTGACAAGCTGGCGCGTCCCCTTCTGATGCACATCGCCGAGAAGGACCAGTTCGTGCCGCCGGAAGCGCAAGCTGTGATCCTGACCGCCCTGAAGGATCATCCGCAGATCGAGATCCATACCTATGTCGGCCGCGACCACGCCTTTGCCCGGGAAGGCGGCGCGCACTACGACGCCGCAGACGCCGCCATGGCCAATGGCCGCAGCCTGGCCTTCTTCAAGACCAATCTGGGCTGATCCGATGCTGGCCATGCAAGCCGTGCGCACCGGCGGCCCCGAGGTGCTCGAAGCCGTAGACCTGCCCCTCCCCGCCCCGGGGCCCGGCCAGATCCTCGTCAGACATCACGCCGTCGGCCTGAACTATATCGACACCTATCACCGCTCTGGCCTCTATCCGATGAAGATGCCGGCGGTGCTCGGGCTGGAGGCGGCCGGCGTCGTCGAGGCCCTCGGCGAGGGCGTCACACGTTTCGTGGCCGGTGATCGCGTCGCCTATAATGGCTCGCTCGGAGCCTATGCCGAGGCAGCCGTGGTTCCGGCAGACCGGGCCGTGAAGGTTCCCGACAGCGTCAGTCTCGAGGTCGCCGCAGCCGTGCTGCTCAAGGGCATGACCGCCGAGTTTCTGGTCCGGCGATGTTTCCACGTGAAACCTGCCGATGTCGTTCTGGTCCACGCCGCCGCCGGGGGGGTCGGTTCGATCCTCGTCCAGTGGTGCAAGAGCCTCGGCGCGACCGTTATTGCCACGGTGGGATCGGAGGCCAAGGCCGCCATCGCCCGTGATCTCGGCGCCGACCACGTGATCCTCTATGACCACGAGGACGTCGCCGCCCGCGTCGCCGAGATCACCGGCGGCAAAGGCGTGGCCGTGGTTTATGACGGCGTCGGCAAGGACACCTTCGAGGCCAGCCTGAAAAGCCTCGCGCGACGAGGCGTCCTGGCGACCTTCGGCAATGCCTCCGGACCCGTCCCGCCGTTCTCACCGCTGGAGCTTTCCAGCAGGTCGCTGTTCGTCACCCGCCCACGATTGTTCGACTACATCGTCTCGACCGAAGAACTGGACGAAAGCGCCCAGGCCCTGTTCGCCGTCCTCGCATCGGGCGCGGTCAGGATCGACATCGGCCAGACCTTCCCCCTGTCAGAGGCCCGGGCTGCCCATGAGGCCCTCGAAGGCCGACGTACGACCGGCGCTACCCTGCTGCTGCCGTAGGGCCAGATACCCGGTCAGACCACAAAAAAGCCCCGGGTCATCCCCGGGGCTTTTCCGTATGGCGGTGAGGCCGTCTGAACTCAGGTGTTCATCGACTGGAAGAAGTCGCCGTTGGTCTTGGACTGGCGCATCTTCTCGAGCAGGAACTCGATGGCGTCCGACGCGCCCATAGGATTGAGGATCCGGCGCAGCACATAGGTCTTCTGCAGCTGGTCGCGCGGGGTGATCAGCTCTTCCTTGCGGGTGCCGGACTTCAGCACGTCGATGGCCGGGAAGATCCGCTTGTCGGCGACCTTGCGGTCCAGGATGATTTCCGAGTTACCGGTGCCCTTGAACTCTTCGAAGATCACTTCGTCCATGCGGCTGCCGGTATCGATCAGGGCCGTGGCGATGATCGAGAGCGAACCGCCTTCCTCCACATTGCGCGCCGCACCGAAGAAGCGCTTCGGACGCTGCAGGGCATTGGCGTCGACACCGCCGGTCAGGACCTTGCCTGACGACGGGACGGTGGTGTTGTAGGCGCGGCCCAGACGGGTGACCGAGTCCAGCAGGATGACGACGTCGCGCTTGTGCTCGACCAGGCGCTTGGCCTTCTCGATGACCATCTCGGCCACCTGCACGTGCCGGGTCGCGGGTTCGTCGAAGGTCGAGGCGATGACCTCACCCTTCACGGTGCGCTGCATGTCGGTGACTTCTTCCGGACGCTCGTCGATCAGCAGGACGATCAGGTAGCACTCGGGGTGGTTGGTCTCGATCGACTTGGCGATGTTCTGCAGCATGACGGTCTTGCCCACGCGCGGCGGGGCGACGATCAGGCAGCGCTGGCCCTTGCCGAGCGGGGCGACGATGTCGATGATCCGGCCGGAGCGATCCTTGATGGTCGGATCGGGCAGTTCCATGTTCAGGCGCTCTTCGGGATAGAGCGGCGTCAGGTTGTCGAAGTGGATCTTGTGCTTGACGTTGTCGGGGGCCTCGAAATTGATCTTGGCCACGCCGGTCAGGGCGAAGTAGCGCTCGCCTTCACGCGGTGAGCGGATGGCGCCATCCACCGTGTCGCCGGTGCGCAGGCCATACTTCCGGATCTGCGAGGGCGAGACATAGATGTCGTCCGGACCCGGAAGGTAGTTGGCTTCCGGAGAACGCAGGAAGCCGAAGCCGTCCTGCAGCACTTCCATGGTGCCCGAGCCCGAGATCTCCACGCCTTCCTCGGCGAGGGTCTTGAGGATCGCGAACATCATGTCCTGCTTGCGCATGGAATTGGCGTTCTCGACCTCGAAGGTCTCGGCAAAGGCCAGCAGGTCAGCCGGGGATTTCTCCTTCAGCTCCTGCAGAGACATGGTCTTCAGGCCCAGGGCCGCCACAGCCGCACTGATCTCGGAGCCTTCGTCGCCGCCATCCTCTTCGGACTCGGCGCCGGCCGTCTGGGCGGGGGTGGTGGTGTCGACAACGGCTTCCTCAGGGGAAACGTCGTGTTCGGTGTCTTCGGTCATGATTTGACTCAAACGGGGGCGCGGACCGCGAGACACGATCCGGCCGGAAAGGATTTCAGTTTCACGCCATCGCAAAAACGGCGAGCGCGCCATGACGACGACGCGGATCGATTGGGGAACGGACTTTCGGAGCCAGGCTCCAGAGGGCGCGCCAGGACGGGCGCCAGTCCGAAAGAGGAGTCAGTCCCGACGCAATGCGCCGGGGCCAGCTGGATGGGAACCACATGCCGCTTGACGGGTCAAGCGCCGCAGCGCGGTTCCTAGTGGTTCAGAAACTTGGTCGTCACCGACAGGACGATGATGATCGCCGCGATGAACGGCAGTTCGTTGGTCATCCGCCAGAACTTTTCCGAGCGGGTGTTCTGGTCATTCGCGAACTTGCGACGCGCTCCGGCCATGAAACCGTGCCAGCCGAACAGAAAGATCAGCGCCGCGATCTTGGTCAGCATCCAGGGCTGCAGCAGGAAGCCCCAGCCGCGGATGGCACTGTCGGCCAGGATCAGCAGCCCGCCGAACACCGTTGCCAGGATCATGGCCGGATTGATGATGATCCGCAGGATCCGCAGCTCGGCCTGTTTGAACACCGCGTCCATCCGCGAGCCCGGCTCGGCGCTCATGTGGTAGACGAAGATGCGCGGCAACATCAGCATGCCGGCCATCCAGGCAATGACCGCCAGAATGTGCAGCCCGCGAACCAGATTGAAATTCTGAACCAGGAAATCGATCACGCGCCTGCTCCCAGGGTCCGCGGACATTGCCGCCGGTCTCCGCCGCACTGCCAGACGCAGGCCGGTGCGATCCCTTCGCGGGGCAGCGACCCGACCACCGCCTGGGCGAGACCGCCGATGAAGCCGGGTTCGATCCCAAGGGCCGGAACCCTGACATAGGTCGGACAGCCGGCCTCTTCGGCCAGTTCGCGATACTCATGATCGAGCTCCACCAGGGTCTCGATATGTTCCGAAACGAAGGCGATGGGTGTCACGACCAGGCTGAGACCCTGCTCACTCGCAGACAGGATCTCGTCATCGGTCGAGGGGCCAATCCATTTCAGCGGGCCCACCCGGCTCTGATAGCTGACCTTCCAGTCCCAGCCCTCGCCCAGCTTCGCCGCCACCGCCGCCGCCGTGGCCTCGATCTGTTGCTGGTAGGGATCGCCGGCCAGGATGACCTTTTCCGGCAAGCCATGGGCCGAAAACAGCAGGCGCGCCGGCTTGGGGCTGCCGGCCTTTTCATAGGCCTCGCGGATCAGACGGGCATGGGCCTCTATCAGGGCATCGTCTGTCGGATAGCAGCAGATGGTCCGGACGGTCCCAGACCCGCGATAGGCCTTCTTCCAGGCCTTGACCGAAGACCCGGTCGTGGTGGTCGAGAACTGCGGATAGAGCGGCAGCAGGACGACCTCGTCCGGGGCCCAGGCCTTGACTGCCTTGGCGGTATCCTCGGTCAGGGGCTTCCAGTAGCGCATGGCGATGAAGCAACGGGTCTCGGCGTCCGGAAGCGCCTCGGCCAGGGCATCCGCCAGCGCCACCGCCTGTTTCTCGGTTTCCGGCAGCAGGGGCGAGCCCCCGCCCATGATCGCATAGTTGGCCTTTGCCGCCTTCTCCCGGGTCGTCGAGATCAGGGCCGCCAGCGGATAGCGGATAAAGGCCGGAGCCCCGATGATGGCCGGATCGCGAAAGAGGTTGAACAGGAACGGCCGGACGGCGTCGGGACCGTCAGGCCCCCCGAGGTTGAACAGGACGACCGCAATCTTCCGGCGCGCGCTCATTTGCCGGTCACCCGGGCCAGAACCTGCTCGACATGGGCGATCGGGGTGTCCGGCAGGATGCCGTGACCGAGGTTGAAGATGTAGGGCCCCTGGCCCCACTGCTCGATCATCTGGTCCACCCGGCGCAGAAGCTGATCGCCGCCCGCCCGCAGTAGCAGAGGGTCGAGCGCGCCCTGGATCGGCTTCAGGGCCTGGATCCTCTGACCCATCGCCGCACTGGCCTGGGTGTCGAGCGCCACGCCCTGCACCGGCACCACCGAGGCATAGGTCTCGACCAGAGCGCCGGCCCCGCGCGGAAAGCCGATCACCGGCACGGTCACGCCGCGATCGCGCAGACCCTGAACGATGGCCATGTGCGGCCGGATGACCAGACGCTCGAACTGCGGCTCCGACAGGCCCTCGGCCCAGCTTTCGAACAGTTTCAGGGCCTGGGCCCCCGCCTTCACCTGCATGACGAGGTAATCGACGGTCGCCTCGACCAGGATGTCGATCAGGCGGTCGAGCGTCTCCGGCTGCTGATAGGCGAAGGTGCGGGCTGCGGCACGGTCGCTGGAACCCCCTTCAATCATGTAGGTCGCGACGGTCCAGGGGGCACCGGCAAAGCCGATCAGAGCCTTTTCAGGATCGAGCGCCGCCCTGACCCGGCTAAGGGTCTCGCCGATGTTGGACAGCCTGGCTCCGGCCTCACCGGCCAGTTCCGCCATGGACTCGATCGACGGCAATTCGCCCAGGCGAGGACCTTCCCCGGCTTCGAACCAGACCTTCTGGCCCAGGGCGCCCGGAATCAGCAGGATGTCCGCGAAGACAATGGCCGCATCATAGGGAAAGCGCCGCATCGGCTGCAGCGTCACCTCAGCCGCCTTTTCAGGATCGAAGCAGAAGCTGATGAAATCCGGCGTCGTGGCGCGCACGGCCCGGTACTCGGGCAAATAACGACCGGCCTGACGCATGAACCAGACCGGCGGTCGATCCACGGTCTGTCCTGCGAGGACGGAAAGCAGCTTGGGCGTCTGGGCGGTGAGGTTCGGCGCGTTCATGCAGGCCTTAAAACCCGTCCTGCCCTCGGGCTCAACCCCGAAGGCCCATCTTCATTTCTTAATAAGATCTTAAGTTTGGAGGAAGAGGCGGAAGGGCAAGTGGGAACTGGGGAAAACCGCCGCCGTAGCTTCGGAATCCCCCGTTCGTCCAGGCTTGTACCCGTCTTCACCCACAGGGGGACGGCGTGTGGTTAATCCTGGGGATGATCGGCCAGGGCCCCAGCTTCCTTAACAAATTCTTAACACAGCCAACGCGCCTTAAGCTTGCATTAACCCTTTATCCCGAAGTGTGGGACCCAGGTGATCACATATCCAGGGATGCGGGTTCGGCTTGGGGATGTTAGGCGGTCAATGTGGCCGTTGATCACAGCGACACTAGGACATCACGCTTCGGGACGGCTTTGGCGCCCGGGCGTCCCCAGAGGCAGACCAAGTGGTTAAGCAACCGTTAACGGATGATCCACAGGAAGGTTCGGGCAATCATGCCAGCGAGGACCGGCCGCCGCCGCGCTTTGCCACCTATTTCCATATCCATCTCGTCTCGGATTCGACCGGCGAGACCCTGAACGCTATGGCCCGGGCCGTCTGTGCCCGTTTCACGGACATTCTGCCGATCGAGCACATCTATGCCCTGGTGCGTTCGACCCGTCAGCTCGACCGGGCGCTTGAAGAGATCGCCGGGGCCCCCGGTGTGGTCATGCACACCATCATCGATCCCAATCTGCGCACGGCCCTCGAGGAAGGCTGCCGGCGCCTGGAAATGCCCTGTATCGCCGCCCTCGACCCCGTGGTCAGCGCCATGTCGCGCTATCTCGGCGCACGCATCTCCACCCGGGTCGGGGCGCAGCATGCCCTGAACAACGACTATTTCGACCGCATCGAGGCCCTGGACTATGCCATTGCCCATGATGACGGCCAGGGTGGCCAGGACCTGACCCAGGCCGATGTGATCCTCGTCGGCGTGTCCCGCACCTCCAAGACCCCGACCTGCATCTATCTGGCCCATCGCGGCGTGCGGGCCGCCAATGTGCCCCTGGTGCCGGGGCGCCCGCCGCCCACCGAACTGTTTGAGCTCAAGAACACCCTGATTGTCGGCTTGATGACCTCGCCCGACCGGCTGATCCAGATCCGCCGCAACCGGCTGCTGTCGCTGAAAGAAAATCGCGAGAGCGACTATATCGACACGGATGCTGTGCGCAGCGAGATCATTGCCGCTCGTCGCCTGTTCGAGAAGATGGGCTGGCCGATCATCGACGTAACCCGGCGATCGGTCGAGGAGACCGCCGCTGCGATCATCAACCTGCTGTCCGGCGGTCGCGGCCAGGTCGAGGTTCTGGGATGAGCCTGACGCCCGTCACCCTGGCCTCGAAGAGTTCTGCCCGCCAGGCGATCCTGCGCAATGCCGGTCTGACCTTTGAGTCGGTTGTCGCCGGCGTCGATGAGGAGGGCACCAAGGCCAGCCTGCTGGCTGAAGGCGCGGCGCCGCGCGAGGTTGCCGATGCCCTCGCAGAGCTGAAGGCCGTCAAGGTCTCGGGCAAGCTGCCCGGGCTGGTGATCGGCGCCGACCAGACCCTGGATTTCGCCGGACGGCTGATCGACAAGGTGGAAACCCTGGACCAGGCCCGGGCTCTCCTGCTGGAGCTCCGCGGTCAGAGCCATAAGCTGCATTCGGCAGTGGTCGTGGCCCGCGACGGCAAGCCGATCTGGCGGGTGGTGCAAAGCGCCAGGCTTTCCGTGCGCCCGTTCAGCGACGCCTGGCTGGATGGCTATCTGGACCGACGCGGCGAGCACATCCTGCACTGTGTCGGCTGCTACGAACTGGAAAGCGAAGGCGTGCAGCTGTTCGACGCCATAGACGGCGACTATTTCACCATATTGGGCCTGCCCCTGGTCGGACTGCTGGATTTCCTGCGTCTGCACGGAGCCCTTGAGGCATGAGCGCCACCCTCACCGGCGCGGCGGTGGTCGCCGGCGTCTGCGGCGCGCCGATCAGGCACTCGATGAGCCCGGTCATCCACAATGCCTGGATCGCTGCGGCCGGCCTCGACGCCGCCTATGTGCCCTTCGCCCCTGCCGAGGATCGCTTTGAAGCCTTTGTCGACGGCCTGCGCGGCGGAGCCATTCGCGGCCTGAACGTCACCATCCCCTTCAAGGAACGCGCCCTGGCGGTCGCGGACACCGCCAGCGACCTGGCCCGCATGGCCGGGGCCGCCAACCTGCTGATCTTTGCGGCCGACGGAACGATCCGGGCCGACAATACTGACGGCCCCGGCCTGCTCGGGGCTATCTCTGTTCAGGCGCCGGTTTTCGATATCGGCGCTGCGCCGGTCGTGATCCTCGGAGCCGGCGGCGCGGCGCGAGGGGCCGTCGCGGCCCTGCTGCTGGCGGGCGCGCCGCAGGTTCGGATCGTCAACCGCACCCTGGCCCGGGCCGAAGAGCTGGCCACGGCGTTCGGCACCCGGGTGGTCGCCGCCGATGAGTCCGCCCTGCCCGACCTGCTGGTCGATGCCGGCCTGATCATCAACGCCACCTCGCTAGGCCTGGGCGGCGGCGATGGTCCGGCAGCGCCGCTGGCTTTGACCCCTGCCGAGGCGGTGGTGATGGACATGGTCTACAAGCCACTGCGTACCGAATTTCTCCAGCGCGCCCAGGCCCTGGGCCGTCGCACGGTGGATGGCCTGGAAATGCTGCTGCGCCAGGCTGTCCCTTCCTTTGAAGCCTTTTATGGCCAGGCCCCGCCGGCGTCAGTCGATGTGCGCGGCCTGGCGCTCAACCTGCTGGGCGAGGCCTGAACCATGATCATTGTCGGCCTCACCGGCTCCATCGGCATGGGCAAGTCGACCACCTCGGCCATGTTCGAGGCCGAGGGCGTGCCGGTCTATGATTCAGACGGCGCTGTGCATGCGCTCTACGCGGTCGGCGGCGCAGCGGTGGCCCCGGTCGAGGCGGCCTTTCCGGGCGTGGTGGTCGATGGAGCCATCGACCGGACCCGGCTGAGCGCGGCCGTGATGGGCAACCCCGAAGCCCTGCAAAGGCTGGAAGCCATCGTCCATCCGTTGGTCGGTGCCGACCGCATCGGCTTTTTCGAAAAGGCGGCGGCCGACAGCAAGGACATCGTCGTGCTGGATGTCCCCCTGCTGTACGAGACCGGCGGTGACAAACGGGTCCACAAGGTGGTGGTGGTCTCGGCCCCGGCCGATGTCCAGCGGGCCCGGGTTCTGGCCCGGCCGGGCATGGACGAGGCCAAGCTGGAGGCCATCCTGGCCCGCCAACTTCCCGATGCCGAAAAGCGGGCTCGCGCCGATTTCGTGATCGACACCAGCCAGGGCCTGGACCATGCCCGTGGACAAGTCCGCGACATCCTGGCTCGCCTGCGCGCTACGGCTTGAAGCTGCCGTCGAACGGTCGCATGAAACGCCATGGCCCGGGAAATCATCCTAGACACCGAAACCACCGGCTTTGATCCGAAGACCGGCGATCGCCTGGTCGAGATCGGCTGTATCGAGGTCGTCGATTTCATGCCGACCGGTCGGTCCTTCCATGAATATTGCGATCCGTTGCGCGACATGCCGGCCGAGGCCGAAAAGGTCCACGGCCTGTCCAGTGCCTTCCTGACCGGCAAGCCCCGCTTCGAGGTCATCGCCGATCGCTTCCTCGAGTTTGTAGGCGACAGCGTGGTCGTGGCCCACAACGCCGCCTTTGACCGCAGCTTCGTCAATTTCGAGCTGGAAAAATGCGGTCGGCCGGCCCTGCCGGAAAGCCGTTGGGTCGACACCCTGGCCATGGCCAAGAAGCGCTTTCCGGGCATGTACAATTCGCTCGATGCCCTGTGCAAACGGTACAAGATCAGCCTGGACAGCCGCGACAAGCACGGGGCCCTGATCGACGCCCATCTGCTGGCCGAGGTCTATCTGGAACTGCAGGGTGGCAAGGAACGCGCCCTGGAACTGACGGCAGTGGTCACCGAGGCCATGGCCGCACAGCGGCAGGCCGGGGCCTATGGCCAGCGCCCCCGCCCTCTGGCCCCGCGTTCCACCGAGGCCGAACGGGCCGTCCATGCCGAATGGATCCAGTCGACCCTGAAGGACAAGGCCGTCTGGGTGAAGCTCGGCCTGGTCGAGATTTCCGGCTAGATCGCCGCTGCAGGCCTGGCCGCCGTCGGGCGATACTGGGCCGCATCCGTTGTGAACTCGGCATGGCCGTAGCGGACCAGGTGCCGGCGCAGCTGTCGCACCAGGTGCCGGTCCGCCAGCGACTTCAGGCCCGGGATCTTCAGGGCCAGACCATAGACGGCCATCTGACTGGTCACGACCAGGGCGACCAGCAGGAACAGGACGCGGTCGGCGGAGGTGATCTCGACCCCCATCCGTGCGGCGGCAGCGCGGTCGCCGCCCAGGAACTGGCGCAGGAAGAAGACCTTGGCAAAGCCCCGCTCGACCGCGTTGAACAGGCGATTGCGCCAGCTTTGGTCGGGGGGGAGATAGGCCGACAGGGTGGCACGGACCAGGGCGCCGCAGGTTTCGTCGTCAAAGCCCCGTCTCAGGGTCTGGTTGCGCGCAGTCATGGCCTGGACGATGCCGACCGGATTGTCGGCCAGCAGGTCCTCGGGCAGGCCCAGCAGAAAGCAGCGATAGCGGCTCAGCTCGACGCGGGCCCGCTCGGCCGGCGTGAAGGTGGTGCGCCCCTGGCGCAGCAGCTTGTAGCTCAGCAGGAAGATCGGGATCAGACCGGCCGGCATCTGGTCGACCTGGGGGATTGGCACACCATAGACCCGGGCGTCCCAGGCCCCGGGGCGGCGCAGGGCATTGAAGCGCACCATGGAATGCATCAGCCGGACCATGGCGGCGGCCTTGAAGCCGGGACCGTGACGCTCCAGGGCCCCGGGCAGCAGGGTCGTGGTGAAGAAGCTCGCCGTCTCATTGACCCGTCGCGCGGCGCTCTCGTGCCCCAGGGTTCCGGTCAGGGCCATGGGCAGGGCCGCATATTTGTTCATGAAGGTGGCGACAAAGGCTCCGCGGATCGCGAAGGGCGACAGGACGGCCGCCGCCGGGCGGTCCAGCCGCGCCCCTTCTCGCACCAGCTCCATGTCGAGCCATTCGGGAACCTGTTCCATGTCGCGGATGAAGGCCACTAGCTCCGGCGGCGCGTCGGGGATCGCCTCGACGCCCTCGTCGCAGGCCCGGGTCAGCAGGCCGATCAGGCCGCGAAAGCCGTGTTGCGGCATCAGGCCGGCATAGGCGTCGGCCACCCGGTCGCCCAGGAGGGAATAGGCGCGGATCAGGGCCAGCTGTTCAGCGGACGGCTCGGCCCCCGCCACACCTTTCGGGGCGACGCTTTCGGCCGGGATCTCGGTAAAGCGTTCGGGGACCAGGTCGAAATCAACGCCGCCATAGAGTTCCGGCAGGCGGACCTTCTGCTCGGCGACCCGGGCCCGGACCTGTTCGATCGTGGCGTTCATGCTCGAAATCCTCAGCCGGATGGCGGTCTCTCGCCCGGAGCCTGAGATTATGTAAGCATTGCTCATGTTTCTACTCGCCTTGGCCGGCGAGCCCCGGAGCGGCGAATGGGACTGGCAAGTGCCTGAAAAGACGAGACGAACCCCAAGGCAGGGCCGGGCTGAAGCCACTGTCGCGGCGATTTTCGATGCGACCTTTCAACTTCTCGAGGCCGAGGGTCTCGACTGCCTGACCACCAACCGCATTGCCCAGCGGGCCGGGGTCAGTATCGGCACCCTCTATCAGTACTTCAGCGGCAAGTCGGCGATCCTGGCGGCCATGGCCCAGGCCCGTGCCGAGGCCGCACGGAGCCGGATCGCCGAGACCCTGATCGCTGCGCCCCAGCTGGGCAGTGTCCGGCCGATCGTCCAGGCCCTGATGACCACCTTCGAGGGCACACCCGAAACCCGCAAGGTGCTGCTGGACGCCCTGTTCGCCGCGGGCGGCGACGCCGTCATGCTGCATCACCACCAGGCGTTTCTGGCCGCGATCGCCGGCCGGGCCGAGCTGCAGCTGGACCTCTCACCGGAGTCGCTGTTCGTCCTGACCCATGCGGTGGCCGGACTGCTGCGGGCGGCGGCGGCCGAGCCGGACCTCAGCCTGTCGCCGGCCGTTCTCGAGGACGAGTTCGTGCTGCTGATGGAGAGCTATCTGTCGGCCCTGATCGCGCGGGGGCGGTCTGGCTAAAGCTTCAGGTCCGCCGTCACCGGGGCGTGGTCGCTGGGGCGTTCCCATTCGCGCACCGTGTCATGCACCTTCGACGACACCTTGCCGTCGACGATCGCCGCGTCGCGCAGGCCGGGACTGGCCAGGATGTGGTCCAGGCGCAGGCCCCGATTGGACTTTCGGAAATCGGCGGCGCGATAGCTCCACCAGGAGAACATCTTTTCCGGTTCCGGGGTGGCCAGGCGCGGCAGGTCGAGGAAGTTCAGCGACCCCATCAGGGCCGCAAAGGCCTCAAGCTCGATCGGGGTGTGGCTGACCACCCGCGACATCTGCTTGTGGCTCCAGACATCGTTTTCGCCGGGGGCGACATTGAGGTCGCCGGTCAGGACCAGGGGCACCTTCGGATCGCGGCGCTTCATCTCGGCGGTCAGGGTTTCGTAGAAGTCCAGCTTGTGGTCGAACTTCGGATTGATTGCCCGGTCAGGCTCGTCGCCGCCGGCGGGAATGTAGAAGTTCTGGATCTCGACCCCGGCCACGGTCGCCCCGACGCAGCGGGCATGGCCCTCGCGGCAGAGCTTGAGCACGGGTGCCTCCTCCAGCGGCAGGCGCGAAGCGATGGCCACCCCGTGCCAGCCCTTCTGGCCGGCGATCTTCAGGTGCGGAAGGCCGGCGGCCTCAAAGGCTTCGCGCGGAAACTCGGCCTCCTGGCACTTGATCTCCTGCAGGCACAGCACATCGGGGGCCTGCTCGTCGACGAAGCGGGCGACCTGTTCGGCGCGCAGGCGGACGGAATTGACATTCCAGGTGGCGATACGGAGGCGCATGGCGTCGCTTTAGAGGGTTTGGGACGGGCCGAAAATGAAAAACGCCCGGATGCCTTAAGCATCCGGGCGAAAGTCTGGTCTCTCATGCCGCCGCCGGGAGGGGATAGTATCCGGCACGGTTTGCGATGAGGGGGTCGGGCCCTCGTCGCCATGCGTGTCAAATATGCCACGATATGCCTAATAGTCAAGCGATAAGTCTGTTGATTCTTGCCTGTTGTGGGAATGTCACATTCATGATTTGGCCCCGGCCCGGCGCTGACGCGGGTCAGTCAGCACGAAGAGCTTGGGGTCCAGCTCGCCGGTTTTCTCGAAATCGACCAGGCGCACCCGGATCTGGCCCCCCTTCACATCGCTGACCGTCCAGCCGATCAGGCCGACCGGGGCGCTGCTGAAATCCAGGCTGATCCGGCCCAGGGTCTGACGCCGGGCGTCCTGGGCGACGATGGTAAAGCCGTCTGCGAGCTGGCGGACGTCGGTGATGATGACGCCGCGATCCAGCCGCACCTCGCGGGCCAGCAGGAGGGCCAGGGGCGTGCGGCTCAGGGGATAGCTTTCGAAGGTCTTCAGGCGGCTGTCGAAGATATTGACGTTGTTGCCGTTGCTGACGACCAGCAGGCCCGAGGCCCCTTCATAGGCAAAGCGCGCCTTGCCGGGACGCTGCAGAAAGAGCGTGCCCTGGGTGACCGTACCGCGCTGGTCGGTCTGGATGAAACGACCCTTGGCCGCGGACAGCGCCTGGATATAGCCGGTGGCCTTGTCGACCAGGGCCTTCTGTTCGGCGGTCAGAGGGGCGGCTGTCGGGCCCTTGGACTGGGTGCCGCCAGACTGGGCGAACACCGGCGCGCCGAACGAAGCGGCGGCCAGGCCGGCGCCGGCAGCGGCGATCAGGGCACGGCGGGTGGTCGGGGTGTCGGTCATGCGGTCTCCTTGAGCGACAACCTTTGCCCTGACGCGGTGACGAGCGAAAGACCGATCCGGGGCCATTTGACGGCGGCGGGATGAAGGGCCGTTCACGTTGGGGTCGGAGGGGAAACGCGGGGGCGGGGCCGTGGGTTGCGGGAGCGAGGTCGGATAGGGCCCGTTCGAATATCCGATATGCACGGTCAGCGGTCGTTGCGGGTAATGCTGAAGCCGTGGCCGATCTCGGCGGTCACAAACCCGTCTTCGCGAAACGCTTGATTGAGATCCTTGCTCAGCTTGACGCCAACCCAGTCGATCCTCGACCAATCCGGATGATGAAGCTCCACTGTTTCAAACATCGCCAGCACATCGCTGTTGTCGATATCGCCCACCCCGGATTTGAACAACGCGCTGTTCGGATCGGTGGCTTTGGCGCGCCATGCCGCTTCAGCGAGCCCCCGGTTTGCAGGAGATTCAACCAGCCAAAAGGCATCGCCCAATACGGGGTTATCTTGGGACCCGTAGTCTCGAGAAAAGGCGACAACGACGTGCATCGCTGTGATGTGTCACGCCGAGCTAATGTCCGCAACGTGTTCGCGGCGGACCTACATGGCCGGTGCGATCCTTAAATCTCTTGGAGGCTGCAGCGTGCTGGTCTGGAAAGATCAGTCAAGGACCGCCTCCGGCGGCCGCGTCGCGGCGACGCGGAGCGTCGTCCTTGAGTGATCTTTCCAGGCCAGCGATCGTCTCGCCGTAAGATGTAAGGATGGCTCCGTCCTGGGGAGGACGGATCGGCACATACGCCAACCCCACCCCCCGATCTCCCCGGCGAAGGCCGGGGCCCAGATTCAGCCTGAGCGTCTGGGGATGATGCGCCTGCGCACGGAGCCAAGCGCGCCAAGCTCCCTGGGTTCGATCTGGGCCCCGGCCTTCGCCGGGGAGATCGGAGTATTTTTAGGTCAAAGCCCCGGCGGCGGCGGGGCCAGGATCTCGCGCTTGCCGGCATGGTTGGCGGCACCGACCACGCCTTCCTTCTCCATCCGCTCCATCAGGGAGGCGGCGCGGTTGTAGCCGATCTGCAGGCGGCGCTGGATGTAGCTGGTCGAGGCCTTGCGGTCGCGGGTGACCACGGCGACAGCGTGGTCGTAGAGGTCATTGGCCCCGCCCTCGCCGGCGAAGGCGCCCTCGATGGCCTCTTCCTGCTCGTCGTCACCGCCGGCGGTGACCTCTTCCAGATAGTTGGGCGTGCCCTGGTCGCGCAGGAACCGGGCCACGGCCTCGACCTCGCCGTCGCTGACGAACGGCCCGTGCAGACGGGTGACCCGACCGCCGCCGGCCATGTAGAGCATGTCGCCCTGGCCCAGCAGCTGTTCGGCGCCTTGCTCGCCGAGGATGGTGCGGGCGTCGATCTTCGAGGTGACCTGGAAGCTGATCCGGGTCGGGAAATTGGCCTTGATGGTGCCGGTGATCACGTCGACCGACGGACGCTGGGTGGCCATGATCAGGTGGATGCCGGCGGCACGGGCCATCTGGGCCAGGCGCTGGACGGCGCCTTCGATGTCCTTGCCGGCCACCATCATCAGGTCGGCGACCTCGTCGATGACCACGACCAGATAGGGCATGGCCTCGGGACGGATCTGCTCGGTCTCGTAGATCGGCCGGCCGGCGTCGTCGAAGCCGGTCTGGACGGTACGCTCGAAGTGCTCGCCCTTTTCGAGGGCCTCATTGGCCTTCTCATTATAGCCGCCGATATTGCGCACGCCGATCTTGGACATCCGCCGATAGCGGTCCTCCATTTCGCGCACGGTCCATTTCAGGGCGACAATGGCCTTCTTCGGATCGGTGACGACCGGGGCCAGCAGGTGCGGGATGCCGTCATAGACGCTGAGTTCCAGCATCTTCGGGTCGATCATGATGAAGCGGCACTTCTCGGGCGGCAGCTTGTAGAGGATCGACAGGATCATGGCATTGACGCCGACCGACTTGCCCGAGCCGGTGGTGCCGGCGATCAGCAGGTGGGGCATCTTGGCCAGGTCGGCGATATAGGGCTCGCCGCCGATGGTTTCGCCCAGGGCCATGGGCAGGATCGAGCTGGCCTTGTCGTAGTCATGGCTCGACAGCAGGTCGCGCAGATAGACGGTCTCGCGCTTGGAATTGGGCATCTCGATGCCGATGGCGTTGCGGCCCTGGGCCACGGCCACCCGGCATGAGATCACGCTCATCGAACGGGCAATGTCGTCGGCCAGGGCCACGACCCGGGCGGTCTTCACACCCGGGGCCGGGACCAGCTCGTACATGGTGACCACAGGACCGGGACGGATCTGGTCGATCTGGCCCTTGACCCCGAACTCGGCCAGCACGCTTTCCAGCAGGCGGGCATTCTGGCGCAGGGCGGCGGCGTCGACCTCGGACGAGCGCGGCTTGGCCTTGGCCAGCATATTCAGCTCCGGCAGCTGGAAGCCGCCTTCGTCATTGAAATTGAAGGCCTTCTGCTGCTCGCGCTGTTCGCGGCCGCTGTCCTTGGGCAGGGACTTGGGCTTGGCGATGGCCAGGGGCCGGACCGGGACGGGAGCCTCGTCCTCGTCGTCCGCAACCGTCGGCGGCGGGGTATAGGCCTGGTCGGGTGTCTCGGCCTCGGGCCGGGCGGGACGCCGGGCCTGGACCGGCGCCTCGGCGGCCTTGCGGACGCGGGGGGCCCTGGCAGCGGCCGGGGCGGGTTCAGGCTCGGGATGGTCGCGGGCCTGCAGGGCGTCACCGATGGCCACGGCAATGGCTTCCGGATCGAAGCGGCGCACCCCGATGGCATAGGCCAGGGCGATCAGGGCCCCGATGGCCAGGACTAGGGCCGCCAGCAGGCGGGCTCCGGGCAGGCGGGCGAAGCTGAAGATGGCGGCGATCAGGTGCAGCAGACCGTCGCCCCAGAAACCGCCCAGACCCTTTTCCAGCGGCCAGGCCGCCGGCGGGCGCGGGGCTGACAGCAAGCCGGCCAGGGCCAGCAGGCCGATCGTCCCGACCAGGGCCCGCAGGCGCAGGTCGTGACGCTCGGCCGCCGGATCGGCCTGGGAGACGCGGGTCACGCCGAAGACCAGCATCAGCAGGGCCGCGCCCCAGCCCGACAGGCCGAGCGACTGCATCAGGATGTCGGCCACGGCCGCGCCGAGCCCACCCAGGGCATTGGTCGCGACCTGGCCGGTCGCGGCGTTCAGGCTGGGATCGGCAGCATTATAGGTGGCGACGGCCAGCAGCAGACCGCCACCGATCACCGTAACCAGTCCGCCGCGGAACCGGGCTGACCAGGGCTGGGCCCAGCCGTAGCGGACCGCATCCCAGAACAGCTCCGCCGCCGTACGCCGCGCTGCTCGCGCCATGAAACTCTCCGAAACACCGGTATCGAACGCTCGAACCAGCATCTTTTGCCGCAAGAGGGTTAAGGGGCGTTTACGGCGTTGGTTCAGAGACGATTCAGAACGTCGCGGCGGACGGCGCGCAATCAGCCCAGCTTGAAGGTCGGTGGCGGCAGGCTCAGCCGGGTATCGCCGACGGGTTCGCCGCGGAAGAAGCGGACCATCAGGCCCTGGACGTCGGGATGGGCCTCAAAGACATTGTGGCCGGCATTCTCGACGGTCACCCGGGCCTTACGCCGGAACTGGGCCGCAACCTCGTCCTGCTCGGACATTGGCGTGCGACCGTCCAGCGTTCCGGCGATCAGCAGGGCAGGATGGTCGATCACGAGCGGGGCGCGGAAGGCCTCGCCCAGATCGATGCCCGGAATTACGCCCAGCAGTTGCGGCACGGGGAAGTTCAGCGCCAAGCCCAGAACGGCGGTCTTGGCCTCGCGCTGCACCAGGGCCAGGCGGGCGGGCGATATCCCGGATGCGAGGTCCATGGCCTCCGGCATGCCGGCAATGCCGAGACTGTTGGCGAACTCGCCGGCAAACGGCGTCAGCACCTCCGTCATGCCTGCATCGAGCGCCAGATAGAGCCCGGGCAGCATGACCAGGGTTTGTGGATTGGCGATCAGGGCACCAGCCATCAACTGAAGGGCAAAGCCGCCCAGCTTCAACTCACCCGGTGCACCGTTAAGTGTGGTCGGCAGGGTCAGGGGCGTGGCGTCGAGCCTGGAATGGACCCGACGCATCAGGGCCGGCAGGTCGGGGATGGCCCGGCGGATGGCGGGATCGGCGGCCAGCAGGCCATCGACCTGCCGCAGAAAGGCGTCGATCGCCGCCGGCCGCTTTACGGTCTGGTCCTGGCCCTCGAGGCTGGCCAGGGCCACCCGGCTCACCCGGTCGCCGTGCCGCTTGAGCACGCTCAGGGCCAGGTGGGTGCCATAGCTGATGCCCCAGAGATCGATCTTCTCGGCACCCAGATGCCGGCGCAGGTCGTCGATGTCGTCGGCGTTCTGTTCGGTATTGTAGCCGCTCATGGCCACGCCGGCCCTGGTCCAGTCGGCCCAGGCGGACTGCAACTCTTCACGCTGATAGGCGGTCAGGCCCTCCTGCGTCAGGACCGGCGGCGGCCGCGTCGAGGCCGGCCGCTCGGGGATAGGGTTGGACAGGCCGGTTCCGCGTTGGTCGAAGGCGATGACGTCGGCCGACTCGCGCAGGGCCATCATGATCGGAAACCGCGGTCCGGACAGGGCGCGGGTCGCCGTGCCGCCGGGGCCACCGGCCAGATAGATGATCGGCGGACCGGGCTCTGCAGCTGTCGAGGCGAACCGAACATAGCTCAGCCGGATCTTCCGCGACTTGGGATCACGGCGATCTTCGGGAACCTCGAAGAAGCCGCGTTCGGCCTCGGTGTCCTGGCCCCGCCAGCCCTTGAACCGGAAAGGACCGGCCTGGTTCGGAGCGGGAGCTGGGGGCGGCACGATGGTCTGGGCGAGGGCCAGGGCCGGAAAGGCGAGGCCGGCGGCGGCGAGCAGGGCGCGGCGATGAAGGGATGTCTGGGTCATGGCGACAGCTGAACCGTTCGGGCCGGGGCCTGCTACGCCGCTTCGGTCAATGGCGCCGCTTGATCGGTGAATGGCGGCGCATCTCGGCGAGCGGCGCCCTAAAAGGGTGAGCATGTGGCGACTCCTGCTCCTCACCCTCTGTCTGACGGGCCTTGCGCCCCTCGCCCAGGCCCAGACCCTGTCATGGCAGGCCTGCCAGGGCGTGGCGGGCCCGAGCGGTCCTGTGCTCAGCGACTGTCGTCCGGTCCAGGGTGTCGTTGACCCCCAGGGCCGGGAGCTGTGGATCCGCGCCACCATCAAGGCCCCCGACGATAGCCGGGCCCGTGCCGTCTATGTGTCAGGTGCCGCCTCGTCGGAGGTCTGGCTCAATAGCCGGCAGCTGGGCTCCAACGGACGTCCCGCCCAAACGGCGCAGGACGAGGTGCCCGGGCGATACCAGGCGATCTTTCCGGTCCGTGAGACGGCCTGGCGACCCGGTGCTAATGACCTCGTGCTGCGCCTGTCGTCCTTCCATGGCGGCTTAAGGTTTGACGGCCCGATGACCGCCTTGGTCGTACGGCCCTTTCCCTATCCGCAGCGGACCGCGCTCCTGGCGATCACCTTTGTGGCGGCCGGCACGCTGCTTGCGGCGGCGTTCGGTTTCGGGGTCATTCATGCCATGCGCCGCACAGGCTCCAGCCTGGTCCTGGCCGCCATGGCCGGAGTCGCGGCCCTGCAGGCCATCGTCGAAAGCCTGCGGGCCCTGTTCAACTATCCCTATCCCCTGCACGCCTGGCGGATGAGCGCCATCTGGGGGCTGGCGGCGGCCTTTGCGGTCCTGCTCGTCAGCTATGTGGCCGCGCGGTACTGGCCCAAGGCCAGCCGACTGATGATCGGTGTGGCCCTGATTGTCATCAGCGCTACCGCCCTGGCGCCTGGTTTTGACGTCAAGACGGTGCTGGCCCTGATGACCGGGGTGATCCTGGCTTCCGTGCCGGCTGCGATCGGTGTACGCGACCGTCGTCCGGGCGCGAGACCGACACTGGCTTATCTGGCGTTCTTCCTGGCCCTGGCCATCGGGTTCCCGCAATGGCTGGCCGATCTATCCTTTTTCCTGCTCGCCGCCGGTCTGGTCCTGCCCTTGCTGATGGTCGAGGTGGTGCGGCTGGGTCGGGATGACCGGGGCCGCGAAGCCGCCCTGACCGAGGCCGTCAGCCTTCCCGATCGCCTGACCGTAGCCTCGGCGCGCGGTGTCGAACTGGCTCCCCTGGCCGAGATCCTGGCCGTGGTGGGGGCGGACGACTATGTCGAGCTGCGGATGGTCGGGGGGCGCAGCCTGCTGCATGCCGCCCGCCTCGAGGGCC
Source organism: Caulobacter henricii (assembly GCF_001414055.1). Classification (GTDB taxonomy): domain Bacteria; phylum Pseudomonadota; class Alphaproteobacteria; order Caulobacterales; family Caulobacteraceae; genus Caulobacter; species Caulobacter henricii. The sequence goes on along the minus strand of NZ_CP013002.1, from coordinate 3,786,458 downwards.
TGCAGTCGCAACTGCCGCCCGGCTTCCTGCGCATCCATCGCTCGGTGATCGCCAACCTCGCCCATGTCCAGCGCCTGGAGCGTGACGGCACGAGCTGGAGACTGCATTTCAGCGAGGGTCCGCCCCTACCCGTCAGCCGCTCGCGGCAGCCTGCCTTGCGGGAGGCCCTGGAGATCTCCTCCATCGCCCGGAGCGTTTAAGCCGCCTCAAACCTCAGCGGGCCACCCCAGAAGCTTTCGACCAGGCCGTTCTGCGGGCCCGGTGCGCCGGTCGTCAGGAACAGGCGCGACCCGCCGGTCCCCGGATCCAGCTCCGGATGACGTTCCAGATAAAGCTCCAGGGCATCGGCCGTGGCGGCCGGCTGCTGGATCAGCGGGGTTCCGGCCGGCAGGGCTGCCCGGAAAATGTCGGCGATGATCTCGTAGTGGGTGCAGCCCAGCACCACCCGGTGCGGGTAGCGACCTATGCGGGTCTTCAGGGCCTCGACATGGGCCTCGACGGCCTTGGCCAGTTCGACCACACCGGCGTCGGCCTCGATCATCGGCACCAGGTCGCCGCAGGGCTGGGAAAACACCGCCAGGTCCTGTTTGCGCTTGTCGATCTCGATCTCGTAGACGCGCGAGCGAGCCGTGGCCGGGGTTGAGAACACGCCCAGCACATCCAGCTGTTCCACCTTGTCGCCGCGGCGCTCGGCCTCGTGCTCCCAGGGCAGGCCGGTGGCCGCCTCGATGGTCGGCACGATGATGCCGAGAATATTGACCGGCCGGCCCAGGGCCTTGCGATAGCCGGGCAGCCAGGTCTGCTGCAGGCGGCGCAGGGCGATGGCGCTGGCGGTGTTGCAGGCCAGAACGACCAGATTGGCCCCGCGATCGAACAGCCGCTCGCAGCCTGCGCGGGTCAGGTCGACGATTTCTTCGCCGGTCCGACCGCCATAGGGCGCGTTGGCCTGATCAGCCAGATAGGTGAAATCCGCCTGCGGGAGGCGTTGTACGAGGGCGCGGTGGACCGAGAGGCCGCCCACGCCAGAGTCAAAGACGCCGATGGACATGGGGGTGGTTTAGCCTCCGCCGAACGGTTCGTCCACGCCGCCGCAATTCGGTCGCATCAAAGGTTACGGTCCTGTCATGTGACGCCGCCTTCCGGCTGGCCTACGGTCGCGACAACACCTTCACCGGAGATCTTCCGTGCAACGTCGAACCTTTCTTGCCTCAGCGGCCGCCACCGGCGTCGCCGCCACCCTGAATCCGAGCTTCGCCCTGGCCGCAGACGGCAATCCCCTTCTGGCCAAGTGGACCGGCCCCTTCGGCGGCGTCCCGGCCTTTGACAAGGTCAAGGTCGCCGACTTCAAGCCGGCGGCCGAGGTCGCCATGGCCAAGAACCTGGCCGAAATCGACGCCATCGCCGCCAATCCGGCCGCGCCGACCTTTGAAAACACCATCGCCGCCCTGGAAGACAGCGGCCGGGCCCTGTCGGACTTCTATTGTTTCTACGGCATCTGGGGCGGCAATCTGAGCACGCCCGAGTTCCAGGTGGTCGAGGAAGAGCTGGACACCAAGCTGGCCAGCCTGGGCGACAAGATCACCCAGAACGCCGCGCTCTTCAAACGCATCGAGGCGGTCTATACCTCGCCGGAGAAGGCCAAGCTGACGCCCGAGCAGCAGCGCGTGCTGTGGATCTACTACACCAATTTCGTGCGGGCCGGGGCCAAGCTCGACGCCGCCGCCAAGGCCCGGGTTGCGGCGATCAACACCGAAATGGCCGGCTATTTCACCAAGTTCAGCCAGAACCTGCTGGCCGACGAGAACACCTATATCGAACTCAGCGAAGCCGACCTGGTCGGTCTGCCGGACTCGCTGAAGGCCAATGCCGCCTCCAGCGCCGCCCAGCGCAAGCTCGAGGGCAAGTTCATCATCGTCAACACCCGCTCCAGCGTTGACCCCTACCTGACCTATTCGCCGGTGCGCGCCACCCGCGAAAAGGTCTGGAAGGCCTTCGTTAATCGCGGCGACAACGGCGGGGCCACTGACAATAACGGCCTGATCGCCAAGATCCTGAAGCTGCGCGTCGAGCGCGCCAGGCTGCTGGGCTACAAGACCCACGCCCACTGGCGCCTGGAAAACGCCATGGCCAAGACGCCGGACAAGGCCATGGCCCTGATGGAGGCGGTGTGGAAGCCGGCCATCGCCCAGGTGGCCATCGATGTGGCGGCCATGCAGGCCATCGTCGACGCTGAAAAGGGCGGCTTCAAGATCGCGCCCTGGGACTATCGCTACTATGCCGAGAAGGTCCGCAAGGCCAAGTACGACCTCGATATGAACGAGGTGAAGCCGTACATGCAGCTGGACAAGCTGCGCGAGGCGATGTTCTGGGCCTCGGGCGAGGTCTATGGCTTCGAGTACAAGAAGGTCGAAGGCCTGCCGGTCTATCACGAGGACATCACCGTCTATGAGGTGACCCGCGCCGGCAAGCATGTGGGACTGTGGTACTTCGATCCCTATGCCCGGCCGGGCAAGCGCTCGGGCGCGTGGATGAACGCCTACCGGACCCAGGAGCGGTTCCGGGGCGAGATCACCACGATCGTCTCCAACAATTCCAACTTCATCAAGGGTGCGCCGGGCGAGCCGGTGCTGATCTCCTGGGACGACGCCACCACCCTGTTCCACGAGTTTGGCCACGCCATCCATGGCCTCAACGCCAATGCCACCTATCCGTCGGTGTCGGGCACCAATGTCGCCCGCGACTATGTGGAGTTCCCCAGCCAGCTGAACGAGCACTGGCTGCCGACCCCGCAGGTGCTGAGCAAGTTCTGCGTCCACTACAAGACCGGGGAGCCGATCCCCCTGGCCCTGGTGGACAAGATCAAGGCGGCCGACACCTTCAACCAGGGCTTCGACACCACCGAATATCTGGCCAGCGCCCTGATCGACATGAAGCTGCACTTGGCCGGTGACGTCGCCATCGACCCGGACGCCTTCGAGCGCGATGAGCTGACGAAGCTGGGCATGCCCAAGGAGATCGTCATGCGCCATCGCACCCCGCAATTTGGCCACGTCTTCTCCGGCGACGGCTATTCGGCGGGCTATTACAGCTATCTGTGGTCCGACACCCTGACGGCGGATGTCGCCGAGGCCTTCAAGGAGGCCCCTGGCGGCTTCTACGACAAGCCCACCGGCCAGAGGCTGATCGCCACCATCATGTCCAAGGGCAACTCGGTCGATCCGGTCGACCAGTTCAAGGCCTTCCGCGGCCGCGACGTGAAGATCGGTGCCCTGATGCGCAACCGTGGCTTCCCGGTGCCGCCGGGAGCCTAGGCTCCGCACTCAGAGCCCAAAAGCCTGTCATCCCGGAAGCCTCGCAGAGGCTATCCGGGATGACAGGATTGAGTTTGTTGACTGCGAAGGTGACATGGCGTCCGTGAAGTCCACTCTCACCGCGATCGTGTTTTTCGCGCTGTCAGCCGTCGCCCACGCCCAGACCGTTGAGCCTGGCCTCGCCCCGGAAGATCCCGGCAGTGCCGTGGTTGAGGAACTTCTGGTCGTGGCCCGGGCACCCGGACCGGCCGTCTGGCTGGTCCAGAAGGGCGAGGCCCGGCTCTATGTGGTCGGCTCCGCCGTTCCCCTGCCCCATCAACTGGCCTGGAAAAGCCCGCGCCTGGAGCGGGCTCTGGACCAGGCCGATCTGCTGCTGATCCCGCCCAGGGCCTCGGTCGGTCCGGGCCAGATCGCGGGCTTCGTTCTGAAAGGCGGCGCCGGTCTGCGTCAGGGCCTGGGCGAAAGGTTGGAGGATGGCTTGCCCCCTGACCTGAAGGCCCGCTTCATTTCGGGCCGCACCCGGGCGAAGAAAGGCGCCGGCGAGTACAAGGGCTGGCAGCCAGCCATCGCCGGTTTCCTGCTGCTGTCGGACTTCCGCCAGGCTGCCGGGCTCTCCGAAGCCAAGCCGGTCAGCACGATCGAGCGGATGGCGAGGGCCCGCAAGGTCCGGATCAAGGCCATGGGCCAGTACCGCATGAGCGCGGTGGTCAGCGCCGCCGGCAAGCTGTCGAGGGACGCCCAGCTGGCCTGTCTGCGCGATGCTCTGGACGAGCTGGAATATGACGGCGGCCGGCCCACCACGATCGGTTTCGACTGGGCGCGGGGCGATCTGGCCAGCGTCCGCGCCCGCTATTCGGCCAGTGCCGCCCAGCGCTGCCTGCTGCGATCACCCGGGGGCGGCAAGCTTCTGGAGCAGCAGATCGGCCAGTCGGCGGGTGCCTTGTCGAGCGCCCTGAGCCGTCCGGGCGTTACGGTGGCGGTGGTCGACCTGGCTGTCCTGCTTCCGGCCAATGGCGTGCTGGACCAGCTGAAGGCAACCGGGGCCACGGTGACCTCACCGCCGGACTAGGTCATCCGCCCGATCAGCCGCGCCAGCCGCGCCACGCCGTCCTCGATCTGGTCCGTGTCGGGCAAGGAATAGCTGAGCCTCAGGGCATTGGCGGTTGCGACCTCGGCGAAGAACGGCTCGCCCGGCACGAAGGCGACGCGCTCCTCGGCCAGGGCTCGCTCCAGCACCACCTTGCCGTCCATCCCCTCGGGCAGCGACACCCAGACGAACATGCCGCCCTGGGGCTCCGACCAGGTGACGCCCGCCGGCATATGCCGCTCCAGGGCGGTCAGGATCGTGCGGGCCTTGGTGCCATAGGCCGCCCGCAGCCGGCCCAGATGCTGGTCATAGCCCTCGGCCACGGCCCGATGGGCCACCATCTGGTTGATGGTCGAGACGTGCAGGTCCGCGCCCTGCTTCAGCAGGACCAGTTTTTCGATCACGGCCTGCGGGCCACAGACCCAGCCGATACGCAGGGCCGGCGACAGGGTCTTGGAGAAGGTGCCGCAGAACAGGGTGCGGACCTGCTCGATCCCGCCGGACCGGGCAATGTCCAGGGACAGCAGGGTCGGCAAGGCCTCGCCCCTGAACCGCAGCTCGCGGTAGGCGGCGTCCTCGATCAGGGTCATATCCAGGTCGTCGGCCAGGGGCAGCAGGGTCTCGCGCTCGGCCAGGGTCAGGCTCAGGCCGGTCGGATTGGCAAAATCGGGGACGAAATAGCCCAGGGCCCCGATGGCCCGCTCGCGCACCGTGGCGACGAGTCCTTGGGACAGGCCGTTTTCCGGCAGATCCAGATATTTCGGCTCATAGCCATTGAAGGCCTGCAGCGCGCCCAGATAGGTCGGCCGGGCCACCATCACCGTGTCGCCGCGGGTCAGGAAAAGCTTGCCCAGCAGGTCGAGGGCCTGTTGCGAACCGGCGGTCAGCATGATGTTGCCGGCGTTACAGGGCATGCCGTCGCGGGTCATGCGCGCGGCGATCCAGTCGCGTAGCGGCCGATAGCCCTCGCTGACCGAATACTGCAGGGCCTGGGCCGCCTGGGCGGGGTCGGCGAGGATGGCCTCATAGCCGGCCTGGATGGCTTCGGTCGGGAACAGGTCTGGATGGGGGATCCCGCCGGCAAAGGACAGGATGTCGGGCTGGTCCAGCAGTTTCAGAAGTTCGCGGATCTCGCTGGCGCGAACGCGGGCCATGCGCTCGCTGAAACGCGCGGCCCAGTCGGGTGTGGTGATGGTCATCGGTTTGAAGTCCGTAGGTTTCGCTGACGGCCTTGCCGTCCTTGAGCCGCAGGCGCGGCGTCTCGCCCGATCAGGTCAGGAGCGTCATACGGAGCGGAGAAGGTCCTGGGCGCGACGGAGCCCGAAGCCCCGACGACCGCTCTGGGTCGTGTTCATGGCCAAAGCCTAGCGCGATCATTCCGCCAAGGGAACACCTGAAGCTTGACGCTGACCTCGCAGGGCGGGAACGCTGCCCGGCACCAACAAGGGAAGCGTCACATGAAGCTCTGGATTGCCATTGTCGCCCTGGCCCTGTCCGGCACGGCGGCCCGTGCCGAGGTGACGGATGCCACGCCCGGCGGTTTCCAGGTTCGGCACGAGGTCGAGATCGCCGCCCCGGCGGCCCGGGTCTGGGGTGTCCTGGTTCAGCCGGCAAGCTGGTGGGATGGTCGGCACACCTGGTCGGGATCCGCCGCCAATCTGTCCCTGGCGGCCGCCTCGGGCGGCTGTTTCTGCGAAAAACTGCCGGGCGGCGGCTCGGTGCTGCACCTGAGCACCGTCAATGCCGCGCCCAACCAGAAGCTGGTGCTGTTCGGGGCCCTCGGTCCTCTGCAGTCCAGTGGTGCCAGCGGGCATCTGGGCTTTCTGCTGACCGAAGCCGAGGGCAAGACCCGTCTGACCGTCACCTATGATGTCGGCGGCTATATGAAGGGCGGGCTCGACAGGATCGCGGCCCCGGTCGATGGCGTGATCGGCCAGCAGGTTGCGCGGCTAAAACGCCAGGTCGAAAGCGGCAAGCCCGACTGATCCTCAGCGCGCGCCAATACAAAAAAGGGCGGCCACAGGGGCCGCCCTTTTCCGGACTTTGGGGTCGGGGGAAACTCAGCCGGCCTCAGCCAGATCGCCTTCCGTGGCGCCCAGCAGGGCCATCTGCAGACGCGAGCGATCGCGGCGAGCCGCTTCCAGCGCCCCTTCGGCCAGGGCGGCTTCGGAGGTGAGGCGCTCGATCTGGGCCTGCAGCTCGGCGAGCTTGTCCTCGTGCTGGCGGCGCGACGTATCCTGGGCTTCCTGCATGGTCTCGAGCCGGACGCGCAGCTGGTTGGCGCGCTCCTCGGCCCGTTGCAGGGTCTTGTCGTGGGCCACGGCGGCCTTGGCCAGCTGGTCGGCGCGCTCGATCGCGGCGGCCCGGGCGGTGTCGACGCCGGCATGGCGCTGACGCAGGCCCTCGCCCTCGTCTTCCAGGGTGCGGATCCGGTCCAGGGCGCGTTCGAGCGCCACGTTCAGGTCGCCGGCGCGGCGTTCGACGGCCTGCTGCTGGGCGCTGGACTCGGCCAGGCGCTGCGAGATCTGACCGTTCATTTCCTCGAGCTTGTCGGCCCGGCCGGTAGCGGTCTCCAGACGGGTCTGCAGGGCGGAGATCTCGGCGCGACCGGCCTCGACCTGGCTCTCCAGGCCGCGAATGGTGCGGCCCGAGTCCGACTGGTGGACGGCGAGGGCGTTTTCGGCGGCCTGCAAGCGGGCGCGCTCGGCGGCGATCTGGGCCTCCAGATCGGTCTCGATGCGCGACAGGCGGGCGATGTCGATGCCGGACTGGTCGATGCGCTTCTTGAGGGTCGCGACTTCCTCGACCAGCAGGGCGTTTTCCTGGCTGGCGCGGGCCAGGGAGGCCTCGGCCTCACCGCGGCGCGCGTCGATATCCTGGCTCTGGGTGCGCAGGGTGTCGACGTCCTGGACCAAGTGCTCGATGCGGCCGGTGGCGTCGCGCAGCGAGGCATCGAGGTTGCCGACCTTCAGGTCCGACTGCAGCAGGCTGTTGCGCAGGCGGTCGATCTCGAGGGCATTGTCCTCCAGGGCCGAGTCCTGGGCCTGGATGCGGGCGTCCGACTCGCCGAGGGCTGTCTGGGCCGTGGCCAGCCGGGCGGTCAGTTCGCGTTCTTCGGTCTGGGCCTGAGCGACCTGACGCAGGGCCTGTTCATAATTCGCACGCAGGGCGATCAGTTCGGCATGCTCGGCGCGACGGGCTTCGAACTCTTCGGCGACCGGCTGACGGATCTCGGCGAGCAGGGGCTCAATGGCCCTCAGGTGCTCGACGACGCGGCTGATGCTGTCGAGCCCGCCATGGATGGTTTCATAACGGACGCCGATAGCCTGGGTGGATTCGATAAGCCGCTCGGAGAACTCCGGACGGCCGGCGTCTTCCACCAGCATTGCCGGCTTCACCGTCTTCGTGTCCCGCACGTTTTTCGACAGCAGCCTCATGTCGCCCACCTTGTCCCAAGGGGTTGCGGCGTGATAGCCGGCCCGACCCCGAATCCCTTGCTCAGAGGTTAACAAAGTAGTCGAAGGTCAAGTTGTCTGTCGAGGGCGCAGACGTCGCACCTGGACCTGTGATTCGTCTGAAACGCGAAAACCGTCGCCCCGGACACCAGGGCCGGGGCGACGGCTTGCGGTCCCGCCAGGCCTGGAGCGTCAGGCGGCGGCCTGGGTCTCGGCCGTCGGCAGGCGGATCAGGTAGTCAAAGGCCGAGAGCGAGGCCTTGGCCCCCTCGCCCATGGCGATGATGATCTGCTTGTAAGGCGTGGTGGTCGCGTCCCCGGCCCCGAATACCCCGGGGATCGAGGTCTCACCGCGTTGATCCACCTCGATCTCGCCGCGCGGGGTCAGGGCCACGCCGCTGTCCTTCAGCCATTCGGTATTGGGTACGAGGCCGATCTGGACGAAAACGCCGTCGAGATCGAGGCGATGCACCGCCTCGCTGACCCGGTCCTTGTAGCTGAGACCGATGACCTTGCTGCCGTCGCCGTGGATCTCGCTGGTCATGGCCGAGGTGACAATGGCGACATTGGGCAGGCTGGCCAGTTTGCGCTGCAGGACCGCATCGGCACGAAGCTGGTTGTCGAACTCGATCAGGGTCACATGGGCGACGATGCCGGCCAGGTCGATGGCAGCCTCGACGCCACTGTTGCCGCCGCCGATCACCGCCACGCGCTTGCCCTTGTAGAGGGGGCCGTCGCAGTGGGGGCAATAGGCCACGCCGCGGTTCTTGTACTCGGCCTCGCCGGGCACATTGACATTGCGCCAGCGGGCACCGGTCGAGAGGATCACGCTGCGCGACATCAGGCTGGCCCCGTTCTCTAGCTTGACCTCGACCAGGCCGCCCGGGGTGCGGGCCGGCACCAGACCCACAGCCTTCTGCAGGTTCATGATGTCGACCTCATAGTCCTTGACGTGCTGCTCCAGGCCCGAGACCAGCTTGGGACCCTCGGTGTGCGAGACCGAGATGAAATTCTCGATGGCCATGGTGTCCAGCACCTGACCGCCGAAGCGCTCTGCCGCTATGCCGGTGCGGATGCCCTTGCGGGCCGCATAGATCGCCGCTGCCGCGCCGGCCGGGCCGCCACCGATCACCAGAACATCGAAGGCGTCCTTGGACCTGATCTTTTCCGCCGCCCGGTCGGCCGCCCCGGTGTCCAGCTTGGTCAGGATCTGTTCGAGATCCATGCGGCCCTGGCCGAAGGGCTGGCCGTTCAGCAGGATGGTCGGTACGGCCATGATCTGGCGCGCCTCGACCTCGGCCTGGAACAGGGCCCCGTCGATGGCGACATGGCTGATGCGGGGGTTCAGGGCGCTCATGGTGTTGAGGGCCTGAACCACGTCCGGGCAGTTCTGGCAGGACTGCGAGAAATAGGTCTCGAAGTGATAGTCGCCGTCCAGGGCCCTGACCTGGTCGAGGAGCTCGGCCTCGAACCGGGGCGGGTGACCGCCGACGTGCAGCAGGGCCAGCACCAGCGAGGTGAATTCATGGCCCAGCGGCAGGCCCGCGAAACGCACCGAGGCATCTCCGGCCGCGCGGGTGATGGCGAAGGACGGCCTGCGGGCGTCGTCACCCGTCAGGTTCAGGCTCACCTTGTCGGAGGTGGAGGCCACATCCTCGAGCAGGGCCTTCATGTCTCTGGAACCCTGGCTGTCGTCCAGCGAGGCGACGAGCGTGATCGGTTGACGCAGGTTCTGCAGATAGGCGGTCAGCTGGGTCTTCAGGCTGTCGTCCAACATGGCGGGCTCCGACTTCAGGGCGCAATTCTCCCGTCGGGAGGATCGCATGGCATTTTCAGGGGGGGGGGAGGCACCGCCGCCGGCTGCGTGGAGAGCCGCAGCGGGCGACGGTGCCAGGGGCGCGGACCGGGGGGCGATCCGCGCGGAGGCAGTCTTAAGGTCTAGATCTTGCCGACCAGGTCGAGCGAGGGCTTCAGGGTCTTTTCGCCTTCTTCCCACTTGGCCGGGCAGACTTCGCCCGGGTGTGCGGCGACGTACTGGGCGGCCTTGACCTTGCGCAGCAGCTCGGAGGCGTCACGGCCGATGCCGCCGGCAGTGATCTCGACGATCTGGATCTTGCCGTCCGGGTCGACGACGAAGGTGCCGCGATCCGCCAGGCCGACTTCCTCGATCATGACGTCGAAATTGCGGGTGATCGTGCCGGTCGGGTCGCCGACCATGGTGTAGGCGATCTTGCCGACGGCTTCCGACGAGTCATGCCAGGCCTTGTGGGCGAAGTGGGTGTCGGTCGAGACCGAATAGATCTCCACGCCGAGCTTCTGGAACTCGCCGTAGTTGTCGGCCAGGTCCTCAAGTTCGGTCGGGCAGACGAAGGTGAAGTCGGCCGGATAGAAGAACACGACCGACCACTTGCCCTTCAGGTCGGCGTCGCTGACGGTGACGAACTTGCCGGCCTTGAAGGCCTCGGCGGTGAAGGGTTTGATGGTGGTGTTGATCAAGGACATGGAGTGCTCCCGAAAAAAGGTGAGGCCTGTGTACCGGGCGGCGTTCGATAGGTCCAATCGATTAAATCATTTCTGTGGATAGGCCTGCTCTATGCAAAAGTGCCTGATAGGCCTATAGATGCGGCATGCTCCCCACCTTGCGCCAACTGCAATATCTCAAGCTCCTGTCGGAACATGGCTCGTTCAGCCGCGCCGCCGAGAGCGCCCATGTCACCCAGCCGACCCTGTCGGCAGGCATCCAGGAACTCGAAAAGATCCTCGGGGCGGCGGTGGTCGACCGGGCCCGGTCGGGCGTGATCCTGACGGCGGCAGGCCAGGAGGCTGTACGTCGTGCCCAGGATATCCTGACCCGCACGGAGGACCTGGTTCAGGCGGCGCGCGGGGCCGGCCTGCCCCTGGCCGGCCGGTTCCGTCTCGGCGTGATCCCGACCGTAGCGCCCTATCTCCTGCCCCGCGCCCTGCCGCTGCTCCGCGACCGCTTTCCCAAGCTGCGGCTGTTCCTGCGCGAGGACCTGACCCAGCGCCTGATCGCCAGCCTGAAGGCGGGGGCCCTGGATGCGGCCCTGATCGCCCTGCCCTACGACATGACCGGCCTGGACTGGGCCCATGTCGAGGATGACGAACTGCTGGCCGCCGCCCCGGCCAATCACCCGATGGCCGCCTCGGTGCGGGTTAATCCCGACAGCCTGGCCGATGACGACCTGATCCTGCTGGAGGACGGCCACTGCCTGCGCGACCACGCCCTGGCCGCCTGCGGCCTGGAGGCCCCCAAGGGGTTTGGTGATGAGGAGAGCTTTGCCGCCACCTCCCTGCCGACCCTGGTGCAGATGATCGGCTCGGGCCTGGGCATCTCGTTCCTGCCGGCCATGGCGGTCCAGGCCGGCCTGACCGACAAGGCCGCCGTCACCGTCCGCCCCCTGGACCATGCCCATTCCAGCCGCGAGATCGTCGTGGCCTGGCGGGCGGGCTCCACCCGGGCGGCCGAGGGGCGCTTGCTGGCTGAAACCCTGCAGGCGGCCTGACGCGCCTGTAGCGATCATTTCAGATATATCTAAACAGGCTCTTGCGGTCCGACAATTTCGATATATCTATAATTTCGATATAACGAAACAGGATCGAAAACCCTATGTTTGGACGACACCATCATCGCCGCTTTGGCGGTCCCTGCGACGGTCATCACAGCCGTCACCCTTTCGGCTTTCACGGTCATGAGCACGGGCGCGGTCATCGCGGCGGCGGCCGCATGGGCCGGTTCTTTGACCACGGCGACCTGCGCTTCGTGATCCTCAAGCTGATCGCCGAGAAGCCCAGCCACGGCTACGAACTGATCAAGGCCATCGAAAGCGCCGCCGGCGGTGCCTATAGCCCCAGTCCGGGCGTGGTCTATCCGACCCTGACCCTGCTGGAAGAGCTGGGCTACATCACGGTCAGCGAGGCCGGGGGCGGCAAGAAGCTGCACACCATCACCCCGGAGGGCGAAGCCTTCCTTCAGGCCAATGCCCAGCCGGTCAAAAGCCTGTTCGAGCGGATGGCCGAGGCCGCGGCCCGCAGCGCCGCCTTCTCGCCGCAGATCTTGCGGGCCCGGGAAAACCTCAAGACGGCCCTGCGCCTGAAACTGACCGCAGGCCAACTGTCGGCCGACCAGGTTCAGCAGATCGCCCGGGCCCTGGACGAGGCGGCCGGCGTCATCGAGCGCGTCTGATGGAGACCCTCCTGCAGAGCCATGCCCGCCTGACCACCGACAAAGCGGCCCGCTACATGACCCAGCTGGCCAGGCACTGGGGCCACAGGTTCGTGGTCACCTTTGACGAGACCACCGCCCGCATTCCCCTGCCGTCCGGCGACTGCCGGATGGTGGCGGACGAGACCGGGCTCGACATCACGGTCGAGACCTCGGGGCGCGAAGGCCTGGCGCGACTGGAGGAGGTGGTCGCCGATCATCTGCTGCGCTTTGCCTTCCGCGAAGATGTCGAAACCCTGGGCTGGACCCGTGCGCGGGAGGCCGGGCGGATCGATCCGCAGCGCGTGCGGCTGGGGCAGGGCCGGGGCTGAGACCGCTCATCTGAGGTTCATCTCACCTTGGCTTTAAGGGCGGAAACCTTGTGGAGACCGCCATGAAAACCCTGATCGCCGCCCTGGTCGCGAGCCTTTCCCTTGTCGGCGCGCCGGCCGTGGCCGCGCCACAGGCCTCCGTCCGGACCGTCACGGTCGACTCTGGTTTCCAATGGGGTTCGGGGCCATCGAACGACTTCGCGACCACCCTGACCGACGCCGTCAACGACCATCTGGCCGAGTGTGCGGTGGGCAAGGACCTGCGGCTGGATCTCAAGGTCGAGCGGTTGCAGCTGCGGCGACCGGAAGAGCCCAGCCTGAACCCGATCAATCGGCTGGTCGTCCGCGTCAAGATCCGTGAAGCCAGGAGCAAGACCCTGGTCGAGCAGCAGAAGATCAAGGTGGAAGCCGAAGACAATGGCGGGCGGCTGATGGAGCTGGATCCCGAACGGGTGCTGTCCGAAGCCACCGGCGATGCGATCTGCCGGACCTTCTTTGCCGGCTAGAGCCTTTTCCGACCTGATGGCTTCATCAGGGTCGGACAAAAGGGCGCTAGTGCAGCCCGCGCAACAGGTCCAGCCGGCGCATGGCCTTGCCGGGCAGTTGCGACATCCGGCCCAGGGGCAGGGCCTCGGCCATCTGGCGCACGCCATAGGCGGCGCTGCGCACAAAGGCGGCCGGGGAGGGCGAGCCATAGAAGCCGAACACCACGGTCTGGCGGGCATTGGACAGTTCGCGCTTGAACCGGTAGTCGCCGGCCCCGAGATCGAGGCGGACATAGGGCCCGCCGTCCATGCTCTTCAGGATGTCCTGGAACAGCATCAGGCCGGGTGAATAGCGCTCGAAGGCGGCATTGTGGGCGATCAGCCAGCCATGAATGGTGTGGCTGCCGCGCAGGTGCAGATGGACGGCGGCCAGCTCGCCGCCGAGGTGCAGGCTGTAGAGACCGCCCCCGAAGTCCGGATCGCGGGTCGAAAACAGCGCGTCGACCAGGGCCACGACCCAGGGCGTGCGGAAATAGTCGGTCTGGCCGGTGGCGACCAGTTGAGCCCGCTTCCAGGCGATCAGCTGCTCGAAATCGGCGCGGCTGTTCGACAGGGCCGTAAAGACCGCCGGTCCGACCTCGCGCTCGGCCTTGCGGCGCTTCTTGTCGATGTCCTTGAGTACGCCTGAGCCCGCAGCGCGTCGGCCGGCCTCATAGGCGGCATAGCCGTCCGGCGCCTCGACGATCCAGGAATCGGCCTGGCCGCGCCCATGGCGGGCCAGGGTCTCGTCATCGGCCTGCATGTGACAGAAGTCGAGGCGGTGGACATGCAGGGCGGCCAGCAATTGGCGGGGGTCAATCGCGACACCCGGGGCCGCGACCAGGGCTTGATAGTCGCACATCGGCGCGCCGACCGGCATGCCGACATCGGACCGGACCCGGGACGGCAGGAAGCCGATTGCCTGACCCGTGTCGTCGCGCAGGATGGCGACCTTGACGTCACTGGCCTTCTTGCCTGTCGCATCGAGCGCCCGGGCCACGGCCTGGGTCCAGCGCGGTGACAGGAAGGGCGAGTCCAGGCGCAGGGGCCCCACCTGCAGGCTCGACCAGCGGGCGATGTCTGCGGGGCTCAGATCAAGGGCGGAGACGACGTCGATCTTCAAGGACTAGGGGCTCGGGGTGACTTGCGACCGGTGTGGTCAGCCGCAAGTCTGGCCCAGATAGATTTCCCTAGTGTTGACGAAACCCCGTTTCGGGTAAATCGACTTTACCCAATCAATCCATGAGCTTGCGCGACAGATAGACATATTCCAGCGCCTGGCGCCGGGCGGTCTCGGCCAGGTTGGCGCTGGCCGCGTGACCACCGTCGATATTCTCGTAATAGAGGACCGGATAGCCGAGCTCTTCGAGACGCGCCGCCGCCTTGCGGGCGTGGGCGGGATGGACGCGGTCGTCCTTGGTCGAGGTCTCGATGAAGACCTCGGGATATTTCTGGCCGGCCCTGAGGTTGGAATAGGGGTCATACTTGGCGATGACCGCCCTCTCTGACGGTATGGCCGGATCGCCATACTCGCCCACCCACGAGGCCCCGGCCCCGATCTGGCTGTAGCGGATCATGTCGAACAGCGGCACCTGCACGACGATGGCATTGTAGAGCTCGGGGCGCTGGGTCAGGGCCACGCCCATCAGCAGGCCACCATTGCTGCCGCCCATGATTCCCAGCCGCCGGGGCGAGGTAATCTTGCGGGTGATCAGGTCCTGGCTGACCGCGAAGAAGTCGTCATAGACCTTCTGGCGGTTCTCCTTCAGCCCGGCCGCATGCCAGGCCGGGCCGAACTCGCCGCCGCCGCGGATATTGGCCACCACATAGGTGCCGCCGCGTTCCAGCCACAGCTTGCCCATCACGCCCGAATAGGCCGGGGTCATCGAGACCTGGAAGCCGCCATAGGCATAGAGCAGGGTCGGGCTGTTTCCGTCAGACTTGGCGGCCCGGGGGCGCACGACGAAATAGGGGACCTTGGTCCCGTCCGTGCTGGTGGCCTCGAACTGCTCGACGACATGGGTTGAGGCATCGAAACGGGCCGGGGAGGCCTTGACCTGTTCGAGTTTCAGACTGCCGGCATCGGCCAGCCAGAAGGTCGAGGGAGTCAGATAGCCGGTGACCGTAACGAACAGGCGCTCGTCCTTTTCGGCGCTGGACCCCAGGCCGATCGAGGCATTGGCCGGCAGGGCGAGGGTCTGCGCACTCCAGCCCTTGGCCCCATGGGTCAGGACCTGGGCCACGCCCCGGACATTGTCCAGCAGGGCGACGACCAGCTTGGTGCGGGTGGTGGTGACCTGCTCCACCGACTGGCGGGCGGTCGGCCGCAGCACCAGCATGGCCTTGGTGGTGGCCGGGGCAGCCTTCAGGGCGGCGAGGTCGAAACTGATCAGGTCGCCGGTTTTGAAGCCCTTTTCCGCCCAGTCCTGCTCCAGCAGCACCACCATCTGTCCGTCGACCAAGGCCTGGATCGAGCTTTTCAGGGGCAGGTCCAGCTTGACCGAACCCTTGTCGGTCAACAGGTGCTTTTCGCTCTCGAAGAAGGTCACGCCGCGATAGGCGATCACCGCCTGGGTGACACCGTCGGCGTCGCGCAGCACGAAGGGGCTGACCGATACGTCGGTCTCGGTCCCGCGATAGACCTCCTGGGCCGCCGACAGCGGCTGGCCGCGCTTCATGGTCTTCAGCACATAGGCATAGCCCGACTTGGTGACCTGGCCCGGCTCCCACTCGCGGGCGACCAGCAGGGTGTCCTTATCCAGCCAGCTATAGTTCTGCTTGCCCTCGGGCAGGTTGAAGCCGCCGGCCACGAAGCTCCGGGTCGAGGTGTCGAACTCGCGAACCGTGACCGCGTCCTTGCCGCCGTTCGACAGGGTGATCAGGCAGCGGGTCTCTTCCGGCGGCAGGCAGCTGGCGCCCTTATAGACCCAGTTGGCGTTCTCGGCCTTCGACAGGGCGTCGATGTCGAGGATGGTCTCCCAGACGGGTTCGGCGGTGCGGTAGCTTTCGAGGGTCGTCTGGCGCCACAGGCCGCGCACGTGGCTGGCATCCTGCCAGAAATTGCGCAGGGACCCGTCGCCTCCGAACGAGACGCCGGGGACCCGGTCCTTGGCATTGAGGATGGCCAGGGCCTGGGCCTCCAGCGTCGCATAGCGGGCATCGCCCTGCAGGACCGGCAGGGTCTTGCCGTTCCGGGCCTTGGCCCAGTCCATGGCCCGGGTTCCCTCGATCTCCTCCATCCACAGATAGGGATCATCCTTGCCCAGCTCCGACAGGGGTGTGCGGATCTCGGCCTTGGCCGGAGTCGGTTCGGCGGCGTGGGAGGCGGTCATCAGGCTCGTGGAGGCGAGGAGGGCAAGGACAAGGCTGCGCATAGAACTAGTGATCCATCAGCTGACGCGACAGGTAGGTATAGTGCAGGGCCCAGCGGCGGGCATTGGACTTGGGGTCCGCGCCATTGGCGTGGCCGCCGTCGGTGTTTTCGAAATAGAGGTTATCGACCTTCAGATCGTCGAGCCGGGCTGCGAACTTGCGGGCATGGCCGGGATGGACCCGGTCATCCTTGGTCGAGGTGGTGATATAGGCCAGCGGGTATTTCACCCCGGGCTTGAGGTTCTGATAGGGCGAATAGGCCTCGATCCAGGCCCGTTCGGCCGGGATGGCCGGGTCACCATATTCGCCGATCCACGAGGCGCCGGCCGGCAGCACGGTGTAGCGGATCATGTCCAGCAGCGGGCTTTCGACCACCACGGCATTCCACAGATCCGGTCTCTGGGTCAGGGCCACGCCCATCAGCAGGCCGCCGTTCGAGCGGCCATAGGCCCCCAGATGGCGCGGCGAGGTGATCTTTTTGGCGATCATGTCCTCGGCCACGGCGTAATAGTCGTCGAAGGCGCGCTGGCGGTTGGCCTTCAGGGCCGCCTCATGCCAGGCGGGCCCGAACTCGCCGCCGCCGCGGATATTGGCGACAGCATAGCTGCCGCCCTTTTCCAGCCACAGCTTGCCGATCAGCGGGTCATAGACCGGCAGTTTCGACAGGTTGAAGCCGCCATAGGCGTGCAGCAGGGTCGGGTTGGAGCCATCGTGCTTGTGGCCCTTGGGATGGATCAGGAAATAGGGGACCTTGGTGCCGTCCTTGCTGGTAGCGACCTTCTGCTCGACCTCGAGATTGCCGCCCTCGAACTGGGCCGACAGGGCCTTGACGGTTTCGGAGGCGCCGCTGACCGCATCGGCCAGTTTAAGCTGGGTCGGGGTCGTGAAGCCCTCGACGCTGTAGAAGATCTGGTCGCCCTCGTCAGAATGCGAGCCGAGTGACACCGAGGCATTGGGCAGGCCGGGCAGGGTGGACTTGGTCCAGGTCGCGCCCGCCGGTTTGAAGGTGAAGACCCCGCCGCGCACATTGTCATAGATCGCGGCCACCACCGTGCGATCCGTGACGGTCACCTGGTCAACCGCCTGCACGCTCGAAGGGGCAAAGATCAGGCTGGTGGCCAGGCCCGCATCCGGCGTCACGGCAATGATCGAACCGGCCTTGGCGCCCAGACCGTCCTCATTGAGTTCGACGATCAGCCGGCCGTTCAGCAGGCCGGCGATACCGGCCCTCTGCGGGATGGCCAGGGGCACGACCTTGCCGTCTGTCCAGACATTGCGTTCGGTGTGGAAGAAGTCGGTAGCCCGGTCGATCAGCACCACCCGGTTGCCGGCGGCGTCGCGCAGCACATTGGGCCGGGCCGAGACGTCGCTCTTCTGGCCGCGGAACACCTCGACGGCGTCGCTCAGGGCCTGGCCGCGCTTGAGGGTCTTGATGACCATGCCGTAGCCGCTGTCGGTGGTGGTGCCGGGGCCCCAGTCGCGGGTCAGGATCAGGGTGTCGGCATCCAGCCACTCGACGTTCTGCTTGCCTTCGGGCAGCCGGAAGCCGCCCTCCACGAAGGTCCTGGTCGTCAGGTCGAACTCGCGGACCTCAACCGCGTCCTTGCCGCCGTTGGACAGGTTGATCAGGCAGCGATCGTGGGTCTTTGGACGGCAGTCGGCTCCCTTCCAGATCCAGTTCTTGCCCTCGGCCTTGGCCAGGGCGTCCAGATCCAGCACCGTCTCCCAGACCGGCGAAACGGTCTTGTAGGAAGCCAGGGTCGTGCGCCGCCAGATGCCGCGCACATGGGTCGCGTCCTGCCAGAAATTGAAGACGCTGGTCCCGATGAAGTTGGGCGCGGCGATGCGGTCCCTGGCCGACAGGATGGTCAGGGCCTCAGCCTGCAGGCCGGCAAAGCGCGGATCGCCCGACAGGACCGGCAGGGTCTTGGCGTTTTCCCGGTTCACCCAGGCCAGGGAGTCGGGGCTTTCCACCGCCTCCAGGGCCAGATGCGGGTCGCTGTCCTGGGCCAGGGCGGTGCCGTGGGAGAGCAGGGTCAGGGCCAGGGCCCCGGCGGAACAGGTGCGAAGCAGGGTCATGGCGCGGGACGGTATCGAAAAATCTGACCCGCGCCAGAGCTACTGTCGGAGGATTAGACCCCGTCGTCGGGAATGTTCAGCATTTTGCCGCAGGCCTTGCAGTGGACGGCGTCGGGATCGTGCCGGCGAAGGCCGCAATCGTGGCACTGATAGGTCACCTTGTGAGGCCGCAGGATCGACTGGATCAGGCTGATGAACAGCGACACCCCGCCCAGCATGGTCGCGATCGACAGCAGCTTGCCCCAAACCCCCGGCAGGGTGATGTCGCCATAGCCTGTGGTGGTCAGGCTGGTGACCGTGAAATAGAGGGCGTCGACATAGCCGGTCACGCCGTCATGCCGCCCTGCGAAGCTGGAATAGACAAAGCCAGTGATCACAAAGACGAAGGTCAGCAAGGACGAGGCGGCCTTGGCGATCTCCTCGACGCGGGTGTTGTCGTAACGCCGGCCCACGGTGTGCCAGAAGAACTCGCTGTGGATCAGGGTCCACAGTCGCACCACCCGCAGGAACCCCAGGTTCAGCAGCCAGGTCGGGAACAACAGGGTGGCCAGAACGAACAGATCCACCCAGACAATGGGCTTTTTCAGCCAGGCCCGGATGTCGCCATGGGCGATGGCACGGGCAGACATGTCCAGGGCCAGGAAGGTCGCGGCCGCATAGTCCGCGAGATAAAAGGCCAGGCCGTGATTGCGGATCGTCGGGGCGGCGATGAAAAAGGCGATGACGAGCAGGTCGACGCCGATCACCGCATAACGGAACCGCACGGCGGTCGGCGAGGCCCCGTGATAGAGGGCGCGCAGACGGGCGCGCAGGCGGAGGCCCTGTTGGTCCCTGTTGCTCAAACGTCGTCCTTCCTGGTCGCTGACTGGGGGTCAAATGAGCGCGGCACACACCCGGCTCTGACTTGGCGACGGTTTTCCACTATATAGCCCCCACCATGAGCCGCACCTTCCTCAAGATGAACGGCCTCGGCAACGACTTCGTCGTGATCGAGACCGCCAGCCAGCCCTTCGAGCCGACGCCGGAGGCGATCCGCGCCATCGCCAAACGCGGCGATGGTGGCATCGGCTGTGACCAGGTCATCGCCATCGACCCGCCGCGCAGCGCGGGCGCATCGGCCTATGTCCGGTTCTGGAATGCAGACGGCGAGGTGGCCGGGGCCTGCGGCAACGGCACGCGCTGCGTGGCCTGGCTGCTGATGCAGCCGGCCGGCAAGGACAGCGTGGCCTTTGATACCGTGGCCGGCCGCCTGTCGGGCCAGATGGCCGGCGACAAGCGGGTCACAGTCGATATGGGCCGGCCGGGCCTCGACTGGACCCAGATCCCGCTGTCGGAGGAGATGAATACCGAGCGGGTCGAGCTGCAGGTCGGTCCGATCGACGCGCCGCTGGTCCACACGCCGGTCTGCGTCTCGATGGGCAATCCGCATGTGGTGTTCTTCGTCGACGCGCCCGTCACCGACGCCTTCGCCACCGGCACCGGCTCGCTGGTCGAGCATCACCCGCTGTTCCCGCAAGGCGTCAATGTCGGCTTCGCGCACGTTCAGTCCCGCGACCATATCAGACTGAAAGTCTGGGAGCGCGGCGCGGGCCTGACCCTGGCCTGCGGCACCGGCGCCTGCGCCGCCCAGGTGGCCGCCGTGCGCCGGGGCCTGACCGACCGCACCGCCACCGTCGAATTCGAGAGCGGCAGCCTGGTCATCGAATGGCGCGAGGCCGACGGCCACGTGATCATGACCGGCCCGATCACCCTGGAATACACCGGCAAGCTGCCGGAGAAGGTCGTCGCATGAGCCTTCATCCCGCCCTTGAGGCCGGCAAGACGGCGGTCATTACCGGCGCCGCCGACGGCATCGGCCTGGCCGCCGCCAAGATCTTCCGCGAGCTGGGCCTCAACGTCGTCATGGCCGACGTCACCGGTCGCAAGCTGAAACAGGAAGCCGAGGCCATCGGCGCGATCGCCGTGCCCACCGACGTCGCCGACCGCGCGGCCGTCGAGGCCCTGAAGGCTGTCGCGATCGAAAAGTTCGGCGCGGTCGACGTGCTGATGAACAATGCCGGGGTCGGCGGCGGTGGCGATGCCTTCGCCGGCGACGACGCCTGGTCGCGCATCCTCGACGTCAATCTGTGGGGCGTGATCAACGGCGTGCAGGTGTTCGGCGAGGAGATGGCCCTGTCGGGTCGTCCCGGCCTGATCATCAATACCGGCTCCAAGCAGGGCATCACCCAGCCGCCCGGCGACACGGCCTATAATGTCTCCAAGTCGGCGGTGAAGGCCCTGACCGAGGGCCTGGCCCACACCCTGCGCCAGACCGAAGACTGCCAGGTCGCCGCCCACCTGCTGATCCCCGGCTACACCTTCACCGGCATGACCAAGCGCGGTCCGGGCGGCAAGCCCGACGCGGCCTGGACGCCCGAGCAGGTCGTCCACTTCATGCTGGCCCGCATCGAGGCCGGCGACTTCTACATCCTGTGCCCCGACAATGACGTCACCCGCGCGGTCGATGAAAAGCGCATGGCCTGGGCCATGGGCGACATCATCGAAAACCGCCCGGCCCTGTCGCGCTGGCATCCCGACTGGAAGGACGCCTTCGCGGCGTTCATGGAAAAGTCGTGACGACCTACACCGTCATCTCGCGCCCGCCGGCGCCCAAGCCCGCCATCGGCGAAGAGGGCGGCCCGGCGGTGGTCTCGTCGGGTCCCGACGGCGTCGATGTCGTCACCTTCGGCTGCCGGCTCAACGCCTATGAGTCCGAGGCCATCCGGGCGCGGGCCAGCGCTGACGGCCTGTCGGACGCGGTGGTGTTCAACACCTGCGCCGTGACCAATGAAGCCGTGCGCCAGGCCCGGCAGGCGATCCGCAAGGCGCGGCGGGAGCGGCCCGACGCCCGGCTGATCGTCACCGGCTGCGCCGCCCAGATCGACCCCGCCGCCTTCGCCGCCATGCCGGAAGTCGACCTTGTCCTGGGCAATGCCGAAAAGGCCGCGCCCGGTGCCCTGCTCGACACCTCCACCCGCGTGCGGGTCAATGACATCATGTCGATCAAGGAGACCGCCGGTCACCTGATCGCCGGCCTCAAGGACCGCGCCCGGGCCTATGTCGAGGTCCAGAACGGCTGCGACCACCGCTGCACCTTCTGCATCATCCCGTTCGGACGCGGCAATTCGCGCTCGGCCCCGGCCGGTGAGGTGGTCGAACAGATCCGCCGTCTGGCCGCCGAGGGCTATAATGAGGTGGTGCTGACCGGCGTCGACGTCACCTCGTGGGGCACCGACCTGCCGGGTCAGCCGACGCTTGGCCAACTAGTGGGCCGGATCCTCAAGCTGGTGCCCGACCTGCCGCGCCTGCGCCTGTCGTCGATCGACGCGGCCGAGATCGATCCGGATCTGTTCAGGCTGCTCGAGACCGAGACGCGCCTGATGCCCTATCTGCACCTGTCACTGCAGGCCGGGGACAATATGATCCTCAAGCGGATGAAGCGTCGCCATAACCGCGAGGATGCACTCAAGCTGGTCTCCGAGGTGCGCCGCGTGCGTCCCGACACCGCCTTCGGCGCCGACCTGATCGCCGGCTTCCCGACCGAGACCGATGAGGCGTTCGAAAACACCCTGAAACTGGTGGAAGAAGCCGGCCTCGCCTTCCTGCACGTCTTCCCCTACAGCGCCCGCCCCGGCACACCCGCCGCGCGGATGCCGCCGGTCAGGGGGACGGTGATCAAGGACCGCGCCCGTCGCCTGCGTGAAGCGGGGCAGGCGGGACTGGAGCGTCACCTGCAGCGCCAGGTCGGCCGCGTGCTGTCGGGCCTGGTCGAGCGCGACGGCGTCGCCCGGGCCGAGGATTTCACCGAGATCGCCTTTGCGGGCGAAGCACCCTCCGGCCAGATCCTGGCCTTCCGGGTCACGGGCCATGACGGGTCGCGGGTGATCGCCGAGCGGGTGCCGTGAGCCTGAGCGGCGGCTGCCAGTGCGGTGCCGTCCGCTTCCGGGTCGAGGGAGACCCCGGCCGCGCCTCGATCTGCCATTGCCGCATGTGCCAGAAGGCCTTTGCCGGCCCGTTCGGAGCGCTGGTTACGGTCGAGGTGGCTAACCTGACCTGGACGCGCGGCGCCCCGGCCCATTTCCAGAGTTCGGATCAGATCCAGCGCGGCTTCTGCGCCGCCTGCGGTACGCCCCTGACCTTCGCGTGGAGCGACAGCAAGATCGATCTGGCGGTCTTCGCCTTCGATGACCCGTCGGTGGTTGAGCCCGGGGTTCAGCTGGCTGTCGAGGGTCGGCCGGCCTGGATGGATCATCTGGCGCAGATGCCGGTGCGGCCGCCGATCGGGCCGGGCGGCTCGGTGGCGTCGCGCCAGCACCCGGACCACGACACCTAGCGGCCACAGCTTGTTCCCGACTGCGGCAGTCATCGTCGCGATCTTCAACCTCAGAACAAAGGGATTCCCGCAGGCCTTCTGCAGGGGTCACCTCCCCCGTCACAGCCATGAAAAAACCGGGCCGGACAGGGTCCGACCCGGTTCTTCTTCAGATCGCCCGGAGGACCGGGCGAGCGCTTAGGCGCTTGCGCCGGGAGCCCCCGGAAGGGCGGGGGCCTTGCGGGTCTTCCACAGAGACCAGCCGACGCCGGCGGCCAGGATGGCGAAGGTGATCGACAGCGACAGGGCGGCGGGGAACTTCTCCCAGCCCAGGGCGTCGGCGATGAAGATCTTGCCGCCGATGAACACCAGCAGCACGGCCAGGGCCTGCTTGAGATAGGCGAAGCGGTGCAACACGGCCGCCAGGGCGAAGTACAGAGCCCGCAGGCCCAGGATCGCCATGATGTTGGAGGTGTAGACGATATAGGGATCGGTGGTGATGGCGAAGATCGCCGGCACCGAGTCGACGGCGAAGACCAGATCGGCCAGCTCGACCAGCACCAGGGCCAGGAACAGCGGGGTGGCCAGTCGGGCGGCCTTGCCGGTACGCGAGTCGATGCCCTGAACGAAGAAGCGGTCACCGTGCAGCGTGTCGCTGATCGGCAGCACGCGGCGCAGCCATTTCAGGGCGGGGTTATTGGCCAGGTCCATGGGCTTGTCGCCGGCAAACAGCATCTTCACGCCGGTCAGGATCAGGAAGGCGGCGAAGATGTACAGCACCCAGCCGAACTCGCTGACCAGGGCGGCACCGACACCGATCATGATGGCCCGCAGCACGATCACGCCGAGAATGCCCCAGAACAGCACCCGGTGCTGCAGGGCCGGCGGAATGGCGAAGAAGCCGAAGATCAGGGCAATGACGAAGACATTGTCGATCGCCAGGCTTTTCTCGATCACGAAGCCGGTCAGGTATTCGACTCCGGCGGTCGCGCCCAGCTGCATCCAGACCAGGCCGCCGAAGCCCAGTCCCAGGCTGATATAGACGAGTGACATCACCAGGCTCTGGCGGACGCCGATCTCGCGGGTCTTGCGGTTCAGTATGCCCAGGTCAAAGGCCAGCAGGGTCACTACCGCCAGCATGAAGCCCGCCCACATCCAGAGCGGCTTGCCGATCACCGGCAGGTTCAGAAATTCCATGGTTTTGTTCAGGTCCTAGGGTCCGCCGGACCTGAAAGGCTCAGGTCGTTCGCGGCGGATGGGTCTTGAGGCAGGCCTTGACGGCGGAGGCATCGCGGCATGACGGCTGCCCCCACAGGTCAATCCTGTAGGGGCAGTGTCACGATCCAGCAGACTCCGGAGGGTCTAGACGCGGATATCCAGAAAGCCCCGGTTCAGGGGGCGCGGCGCCGGATTGCGATCGACCCTGTCGGGTTCGGTCACGGGCTTGGCGGTCGGCTGGCTGGCGTGGGATGCCGCCTGGACCAGGGCTTGCTGGGCCAGTTGCGGTGAGACCCAGGCGGTGGGGGGTGCGTAGCCGCCGACTCTCATCGCCGCCCCGCCGCCGTGATCAGATCGAACTGGATCGGATGCAGGGCCAGCAGATCGCAGATCCTCAACAGGACGTCGCGTTCCTCGGCATCCAGTCCGCCATCGGCCGCCGCCACGGCGCAGGCTGAATTGACCACCAGACGGGCCACATCGTCCCGGCCGCGCAGGCGGCGAATGGCCATTTCGGCCTCGAAGCGGGCGGTCTCAGGATCCTGCTCAAAGCGCTGGTCGAGGGCCTCGAAGGCCTCCAGAGCATCATCGATTCCGAACAGGGCCAGGGCCGGCAGACCGCGCATGCGGTCCAGCATCCGGCCCCGCTCATCCGGCGTTACCCAGCCGTCGGCCTGGGCGACCAGGGCGCAGGCGGCCACCAGGGCGTCGAGTTGATCGAGTTGGGCCGGGGTCCAGGTCTCGACGATGCGCGTTCGCGCGGCTTGAAGGGTGCTGATTGACATCTTGGGCTCTCCTCTGTTGGGAGGGTGCGCCCGACGCCGGGGTTGCTGGGTTCTTGAGGGGGGGGGGACGACCCACTGGACCCGGCATCGAGCGCACCCGATGCGGTCCGACATCACGACCGCGCCCTTCAGCTGCGTGGTACGTCAGAGGGGCCCGGCCCGCTACAGACAGATTGTGCGTTCTGACGGCGAAGGCAAGGGGCAGGATTATTGATCTTGAGAATGGTCATGATGAAATTTCATCATCATGACTCGGGATCCTTGGGCGCCGGCCTTGCGATTCGTCCTCGACCGCCGCCATCACTTCGCCGCCGGCGAACCCCGGAAGGCTCCAGCCGAGCTTGATCGCCGCCGCCCGCAGGCCGAACGCAGCGACGAAGCCGGCGATGCCGGCCGGCCAGAACGGCGCGCCCAGCAGTTGCAGTACGGCGAACACCGAGGCCCCCAGCAGGGCGGCCGTGATATAGATCTCGCGTCGCAGCAGCAGGTTGGGCTCCTCGGCCAGCACGTCGCGGATCACGCCGCCAAAGGCCGTGGTCAGGACGCCCATCACCACGGCGGTGATCGGGTGGACTCCGAGGCTCAGGGCCTTGGCCGTGCCGACCACCGCATAGGCGGCCATGCCCAGGGCGTCGAGCCACAGCAGGGCCCGGAACCGCCAGCCGCGCTTGCCCAGGGACCAGATCACTGCCGCCGCCGCCAGGCAGGCCAGGATATAGCCCGGCCTCTGGATCCAGAAGACCGGGGCTCCGATCAGCAGGTCGCGCAGGGTTCCACCCCCGACGCCGGTGATCGCCGCGAAGAAGCCGAAGGTGATGATGTCGTGTTTGCGCCGCGCGGCGGCCAGGGCACCGGTGGCCCCGAACACGGCAGCGGCGGCATAGTCCAGCCAGAACAGGGCCGTCGCCAGGGGGTCAGCGGTCGGGTCGAGGAGCGGGTCCATGACCGTTCATGCCACGGGCGGGCCGGCGGCGGAAACCATGTGGCGGTAA
The DNA here is from genome assembly GCF_001414055.1 of Caulobacter henricii. Classification (GTDB taxonomy): domain Bacteria; phylum Pseudomonadota; class Alphaproteobacteria; order Caulobacterales; family Caulobacteraceae; genus Caulobacter; species Caulobacter henricii. Next base: position 3,760,731 of record NZ_CP013002.1, on the reverse strand, counting down.
TATCTGATTTACACTTTCGCCCGTTCCCCTAAAGGAGCGCTGATGAGCGATAAGCCCGAGCAGAAACAAGGCTGGTTCCAGCGCCTGACATCGGGCCTGACCCGGTCGTCCCAGGCCATGACCGAGCAGGTCGCGGGCGTCTTCACCAAGAAGCCCCTCGATCAGGAACAGCTGGACGCCCTGGAAGAGATGCTGATCGAGGCCGATCTGGGCCCTCAGATTGCCGCGCGCATCACCGAGGCCTTCGGCAAGGCGCGGTTTGGCCGCTCCTCGACGGAGAACGAGGTCAAGGAAGCCCTGGCCGAGCTGGTCGCCGCCGAACTGGCTGACCGCGAAGGCCGCTTTGATCCCCTGTCAGGCCCGCGTCCCTATGTGGTGCTGTTCATCGGCGTCAATGGCTCGGGCAAGACCACTACCCTGGGCAAGATCGCGTCGGACCTGACCGAGAAGGGGGCCCGTGTCCTGATCGCCGCCGGCGACACCTTCCGCGCCGCGGCCGTCGAGCAGCTGAAGGTCTGGGCCGACCGGGCCGGGGCCGACTTCATGTCCAAGCCCACCGGCTCTGATGCCGCCGCCCTGGCCTATGAGGCCGTCGAGCGGGCCAAGGCCGAGCATTATGACGTCGTGCTGATCGATACCGCCGGCCGCCTGCAGAACAAGCAGGGCCTGATGGACGAGCTCCTGAAGGTCATCCGGGTGGTGAAGAAGGTCGATCCCGACTATCCGCACGAGACCCTTCTGGTGCTGGACGCCACGGTCGGCCGCAACGCCCTGGCCCAGGAAAAGATCTTCGGCAACCAGGTCGGCGTCTCCGGCATTGTCATGACCAAGCTGGACGGCACGGCCCGTGGCGGTGTTCTGGTGCCGGTGGCCCGGGCCAGCGACAGTCCGATCAAGCTGATCGGGGTGGGCGAGGGCGTCGAGGACCTGCAACCGTTCAATGCCCGCGCTTTCTCGCGCTCGCTGGTCGGGCTGGAGGACTAGGTCTTGAGCGAACCGAAAAACAAGGCCGCCTGGGTTCGGACCGCCGTCGATTACGGCGCGCCGATCGCCTTTGCCGTCGCCTATTTCACCACCAAGAACTTCGAGACCGCCACCTGGGTGCTGGTCGCCGCATCGGCCGTGGCCCTGGCCGTCGGCTATGCCGTCGAACGCCGCGTCGCCTTGCTGCCGCTGTTCTCGGGCGTCATGGCCCTGATCTTCGGGACCCTGGGCCTGATCTTCCACAGCGACGTGTTCGTGAAGATCAAGGTCACGGTGGTCAACGGTGCCCTGGCGGCCTTCATGATCGGCGGGGCCCTGATGAACCGCGCGCCCCTGAAGGCCCTGATGGGCGAGGCCATGCATTTGCCCGACGCGGCCTGGCGGACCCTGACCCTGCGCTATGGCGGCTATTTCGCCCTCGTGGCCATCCTGAACGAAATTGTCCGCCTGACCCAGGACACGCCCAACTGGGTCAAGTTCCGCATTGCCCTGTTGCCCCTGGCGATCATCTTCTCCCTGACCCAGGTGCCGTTCATGATGAAGCACATGGCCAAGGGCGAGGAGCCGGCCGCACCCGAGCCCCCTGACGCCGGCTTTTAGGCCCCTGGGGGCGGTCGTTCCGCCGTTCACGGATCACCGTCGTCAAATCGACGTGTTACAATGATAGGGGTAGTCCGTCGGCGGATCGGACGAAGGCGAAGTCATGGCCAAGACCAAGGTTGAAAAGAGCGGAGGCCTGCTGGAGCGGTCGCCGAGCCATCTGTTGCACCGGGTGCTGCAACTGGCGCTGGATATCTATGCGGAGGAATGCGGGGCGGCGGGCATCACCCAGCGCCAGTTCGCAGTGCTCTCGGCCGTGGCCCAGAACGAGGGCGTCACCCAGACGGCCCTGGTCAAGGCCACCGGCATTGACCGCTCGACCCTGGCCGACATGGTCGCCCGGATGATCACCAAGGGCCATCTGGAACGCCAGCGCTCCGACCAGGATGCCCGCGCCAACAGCGTGCGATTGTCAGACTCGGGCCGGGCCATTCTGGAAGAGGTCGCGCCGATGGTGGCCATGGCCGATGCCCGGATCCTCGCCCTGCTCAAGCCCGGCAAGCGCGACGGCTTTTTGAGCCTGCTGGCCGACATGGCCGGCGCCGACCTGCATCCGGGAGTCGACGCCGAGCCCAAGGCCAAGAAGGCCAAGGCCGACAAGCCGAAGAAAGACAAGAAGCCCAAGAAGGACAAGGCCGCCAAGAAGGCGGCCTAAGGCCCTCCTAAATCACGATATTCAGCAGCGAGCCCGGGCGCAGGATCTTCTGCGGCTGGGTTTCCGGCTGCACGAAGGGCCGGGCCGGGGGCTGGCGTTGCGGTTGGGCCTGGGTCTGGGCCTGCATTTGCACCGCGGCGGCGGCCGGAGCCGGCCGGGCCGGGGCGGCGTCGCCCATGGCGGCCTGGAAAAAGGCCGAACGCGTCGCCGCGCCGCCCGACGCAGGGGTCGAGGCGGGTCTGGCGGGGGCCGAAGGCCAGCCGGCGGGACGGACGGTGCTCATGACTCGAAGTGTAACATGGTTAACTGAAAGTCTGCGAGCATGGTCAATGTTGGGTTAACGCGGAAGCGCCGCGACCTGTCAGCGCACCTTGAACCCTGTCATCCCCGCCGCAGCGGAGTGGAGATCCGGGACGACCGTTTCTAGCGGGCCTTGGCCAGCAGATCCTCGGCCGCTTCCGGCGTCAGGGGGCCGGTATGCTTGGCCAGGATCATGCCGTCCGAGCCGATCAGATAGGTCTCCGGCACACCGGTGACGCCAAATTCCAGGCCCGCCTCGCCCTTGCGATCCACGAGCCGGGCGGCAAAGGGGTCGCCGAGCCGGGTCAGGAAGGCCTGGGTATTGGGCGGGGCGTCCTTGTAGGCGATGCCGATCACCTTCACGCCCTGGGCGTTCAGGGCCATCAGCTGCGGGTGCTCGATCTCGCAGGGCGCGCACCAGGAGGCGAAGAAATTGACCAGTACCGGCCCGCCGCGGGTGATGTCCGTCAGGGCGACCGGCTGGCCCGTGGACAGGTCGGGCAGGGTCAGGGCCGGCATCGGCTTGCCGACCAGGGCGTGGGGCTGGATCTTTGGGTCGCGCTTGAGGGCATAGCCGGCGAACAGCAGGGCCAGGGCCGCCAGGACTGCCAGGGGCGCGAAGGCCAGCCAGCGCTTCATGGGGCGTCGGTTCCGGCCGCCAGTTCGGCCTGCAGCCGCTCGGCCTCCTGTTTCCAGCGCCGGGCCAGGCTGAGGCTGCTAAAGATCATCCAGCCAAAGGCCGCCGCACTGACCGCAAAGGCCGGCCAGACATAGACGGCGTATTTCCCGGCATCGAAATCGAAGTGCATCTCAGCGCCCCATGATCAGGATTCTGCCCGGCGCAGGGCCAGGGCGCGGGCCTTGCGCCGCCAGACCAGGGCCCGGATGCGCACCAGCCACAGCGAGCCGAAGGCCGACAGATAGGCCAGGCTCATCAGGGCCCAGGGCCAGAGATAGACGGCCGGCAGCCGGTTTTCCGGCCGGGCGAACAGGGTCGAGGAACCCTGGTGCAGGGTGTTCCACCAGTCGACCGAGAACTTGACTACCGGCAGGTTGATCAGGCCGACCAGGGCCAGGATGGCGGCGGCGCGGGCCGCCTTCTGCTCGTCCTCCAGCGCGCCGCGCAGGGCCAGATAGCCGAGATAGAACAGGAACAGCACCAGCACCGAGGTCATGCGGGCGTCCCATTGCCACCAGGTCCCCCACATCGGCTTGCCCCACAGGGAGCCGGTGATCAGGGCCAGGGCGGTGAAGACGGCTCCCAGGGGCGCGCAGGCCCGGGCGGCGGCGTCGGCCAGGGCGTGGCGGAAGACCAGGGACAGCAGGCTGGCCCCGCCGAGGAACAGATAGATCAGCATGCTCATGACTGCGGCGGGCACATGGATGAACATCATCCGCACCGTGTCGCCCTGCTGGTAATCCTCCGGCGCGGCAAAGGTCAGGGCCAGGCCGATGACGGCCAGTCCGGCGGCAATGCCCCCGAACATCGGCGCGGCCCACCGTGAGAAGGCCATGAACCGCTCAGGGTTGGTCAGGAAATCAAACGGGTGTCGGGCGTCCATGGAGTGCTGATTAAAGCTCTGCATGGACGCCCGCAATGCGTATCGACCCTTATCACCCGGCCTTGGGCTTGATGATGATCCGGCGCTCTTCCTTGTGTTCGCCCATCGGCGGACCGCCATGGCGGGTTTCAAGGTGCCGGACGATCATGCGCGGACTACCACCGCGTGGGCCCAGAGCATCGAAGGCCTTCTGCTGGCTGGGTGACAGGGCGGCATAGAAGGCCTTGGTCGCTGTGGCGCGCTTCTGGAAGGTTTCGGCCATCCTGGCCATGTGGGCCGCCTGACGGTCCAGACGTTCCGGCGTGGTCAGGCCCTTGTCATCGTCCTCGTCGCCATCCGGGCGCCCCGCCTTCATGGCCTCGGCCATTTTCTGCGGCGCGGTGGCGTCGAGATAGGTCTTCAGGGCGGCGTCCTGGTCGGGGCGCAGTTGCAGGACGTCGCGCAGATGCTTGGCGTGCTGCTCCGGATCGCCCGGCATGCGGTGGTGCATCACCATCATGCCTTCGCCGCCCATCATCATGGCTTCCATGGGGGGCAGGGGCGGCAGGGGTGGAGGCGGCGGTGCGGGCGGTGGCGGTGGCGGCATCTGGGCCAGGGCGGCCCCGCCACCGGCGACGATGGCCAGAACGGCGCCGGCCGCCAGGGCCAGGCGGCGCGTGGAACTGTGCATGTTGGTGTCTCCCTCAGAACCAAGTCTGGCGAGAGTTTGAGCACCGCCATATGGCGCGAAAATGTCATAAAACATGAAGGATGTTACAGGTTTGTCGCGCAGCGAGACCTGATGTCTCGCCCCGAGACGCGTCGGGCCGACCCGTTCCGCCGGACCCTAGTCCAGGGCATTCCGGCAGGCTGCGGCCATGGCCAGGGGGCTCAGGCCTACGGCCGCCAGGCAATAGGCCAGCATCAGGAACAGGCCGCCGGTCCAGGGCAGGCCGCCGGCCAGGGCGTCCAGGGCTCCGGCCCCGAAGATCACCGGCGGCACATAGAGGGGCAGGACAATTACCGCGACCAGCAGGCCGCCGCGTCGGCTGCCGAGGGCGAGGCTGGCCCCGAGGCCGCCGAGGAAGGCGAAGGCCAGGCCGCCGAACAGGCCGCAGATCATCAGCAGGGGAATGATCTTAGCAGGGGCCCCCAGGGCCAGGGCGGCGATTGGCGCGGCCAGGGCCAGGGGCGCGCCCGAGGCCAGCCACTGGGCCAGGCACTTGGCGACGGCTACCGCTTCCAGGGAGGCCGGGCCGAGGGAGAGCAGGTCCAGGGCACCGTCCTCGAAGTCGCGCTCGAACAGGCGCTCGAGGGACAGCAGGGCCGACAGGGCGAGGGCCAGCCAGGCGATGCCGGGGGCCACGGCGGCCAGTTTTTCCGGGGCCCGGCCTGCGGCCATTGGAAGCAGGGTGACGACGCCGGCATAGAAGGCCAGGGCCAGCAGCGGCCCGCCGCCCTTGCCCCAGGCCAGGGCCAGTTCGCGACGCAGCAGGATCAGGAAGGCGGTCATGCCCCGACCTCGACCACCCGGGCGGCGACGGGCAGGGGGTCATGGACCGCCGCCAGGATCATGCCACCCCCGACCAGGTGCTCGGCCATCAGGGCCCCGAAGGCCAGGCGGTGGCCGGCGTCGAGCGGGGCCATGGGCTCGTCGAGCAGCCACAGGGTGCGGGGACTGGCCACCAGCCTGGCGAGGGCGAGCCGGCGACGCTGTCCGGCCGACAGGCGACGAACCTCCAGGTCCAGCAGGCGGACCAGATCGAATCGCTCCGCCGCCTGACGGGCCGTGGTCGGGGATCCGCCGCACCACAGGGTCTGGAAGCGCAGTTCCTCCCAGGCCGTGCGGGTGGACTTCAGGCCGTCCTGGTGGCCGACCATGTGCAGGTGTTCGGCGCGGGCAGCTTCAGGGTCCAGGTCGGCAAAGACAATCTCTCCGGCCTCGGGCCGCAGCAGTCCGGCCACGGCGCGCAGCAGGCTGGTCTTGCCGGCCCCGTTGCGGCCGGTCAGTTCCACTGCTTCACCGGCGTCGAGGTGCAGATTGAGTCCGGTGAACAGCCGCCGCTCGCCCCGCGAGATCGCCAGATCCTTGATGAGAACAGCTCTCAACATGCCAAGACCTTGTCCCGTGCATGGACGTTATCCATCAGCAGCGCTAAGAAGCCCTCGGCCGTCACCCTCCATAGAGTCAGGGGCGTACGCGGCGCGGGGATGGACGCTGTGGGTCCGCCTCGATCGCGCGATCCCGGGAGTGGTTTTCGGGCGGCCGTGGACAGAGAAGGGATCTCCCGAATGGCGTCTGTGGACAGCCTCAAAGCCCGCCGCGAACTTGTCGTCGGCGGCAAGACCTACGTCTATTACAGCCTTCGCGCCGCTGAGGAAGCCGGTCTGACCGGTGTTTCTTCGTTGCCGGTCTCGATGAAGGTGCTTCTCGAGAATCTGCTGCGCAATGAGGACGGTGTTTCGGTTGACGAACCCGACCTGAAGGCCGTCGCGGCCTGGCTGCAGAACAAGGGTGCCGTCGAGCACGAAATCAGCTTCCGCCCGGCGCGGGTGCTGATGCAGGACTTCACCGGCGTTCCCGCCGTGGTCGACCTTGCCGCCATGCGCGACGCCATGGTCGCCCTCGGCGCAGATCCGGCCAAGATCAATCCGCTGAACCCGGTGGACCTGGTCATCGACCACTCGGTGATGGTCGACAATTTCGGCAATGCCAAGGCCTATGACGACAACGTCAAGCGCGAGTACGAGCGCAATATCGAGCGCTACCGTTTCCTGCGCTGGGGCTCGTCGGCCTTCAACAATTTCCGCGTCGTGCCTCCCGGCACCGGCATCTGCCACCAGGTGAACCTGGAATATCTGGCCCAGACCGTCTGGACCAATGATGTCGACGGCGAAACCACCGCCTATCCCGACACCGTCGTCGGCACCGACAGCCACACCACCATGGTCAACGGCCTGGCGGTTCTGGGCTGGGGCGTGGGCGGTATCGAGGCGGAAGCGGCCATGCTGGGCCAGCCGATCCCGATGCTGATCCCGGAAGTCATCGGCTTCAAGCTGACCGGCGCCATGCCGGAAGGCGCGACGGCCACCGACCTGGTGCTGACCGTCACCCAGATGCTGCGCAAGAAGGGCGTGGTCGGCAAGTTCGTCGAATTCTACGGCGACGCCCTGGCCAACCTGACCCTGGAAGACCAGGCGACCATCGCCAACATGGCTCCGGAATATGGCGCGACCTGCGGCTTCTTCCCGATCTCGGCCGCGACCATCGCCTATCTGAAGGGCACCGGCCGCGACGCGGCCCGCGTCGCTCTGGTCGAGGCCTATGCCAAGGAACAGGGTCTGTGGTGGGAGCCCGGCGTCGCCGAGCCGACCTTCACCGACACCCTGGAACTGGACCTCTCGGTCGTCCTGCCGTCGCTGGCCGGCCCCAAGCGCCCGCAAGACCGGGTTCTGCTGACCGACGCGGCGTCCAAGTTCGCCGAGTCGCTGGCCGGTGAATTCGGCAAGGCCGAAAACCCCGAGCTGCGCGCTCCGGTCGAAGGCGAAAACTTCGATGTCGGTCACGGCGACGTGGTCATCGCGGCCATCACCTCCTGCACCAACACCTCCAACCCCTCGGTGCTGATCGCCGCCGGCCTGCTGGCCAAGAACGCGGTCGCCAAGGGTCTGAAGGTCAAGCCGTGGGTGAAGACCTCCCTGGCACCCGGCTCGCAGGTGGTCACCGACTATCTGCTCAAGGCCGGCCTGACCAAGCACCTCGACGCCCTCGGCTTCAACCTGGTCGGTTACGGCTGCACCACCTGTATCGGCAATTCCGGTCCTCTGCCGGAAGCGATCAGCAAGACGATCAGCGACAACGATCTGGTCGCCTGCTCGGTGCTGTCGGGCAACCGCAACTTCGAAGGCCGGGTGAATCCCGACGTTCGCGCCAACTACCTGGCCTCGCCGCCCCTGGTGGTGGCCTATGCCCTGGCCGGCTCGATGAAGATCGACCTGGCCACCCAGCCGATCGGCCAGGACAAGAAGGGCAATGACGTCTTCCTGAAGGACATCTGGCCTTCGAACGAAGACATCGCCGTCCTGCAGCGCAAGTCGGTCACCGAAAAGATGTTCGCCAGCCGTTATGGCGACGTCTTCAAGGGCGACAAGAACTGGCAGGGGATCAAGATCACCGGCGGCCAGACCTACGCCTGGGAAGGGGATTCGACCTACGTTCAGAATCCGCCCTACTTCCCCAACATGTCCATGACCCCGACCCCGGTCACCGACATCGTGGAAGCCCGCGTCCTGGCCGTGTTCGGCGACTCGATCACCACCGACCACATCAGCCCGGCCGGTTCGATCAAGGCCTCCAGCCCGGCCGGTCAGTACCTGATCGACAACGGCGTCGAGCCCATCGACTTCAACGGTTACGGCGCGCGTCGCGGCAACCACCAGGTCATGATGCGCGGCACCTTCGCCAATATCCGCATCCGCAACCGCATCACCCCGGACATCGAAGGGGGCGTCACCAAGCACTTCCCGTCGGGCCAGGTGATGTCGATCTATGATGCGGCCATGAAGTACCAGGAAGAGGGTCGCCCCTCGGTGGTCTTCGCCGGCAAGGAATACGGCACCGGCTCGTCGCGTGACTGGGCTGCCAAGGGCACCAAGCTGCTGGGCGTCCGGGCGGTGATCACCGAAAGCTTCGAGCGCATCCACCGTTCGAACCTGGTCGGCATGGGCGTTCTGCCGCTGCAGTTCATCCAGGACGGCTGGCAGAAGCTGGAACTGACCGGCGAGGAGATCGTCTCGATCCGCGGCCTCACCGACCTGGCCCCGCGCAAGCAGCTGATCGTCGAGCTCTATCGCCCGACCGATGGCCGCATCGCCCGCTTCCCGGTCCGCTGCCGCATCGACACCCCGACCGAGCTTGAATACTTCAAGAACGGCGGCGTGCTGAACTACGTGCTGCGCAACCTGGCCAAGGCTGACTAGCCAGAGGCAGATTCGCGAAAAGACGGCCCGTCGGAGCGATCCGGCGGGCCGTTTTCGTTTCCTGCGCGAAGTTTGGCAAAAGAACTTGGCCTTCACGGCCTCGTGAACGGCCTAGACCCGTGATCTTGGCTTAAGTGGCCCGCAATGCGTAAGGCCGCCCTCTCCCTGTTCTGTCTGGCTCTCTCGGGCCTTGCCGCCACCTCCGCCTGGGCCGCCAAGCCCCCGGTGGTCGTCGAGCTGTTCACGGCCCAGGGCTGCTCTTCCTGCGGCAAGGCCAACCAGCTGGCCGCCGATCTCGCCCAGCGTGACGGGGTCCTGGCCCTGACCTATTCGGTCGACTACTGGGACTATCTCGGCTGGAAGGACACCTTCGCCAAGCCGGTCTTCGCCGATCGCCAGCGGGCCTATGTCAAGAAGTTCGCCCTGCGCGACGTGCCCACGCCCCAGATGGTGGTCGGGGGCCGCGTCCAGGCGTCCGGGGCCAAGGCCGAGGCTGTCGAGGACCTGATCCGGACGGCGGCCAGGGCTCCCTCGAATCCGCCGGATATCGCCTTCGTCGGCAAGACCCGGGCGGCGGTGGGATCCGGTCCTGCACCCCGGGGCGGCGGCGAGGTCTGGCTGGTGCGGTATGATCCGCGCGAGCAGGACATTGCCGTCAAGCGTGGCGACAACAAGGGCCAGACCCTGGTCCATCGCAATGTGGTCCGCGAACTGGTCCGGCTGGGCAGCTGGTCCGGGCGGCCCAAGCTCTACCGCCTGCCGCCGGTGAGCGATCCCGAGCTCCAGACCGTCATTCTGGTTCAGGCCGCCAAGGGTGGCCGCATCATTGGCGTGCGCCAGGCCGTCGCGCCCTGACGGCTCCGAAGGCCTGAGCGCCATTCGGTCAGGTGACGTTCCGGGCCGCCGACTTTCCAGACCCCCAGATGCCAAAAAACCCGCGCGACCGAGGGGGGCGATCGCGCGAGCTCTTTTGGAGAGGGGCTGTTGGTCAGCAGACCGGCTCTGATCCGGAGTGGGCTGGGGGGGCTGTTCAGGGCCCCGGACCCGAAGCCGGTCGGCTGACCCTTGTTTTATCGCCCCGCAAACAGGCGCTACCACGTCCAAACCAAGGTCGTTTCAAGGCGACGGCCCGCCTTGTCAGCCAGCGGCCAGACAGCAGAAAGCCCGCGCGGTTGGGGGGGGGAAGACCGCGCGGGCTCGGTAGGGGAGGGGTTTAGGTCTGTCGGCCGACCGGCCCGCGATCAAGGGGGGCTGGGGGGCTGTTCAGGGTCCTGGACGACGAGATGTCCGATCAGCCGACACCGACAATCTGACGGCCCATGCAGGCGGCCGAAGGTCCAAATTAAGGTCCTTTCGCGGCGCCGTGTGTCGGTTTGGCCGCAATTGTTGCCCGCGTGACTGTCAGGCCACGCTCGCCAAACGGGGCGGAGTGGGGTTAGGATTCGTCCGATGGCGTTGGATCCGCAGTTTCCGTCCGCCCCGTCGCCCGGTGGCGTGACCTTTTTCGAGCGGCGCGAGCTGGATCAGCTCATGCGGCTCTATGGCCGAATGGTCGCCGCCGGCGAATGGCGCGACTACGGCATAGCCGGCCTGTCCGACTGCGCGGTGTTCTCGATCTTTCGCCACGCCGCCGAGGCCCCGCTCTATCGCGTCGAAAAGCGTCCGACCCTGGCCCGCAAGCAGGGGGCCTGGGCGGTGATCGGCCAGGGCGGCATGATCCTGAAACGCGGCCACGAACTGGCCCAGGTGCTGAAGGTGTTCGAGAAGGGCAAGTTCTCGGTCGTGGATTAAGGGCGATGCCCTGCCAAACAAAAAGCCCCGGCGGTGTCCCGCCGGGGCTTCGTCGTTCCAGACGTCATTCAAGCCTAGTTGCGGTTGCCAAACAGCGACAGCAGGAACTGGAAGAGGTTGACGAAGTTGATGTACAGGCTCAGCGCGCCGAAATTGGTGGCCACGCTCTGGGCCGCGGTGTCGCCGCCCAGTTCGTAATAGGTCATCTTCAGGCGCTGGGTGTCATAGGCGATCAGGCCCGAGAAGATCAGCACGCCCAGGACGTTGATCGCAAAGACCAGGGCCGGGCTCTTGAAGAAGATGCTGACGATCGAGGCGATGACCAGGCCGAAGACGCCCATGATCAGGAAGCTGCCGAAACCGGTCAGGTCCTTCTTGGTGCTGTAACCAAACAGGCTGAGGCCGCCGAAGGCCGCCGCCGTGACGAAGAAGGTCGAGGCGACCGACTCGCCGGTATAACGCAGGAACACCGAGCCCAGCGACGCGCCGATCAGCGTGACGATGGTCCAGTACAGCGCCCCGGCAGTCTGGGGCTTGGGGTTGCGCAGGGCGAAGCCGGCGACCAGCAGCAGGACCAGCGGCGCGAACGCCACGATCATGTAGATGGGCGTCACGCCAACCAGGCGACCGCCCTGGACCACGAACATGAGGTCGCGAACGGCCGGAACGGAAGACGTGATGTAGGCGAGAGCGCCTGACAGGACGAGGCCCAGCGCCACCTTGTTATAGACGCCGAGCATGAAGCTGCGCAGGCCGGCGTCAACCGACATGTCGGCGCGATCCACCGGGATCGAGCGCGCATAGCCGCGGTTGAGGTCGTTCATCGAGGGAAAACCCTTCTGATTGATCGCGCCCGAAATGGACGCCATACCAATATTGGTACTGGAGTCGCTTCGCGCAAGGGACGGCTGTTGCAGGCCGCACCAGACCGCTTACATAGGCCCGATCAAGCAGAACGGGGCGGACGCGCGGATGGAATATTCGGAACTGGGACGAACCGGCGTGAGGGTCTCGCGCTGCTGCCTGGGCACCATGACCTGGGGCTCGCAGAACAGCGAAGAGGAGGCCCACGCCCAGATGGACTACGCGCTCGAGCGCGGGGTCAATTTCTGGGACACGGCCGAGATGTATTCCAGCCCGCCCGATCCTAAGACCCAGGGCAATACCGAACGCCACATCGGCTCCTGGCTGCAGAAGACCGGCAAGCGTGACCAGATCGTCCTGGCCTCCAAGGTGGCCGGTCGCGGCAGCGCCTTTGGCGGCCTGACCTGGATGCGGGCTGACGGCGCCCCCACCCGTCACACCCGGGCCCAGATCGACGCGGCCGTAGAAGGCTCACTCAAGCGCCTGAACACCGACTATCTGGACCTTTACCAGCTGCACTGGCCCGACCGCCCGATCCGGGTATTTGGCGGTCAGACCTTCAAGGACTACGAGCAGGACTACGAGACCTTCGGTGACATTCTCGAGGCCCTCGACGCCCACGTGAAAAAGGGCACCCTGCGGGCGATCGGGGTCTCCAATGAGTTTCCCTGGGGCGTGATGCGCTTCCTGGCCGAGAGCGAGGGCTCAAGACATGGGGGAGGGGGCCTGCCCCGCATCGCCTCGATCCAGAACGCCTATCACCTGGCCAACCGCACCTTCGAATATGGCCTGGCCGAGATCGCCATGCGGGAACAGGTGGGGCTGCTGGCCTATTCACCGCTGGCCCAGGGCGCCCTGACCGGCAAGTATCTGGACGGCGGCCTGCCCGAAGGCTCGCGCAAGGCGCTCTATAACCGCATGCAGCGCTATGAGGGTCCCGGGGCCGAGGCGGCGATCCGCGCCTATGTCGACCTGGCCGCCAAGTTCGGGATCGATCCGGCGACCCTGGCCCTGAAGTTCTGCGACGCCCGCCAGTTCGTGACCTCGACCATCATCGGCGCCACCTCGATGGCCCAGCTGAAGATCGCCATCGACGCCTTCGACCTGACCTGGACCGACGAGCTGGAAAAGGCGGTCAACGCCATCCACGCGACCCAGCCCAATCCCTGCCCCTGAGCCCATGCTGCGCCTGTTCACCGCCATCGCCGTCCCGCCGGAGATCGGCGAGGGTCTGCTGCGTCGCCAACACGGGATCGACGGGGCCCGCTGGCGGCCGCAGGAGGCCTTTCACATCACCCTGAAGTTCATCGGCGATGTGCAGGAGCCGGTCGCCGCCGAGCTCGACGAAGCCCTGGCGGCGATCGAGGCCCCGGCCTTTGATCTGGAACTGGCGGGCGTCGGCCATTTCGGCGAGGGCGTCGAGATCCACGCGGTCTGGGCTGGCGCGGGTGAAAGCCGCGACCTGCGCGGACTGGCCAAGGCTAACGAGCGGGCCGCGCGCGAAGTGGGCCTGAAGCCCGAGGCGCGGCTCTACACCCCGCATGTCACCCTGGCCTATCTGAAGCGCCCCGCAGTCCCCGAGGTCGGCGCCTGGATCCAGGCCAATAGCCTGCTGCAGTCGCCGCCGTTCCGGGTGGAGTCGTTCGGTCTCTATTCCAGCTGGCTGGGCGGCGAGGGCTCGGTCTATCGGCTGGAGCGGGAGTATGCGCTGGGCTGAGGCGGGTGGTGCCGCAGGCCCCCTCCTGACCTGCTGCGCAGGTCGTCCTCCCCCCCTGCGGGGGGAAGATGAGATCGCCGTCCTTCATCTTCCCCCTCCGGGGGAAGACGGCTGCGTAGCAGCCCGTAGGGGGCAAGTGGCGACGCCTAGACCGCCGCGTGATCCTTCAGCACCCCGAGGGGCACGATGGCCAGCATCTCTTCATGCGAGGCTTCCAGTACCACGGGCGGGGCGACGCCGGCGTCGAGGGCCTCTTTCCAGCGACCGGCACAGAGGCACCAACGGTCGCCGGCCTTCAGGCCGCGAAAGGCAAATTCGGGGCGCGGGGTCGACAGGTCATTGCCGGCCGCCCGGGAGAAGGCGAGGAAGGCCTCGGTCATCACGGCGCAGACCGTGTGCAGGCCCAGATCATGCGGACCGGTCTCGCAACAGCCATTGCGATAGAAACCCGTCACCGGATCCAGTGAACAGGGAGCCAGCTCCCCGCCCAGAACATTGCGGGCAGACTCGTCATAGCGCGTGGTCATGCCCCGATCCTAACCCGGTTCGCGTCATTCGGGACCCTGTTTAGCCTGCCGTCTGTCGCTTTTGGCGGTCCGGGCTCGCCTGAGGCACGACCGGGCCTTTTGCCGGCGCGCGGCGATGCTAAAGAAGGTCCGATACAGACGAGACCGCAGGGAATTTGCATGTCCGACATCGCCAGGCCGCGCCGTAGCGCTCTCTACATGCCGGCTTCCAATGCCAAGGCGGTCGAGAAGGCGCGCACCCTGGACGCCGACGTGATCATCCTGGACCTGGAAGACGCCGTCGCCCCGGAAATGAAGGTCGCCGCTCGCGAGGCGGCGGTTGCGGCGGTGAAGGCCGGCGGCTTCGGGCCGCGCGAGATCGTCATCCGCACCAATGGCCTCGACACCCCCTGGGGCGCGGACGACCTTGCGGCCGCCGCCGAGGCTGGACCCGATGCGGTCCTGGTCCCCAAGGTCAATGATGCGGCAGATGTCCGCGCCTATGACGCCGCCCTGGCCGCCGCCCCGGCCCATACCCGGCTCTGGACGATGATCGAGACCGGCAAGGCCGCCTTCCACCTGTGGGAGATCGCCGCCGCCAGCTCTTCGAGCCGCCTGTCGGCCTGGGTGATGGGGGTCAATGACTTCGCCAAGGAGATGCGGGCCCGCCAGACGCCTGACCGCGCACCGTTCCTGCCCCTGCTGACCCTGTCGGTCGCCGCCGCCCGGGCCCACGGCCTGACGATTCTGGACGGCGTGCACAATGACATCGAGGATCTGGCGGGGCTCGAGGCCGTCTGCCTGCAGGGCGTCGATTTCGGGTTTGACGGCAAGACCCTGATCCATCCCAAGCATCTGGAAATCTGCAACCGGGTGTTCTCGCCCAGCCCCGACGAGATCGCCTGGAGCGAGGCGGTGATCGCGGCCTTCAAAGCGCCGGAAAATGCCGGCAAGGGCGCGCTTCGGGTCGACGGCAAGATGGCCGAGCGGCTGCATCTGGCCCAGGCCGAGCGCCTGGTGCAGGTGGCGGCTTCCATTGCGGCCAAGGTGGGTTAGGACAGTCTGATGCGGGCCCTGGCAGTTCTTTTCGCGCTGATCGCCGCGCCGGCCCTGGCCCAGGAAGCCCCTGTGGCCACGGCGCCGGCGCAGCCGGCGGCCGTGCGTCCCGCCGCTGTCTCGCCCGCCCCGCCTGAACCCTATGTTCCGGCAGCCATCGATCCCCTCGGCGACCTGATCTCGCAGAGCGGACCCCAGACCACCGACGAGGAAGAGATTGCGGCCCCCTCCTCGCCGCCGCCGAACCACAAGCCGACTCTCTTGCCGATCCCGGCCCCGGAATCGCCGGCCCCCACGGTCGCGGCGGGCGAACATCTTGTGCCGCAGGGCACCTATGTGCCGGCCGAGCAACTCTATGAGATGCGGGTCAAGGGTTCGATCGTCGCCGCCCAGGGACTGCAGGGCCCGCTGGACGGCGGCTGGAAGGTCTATGGGGCTGATGGATTGCCCCTCTATGCCCTGCAGCTCGTCGATCCGGCCGGAGACTCTCGTCCGGTGGAAGGGGCCTGGCGCGACATTCGCCGGGCCGGGGCCGTGGGCTCGACCGGCCTGATCGAGTCGGTTGAGCGGGCCGGCGAGAGCCTGGTCGTCCGGTTCAGCCCGCGTTTGGACCAGACGGCGGTCCTGACCCTCAGCCCGGCCGGTACGTCCCGCTGGAGCGGCAACCTCTATGACGGAGAGGCCAACCGGACGGTCCTGGCCGATCGCGAGGCCCCGCCCAGCCTGCCGCCGGGCTATGTCATCCAGGGCCGCGGGCCGGTGATCTGGGGCGCGCCCCGCGCCACAGCGAGTCGTGCGGCCCCTGCGAAGGCTCCGGCCTGCTCCACCAAGGGCAAGACCGGCAAAGCGCTCAAGGCCGCCAAGGCCAAGTGCGCCGCCGCCGCCAAGAAGGCTGGCAAGGGCAAGGCCGTGGCCAAGGGCAAGAAGGGCTCCAAGGCCAAGGCGACCGCGGCCCGCAAGGGCAAGGCGACGGCCGGCAAGAAGAAGTCGACCGCCCGCAAGGCCCCGAACCTGCGCTGACCGGTCGGCCAACCCGCCTGTCAGGCGATCAGGGCTGGATCTTCAGACTCTCACGCGCCGCGGCGATCGCCGCTTCGAGGGCATCGGGCTGGTAGGCTTCGGCGGGGCTGTGACCCCAGACCGGCCCCGGCCAGGCCGGATCGCCAGGGCTGCGTCCGACGACATGGATGTGCAATTGCCGGGTGATATTGCCCAGAGCCCCGACATTGAGCTTGTCGACCGGGACGTCGACCGCGCCGCCGATGGTCCGGACGGCCTCGCTGGCCCAGACGATCTCCTCCATCAGCTGGACCCGCTCGGCGGCGCTCAGGTGATGCAGCTCGCTGGCGTCAGCCACCCGCGGGACCAGCACGATCCACGGATACCGCGCGTCCAGCTGCAGCCGTGCATGGCACAGGGGCAGGTCGCCGAGCGCGGCGGCCGTCGCGACAAAGGCAGGGTCGAGCCGGAACTCAGCCACGTTTCGGCACCGCCGCCCAATAGTCGAAGTCGAGGATGACCTGCTCGTTGTAGGTACCGGCCTCGTCCTTGCCGGGGAAGTCGTCGCAGGGCCGGTCCTTGGTCGCCACCAGCCGCAGGCGCAGCGCCCCGACGCCGCCGCCGAGGTCGGCCTTGTCCAGAACCTCGCTCCAGGCGAACACCGTGGCCCCGGCGAAATAGGGGCTGACATGGCGGCCGCCATTGATCGCCAGGATCAGGCCGGCGTTCTGCAGGCCGTTGAACGACAGGGCCTTGGCGGTCGAGATCACCACACCGCCATAGACGAGGCGTCGGCCCGACGGGTCCTTGGCGCGTTCGAACTGGTTGAAATGGACCTTGGCGGTGTTCTGCCACAGCCGCGTGGCCATGGCGTGCTCGGCCTCCTCGATGGCCATGCCGTCGACATGGTCGATCTTCTCGCCGATCTCATAGTCCTCGTAGGCATGAGGCGCGCCGCCCAGGGCGTAGTCGTATTTGGAGAAGTCGAGGGTCGCGGGGATGATCAGATCGCTGGCGGCCACGGCCTCGGCCAGTTTCGGCGTCGCCTGCTCGGCCACCTCCGCCTCGGCCGAGCGCTTGCGCACCATCACCCAGCGCACATAGCGCAGCACGGCCTCGCCCCGCTGGTTGGTGCCGGTTGTGCGCACATAGACGACGCCGGTCTTGCGGTTGGAGTTTTCCTTCAGTCCGATCACCTCGGACTCGGCCATCAGCGTATCGCCCGGATAGACGGGGGCCAGGAACAGGCCTTCGGCATAGCCCAGATTGGCCACGGCATTGAGGCTGATGTCCGGTACGGTCTTGCCGAACACGATGTGGAAGGCGATCAGCGGGTCGACCGGCGCTGCAGGCAGGCCGCTGGCCCGGGCGACCTCGTCTGACGAGAACAGCGAAAAGCGCGGGCCGTAAAAGGCGGTGTAGAGCGCCACATCGCCGGCCGTGACGGTCCGCGGCGTGGCGTGCACCAGCACCTGACCCAGCCGGAAGTCCTCGAAATAGTGGCCTGGATCGGTCTTGCTCATCCCTGCGCGTCCTTATCATCGTTCAGACAGTCTTGCCGCAGTGCAGCGAAACGGGGAAGGGGGCTTGAGGCTTGGGCGTCATGGGTCTAGACCGCCGCGAGAAATTTCATCCACAGTCCTGACGGAGACCCTATGGCTCGCGCGAAGATCGCCCTTATCGGCGCCGGCATGATCGGCGGCACCCTGGCTCACATCGCGGCTCGCGAAGAGCTGGGCGACATCGTCCTGTTCGACATCAGCGAAGGCACGCCCCAGGGCAAGGCCCTCGACATCGCCGAAGCCTCGGCCGTGTTCGGCAAGGACGTCGCCCTGAAGGGCGCCAATGACTATGCCGACATCGCCGGTGCCGACGTCTGCATCGTCACCGCCGGTGTGCCGCGCAAGCCGGGCATGAGCCGCGACGACCTGCTTGGCATCAATCTGAAGGTCATGAAGGCCGTCGGCGAGGGCATCAAGGCCCACGCCCCCAACGCCTTCGTCATCTGCATCACCAACCCGCTCGACGCCATGGTCTGGGCCCTGCAGCAGTTCTCGGGCCTGCCCAAGGAAAAGGTCATCGGCATGGCCGGCGTCCTCGACTCGGCCCGCTTCGCCTACTTCCTGGCTGAAGCCACCGGCGTGTCGGTCGAAGACATCCACGCCTGGACCCTGGGCGGCCACGGCGACGACATGGTCCCGATGGTCCGTCACTCGACCGTGGGCGGCCTGCCGCTGCCGGAACTGGTCAAGCAGGGCTGGCTGACCCAGGAAAAGCTGGACGCCATCGTCGAGCGCACCCGCAAGGGCGGCGGCGAGATCGTCGCCCTGCTGAAGACCGGCTCGGCCTTCTATGCCCCGGCTGAATCGGCCATCGCCATGGCCACCAGCTATCTGAAGGACAAGAAGCGCGTCCTGCCCTGCGCCACCTTCCTGACCGGCCAGTATGGCCTGAAGGATCTCTATGTCGGCGTGCCGGTCGTGATCGGTGCCGGCGGCGCGGAACGCGTCATCGAGTTCGAAACCAATGACGCGGAAAAGGCGATGTTCGCCGCTTCCGTCGCCTCGGTTCAGGGCCTGATGGACGTCTGCAAGACCATCGATCCGTCGCTGGTCTAGGCGTTAAAACAAACCGAGTATTGAAGGGCGGCTCCGCGAGGGGCCGCCCTTTTTTCTGGCGGCACACCTCAGTGCGGCGCGGCACCCGTTTCGGCCGAGATGTCTTCCAGCGTCTTGCCGACCTGTTTGGCACCGTAGTCCTTGGCGACGTCGCCCAGCGACAGGATGCCGCTCAGGACCCCGGCGTCGTTCAGCACCACCAGTCGGCGGACCTGGTGGCTGGACATCTTGGCGGTCGCGTCGGCCAGGACGTCGTCTTCCCTGACGCTCAGCACTTCGCCGACTGACATGGCCTCCGAGATCGGCGAGTCGAGGCTTTGCCCCTCGGCGACCACCCGCAGGACGATGTCGCGGTCCGTAACCAAGCCGATCACCTTGCCGCCCTCGACTACGGGCACCACGCCGCTGTCGATATGAGCCATCACCTGGGCCACGTGGCGGATGGAGTCGGTCGGGGCTGCGGTCGAGACCTGGCTGGTCATGGCATCGCTGACTTTCATGGGGAGACCTCATGGCGTGAACTGGAGCTCCCTAAACCCCCGGTGACCGTCGCGCGTTCCCCGCTTCCCCTCGGGCATCGCCCGCCCTATCTGTGCGCCACACGTTCAAGCGGAGCTTCCATGTCGATTTCCATCCATCAGGCCAGCGTTCCCGTCTTCATCCAGGGCCTGAAGGGTCTGAAGGGCGTCCTGACCAAGACCGCCGCCCAGGTCGAGGCCAGGGGCTGGGATCCCGAAGCCCTGCTGAAGGCCCGGCTCTATCCCGACATGTTCCCGCTGCTGCGCCAGGTGCAGATCGCCACGGACTTCGCCAAGGGCTGCAGCGCGCGGCTGGCGGGTGAGGAGGTTCCGGCCTGGGATGACGTGGAGACCAGCTTTGCCGAACTGATCGCCCGCATCGACCGGGCCATCGCCTATGTTGAGGGTCTGGATCCGGCCGCCTTTGCCGGTGCCGAGGATCGCGACATCGCCCTGACCCGTCGCGGCGAGACCAGCGTGGTCAAGGGCCTGGCCTATTTCCAGGGCCAGGCGCAGCCCAACTTCTTCTTCCACCTGACCACTGCCTACGCGATCCTGCGCCACAATGGTGTCGAGGTCGGCAAGCGCGACTATCTGGGCACCGTCTAGAGCTTACAAAAGACGTGGATGGCCCCGACGCCGTTGATATCGATCGGGGCCATCGCGACCTGCAGTCCCGCCGCTTCGGCGAAGGGAACAGGGTCGGCCAGATAATAGGTTAGCCGCTCGTGGCTGTGCGTCGCCACAGCCCCGGGGGCGGCCCTGGTCACGAAGTCGAGCACCAGATCCATCCGCCCGAGCTTGGGATTGTAGCCATGCTCCAGGATGTAGAGCGCGACGTGACCGCCGCCCTCGAGGGCATGCAGGAAAACCGGTTTGTCGGACGGCGGCGGCGGTTCCCGCATCCGCTCTTCCACCGGCAGGTGAAAGGCCGCCAGTCCACCCGGCTTCAGGTGCTTGGCCACACCCCTGAAGGTATTCTTCCAGGCCGCACCGGCCGGCACATGGGCCAGGGTGAAATAGGTGCAGAGCACGAGATCAAAAGTCTCGCCGAGCGCCAAAGAGGCCATGTCGCCCAGCTTGAACCGAAGGCGGGAGGCTGTTTCCGGGTCCAGGGCTTTTCGTTTGGTTTCGGCCTGGTCGAGCATGGCAGGCGCAATGTCGAGACCGAGCACGGAATGG
Source organism: Caulobacter henricii (assembly GCF_001414055.1). Lineage (GTDB taxonomy): Bacteria > Pseudomonadota > Alphaproteobacteria > Caulobacterales > Caulobacteraceae > Caulobacter > Caulobacter henricii. The sequence continues at coordinate 3,740,420 of NZ_CP013002.1, read as the reverse complement.
CCGCGCCCGGCGAGGTCCAGGGCGATCCGGCCCGTTCCGGCCCCGAGCTCGAGAATCTGGCTGGGGCCGCTGGCGAGCCCGGCATAGACCTCAAGATCACCCGACAGCTTTTTGTCGGCAGCCGTCAGCAGATCATAGTGAACCGCCGAGAGGCCCTTGCTGGAATAGTAGGGCCGGGTGGTCGGGGCCATTCAGGCTCCTTGTGCGGTTATCGGGCTTGTAGCGTGACCCTGAACGACGGTCCGCCGGCTTGTCCAGACCCATGGCCCGAGGTCACGCTTTGACTCTCTCGCCTTTTCTGTGCATAAGGCGCGCCTTCCGGCGCTTCATCAGCAGCGCCTCTACCGTCACGACCCCGGCCTGTTAGCGCAGGATCCATCCGGACGAGGACGGCGAGGACCCCCATCGACGTGATCGTCCATGGGGGCTGATTGCGTTTGGTCTGTAGTCTTAACCAGGGTTCGACATGTTCGACGGCCTTACAGAGCGGCTCTCCGGCGTATTCGACCGCCTCGGCGGTCGCGGCGTGCTGTCCGAAAAGGACATCGACGAGGCGCTGCGCGAGGTCCGCGTCGCCCTGCTGGAAGCCGATGTCGCCCTGCCGGTGGTCAAGGACTTCATCAGCAAGGCCAAGGAGCTGGCCTCGGGCGAGTCCGTCATCCGTTCGGTCAAGCCGGCCGACCAGGTGGTCAAGATCGTCTATGACGGCCTGGTCGACATGCTGGGTGGCGAGGTTCCGACCGGCCTGAACCTGGCCCTGAACCCGCCGTCGGTGATTCTGATGACCGGCCTGCAGGGCTCGGGCAAGACGACCACCACGGGCAAGCTGGCCCTGCGTCTCTCCAAGAACGAGCGCAAGAAGGTGCTGGTCGCCTCGCTCGATACCCGCCGCCCGGCGGCCATGGAACAGCTGGCCCTGCTGGCCAAACAGGTCGAGGTCGAGAGCCTGCCGATCGTCGCCGGCCAGAGCGCCGTCGATATCGCCAAGCGCGCCATGAGCGCCGCGCGCCTCGGCGGCTACGACGTCCTGATCCTCGACACCGCCGGCCGCACGACCCTGGACGAGGCGATGATGAGCGAGGCGGCGGAAATCGCCCGCATCGCCACCCCGACCGAGACCCTGCTGGTCGCCGACAGCCTGACCGGTCAGGACGCTGTCCGCACCGCCAAGGCCTTCCACGAGCGCCTGCCGCTGACCGGGCTGATCCTGACCCGCGCCGACGGCGACGGTCGCGGCGGCGCGGCGCTGTCGATGCGCCATGTCACCGGCCTGCCGATCAAGTTCCTCGGGGCCGGCGAGAAGATCGATGCCCTCGACGTGTTCGACGCCCGCCGGGTTGCGGGCCGGATCCTCGGTCAGGGTGACGTCGTCGCCCTGGTCGAGCGTGCCGCCCAGGACCTCGACCAGGCCGAAGCCGAGCGCATGGCCAAGAAGCTGGCCAAGGGCCAGTTCGACCTGAACGACCTGTCGTCGCAGCTGGCCCAGATGCAGAAGATGGGCGGCATGGAAGGCATTATGGGCCTCCTGCCGGGGGTCCAGAAGGTCAAGAAGCAGATCGCCGAAAGCGGCATCGACGACCGGGTGTTCCGCCGCCAGCAGGCGATCATCAGCTCGATGACCAAGCTGGAGCGCAAGAAGCCTGACATCCTGGCCGCCTCGCGCAAGCGTCGTATCGCGGCCGGTGCCGGGGTGGACGTCGCCGAGGTCAACCGCCTGCTCAAGCAGCACCGCCAGATGGCCGACATGTTCAAGGCCATGTCCAAGGACGGCGGCAAGGGCCTGGCCCGCATGGCCGGCATGATGGGCGGCGGCGACATGTCCCGTCTCAAGGCCATGGGCGGCGGCAAGGTCGCCCAGCCCGAACAGAATTCCGCGGGAGGCCTGCCGGGTCTTCCCGGTCTCGGCGGCGGTGACGCCAAGCCGAACCTCCTTTCCGGCCTGGGTGGCGGCCTGCCACCCGGTTTCAACCCGTTCAAGAAATAGAACTCGAACTCAAGGACTGCCCAAATGCTGAAGATCCGTCTCGCCCGTGGCGGCGCCAAGAAGCGCCCGTACTACTCGATCGTCGTTGCTGACAGCCACTCGCCGCGCGATGGCCGTTTCATCGAAAAGGTCGGCACCTACAACCCGCTCCTCAAGAAGGACGATGCCGCTCGCGTCACCCTGAAGATCGAGTCGATCCAGGCCTGGATCGCCAAGGGCGCCCAGCCGACCGAGCGCGTGGCGCGCTTCCTCGCCGCCCAGGGCATCGGCTCGTGGACCCACGGCAACAACCCGGAAAAGGGTGCTCCGGGCAAGAAGGCCCAGGAGCGCATCACCGAGCGCGCCCAGCGCGAAGAAGACCGCAAGGCCGCTGAAGTGAAGGCTGCTGAAGACGCCGCCGCCGCCGCTGCCCAGGCCAAGGAAGACGCCAAGGCTGCTGCTGAAGCTGAAGCCGCTGCCGCCGCTGAAGCGGCTGCTGCTCCGGCTGCGGAAGAGGCTCCGGCCGAAGCCGCTCCGGCCGCTGAAGAAACCACCGAAGGCTAAGGCCTTTGAGGTCGCCGTCCCGGTGTCCGCACCGGGACGGCCATGCCCCTGCCCATGAGCCCGCAACCTCCTGTCAGCCTGATCCTGGTCGGCCGCGTTGCCGGCGGCTTCGGCGTGCGTGGCGACGTCAAGATCACGACCTATACCGAAGATCCGAAAAGCCTCGCCGGCTTCAAGGCCCTGCTGCGCCAGGATGGCTCCCACGCCCTGACGATCACGTCAGCCCGCGTCGCCAAGGAAGGCCTTGTGGCCCGCTGCCCGGGGATCGAGACCAAGGAAGCCGCTGACGCCCTGCGCGGTCTGAGGCTCTATGTCCCCCGCTCGGCCTTGCCCGAACCCGACGAGGACGAATTCTATCTGACCGATCTGGTCGGCCTGCCCGTGCGCCATGTTTCCGACAACGCCCTGCTGGGCTCGGTCAAGAGCGTGCAGAATTTCGGGGCCGGCGACCTGCTCGAGATCCAGCCCGCCCTGGGCGGCCAGACCTGGTTCCTGCCCTTCACCCGCGCCGCCGTGCCCGAGGTGAAGCTCGCCGAGCGTCTGATCCTGGCCGATCCCCCCGCCCTGGTGGGGGGGGCCGAGGGACCGGCGGCTGAGGCTGAAGACGACGGCGCCGAGCGTCACTACGACTGACAGCCGCCCATTGCAGGAGGTCCCGGACCATGGCGAGCGACGGCACATGGCGGGTCACCGCCTCGCGCTATGTTCACAGGGATCGCTGGATCAGCCTTCGCGCTGACGACTGCGTCACTGACGAGGGCGTGGTGATCGCCCCCTATTACGTTCTGGACTATCCGGACTGGGTCGAGGTCATCGCGCTCGACGCCGCTGACAAGGTTTTGCTGGTCAGGCAGTACCGGCATGGCCTGGGCGGAATGTCGCTCGAACTGCCCGCCGGCGGCATGGAGCCGACCGATACCGATCCGCTTCACACCGCCAGGCGGGAACTGCTTGAAGAGACCGGATGCGTCGGGGTTCTGACCCTTGTCGGTGAAACCCGTCCGAACGCCGGCACCCATTCCAACCGCACGCACATCGTCCTGGCCCGTCAGGTGACCCAGGTCGCCGAGCCCAGGGACGATCCGACCGAGCGGATCGAAAGGCTCTGGGTTCCGGCCGCCGAGGTGCTGCGCATGGCCCTGGCCGGCGAATTGACCGTCGGCATGCAGGTCGGCTCGCTGCTGCGCGGCCTGGTCCAGGCCGGCGTGGCGTCAATCGGCCTGGTGCACGCGCCTACATCCTGATCCGCATCAGGATTCCTGGACCATCTGTACCGAAGGGCCGACGCAAGAGAATTGAACCCGAAATCAATCTAGGGGAGAGTGATTTGGAAGGTTCCCTCAAGGCGATTCTGGCCCCATGCCCGTCGATCTCCCCGCTGCTGACAGGGCGTTTGCCCCTATCCATCAGATCCGGGGTCAAAGTGTCGTTCTCGACGACGCGATCGCTGCTCTTTTCGGTGTCGAGACCCGGCGCCTCAACGAACAAGTCCGCCGCAATGCCTCAAGGTTCGAGGGCTATGCCTTCCAGCTGACGGCGGGGGAGATCGCCAACTTGATATCGCAAAATGCGACATCAAGTTCCTGGGGCGGCCGGCGCAAGCATCCATGGGCCTTCACGGAACACGGTGTGGTCATGGCTGCGACCGTTCTCAAGTCCGATTCCGCCATTGCCGCGATGAAGATGGTCGTCGAGGTCTTCGTCAGTGCGCGTCGAAGACAGGATGCATCAGGGCAGGTCACCCACGGCGCGAGTGTTGGAAACGGCCTGATCCCCAGACTGACCCAGGCGATGGCGGCTGTGCTGGACTCAGTGGTGAACCAACATCAGGGAACCTCCGTCCGCGAGGAGGCCCAGGACCTGCTGGACCGCTCCATCGCCCATCTGAAGGATCGGCTGTCGCGCGCTGGCCTGGAAAATGAGGAACTCGCAGCCCGGGCGACCAAGCTTCTGGCGGAAGCCGAGGCCAGCAGGGCGACCGCCGCCAAGACCCAGGCCGAGGCCGGCGAAATCGAATTGCGTGTGCTGGCGCGCAAGCTCCAGTTGGTGATCGAAGCCGAGCGCGCCATGACCGGGGGAGATATCGACCGGTTCGTCGGCGTCCTGGAACGGCTGGGCGGTTAAAGGTCCTACTTCTTGATCCGCATCAGGCATTCCTGGGCCACCGAGGCGACCAGGGTTCCATCCTGGCTGAACATCTGGCCGCGGACCATGCCGCGTCCCTGGGAGGCACTGGGGCTGTCCTGGGCAAAAAGGGTCCAGTCATTAAAATTGAACGGGCGGTGGAACCACATGGCATGGTCCAGGCTGGCCGACTGCAGGCCCGGCGTCGTCCAGATCAGACCGTGCGGACGCAGGGCGCTTTCCATGAAGGCCATGTCCGAAGCATAGGCCAGGGCCGCCTGCTGCATCTTCACATCGTCGCCGATCGGCGCGCGAGCGCGCAGCCAGACCTCCTTGGTGCCGGACTTCTTCTCGGGCCTGACCGGGTTCTGGGGATCGACCCAGCGGATGTCGATCGGGCGCGGCTTGTCGAGGAAGGCCAGCATCTTGGGATGGATCTGGTCGCCCAGGCTGCGCAGGAACTCGCCCTCCGTCCGGACGTCATCGGGCGCGGGCGCGGCCGGCATCGGGGCCTGGTGCTCGAAACCGTCTTCCGGCGTCTGGAAGGAGCAGGCGAGGTTGAAGATCTGTTCGCCGTGCTGGATGGCCGCCACCCGCCGGGTGGTAAAGGTGCCGCCGTCCCGGGCCCGTTCGACCTCGTAGAGGACCGGAGCGTTCACGTCGCCCGGCCGGATGAAATAGGCGTGCAGGGAGTGGCAGATCCGTTCCGGAACGGTTCTGTAGGCCGCCATCAGGGCCTGGGCGATGACCAGCCCGCCGAAAATCCGCGGAAATCCGTCATTGGGGCTGATGCCGCGGAACAGGTTCACCTCGATGGCTTCGAGGTCGAGGATGTCGGCGAGGTTTTCGGGCGTCTGCATGGCGCTGGGTTATTCCCCCTGCGCCGAAGGAGCAAGACGCGACCTTGCGTCATCTCGTCCCGATCGCCATCGTTTTTCCATGTCACCGCCCATAGTCCACCACCCCGCCTTCCGGGCCGAGATGCCGGAGGGCCATCGCTTTCCGATGGACAAGTTCTCGCGTCTGGCCGCCGTCCTGGTCGCCGAGGCCCTGACGGGACCGGAAGGATTTCACCGTCCCGACCTGATCGACCTCGAAAGCCTGCTGCTGGTTCATGACGAGGCCTATGTGCACGGCGTGCTGGACCTGACCCTGCCGGCGGACATTGTTCGACGGATCGGCCTGCCCAACAGCGAATCCGTGGCCACCCGGGCGCGGGCCGCGACCGGCGGCACCCTGCTGACGGCCCGCCTGGCCCTGGAGCACGGCCTGGCCTGCAATACGGCCGGCGGCAGCCATCACGCGGCGGCCGACAGCGGGGCCGGGTTCTGCGTTTTCAACGATGTGGCGGTGGCGGCCCGGCGGCTGCTGCACGAGGGGGCCATCGGCAAGGCGCTGGTGGTGGACCTCGATGTTCACCAGGGCGACGGCACGGCCCGTATCTTTGCGGACGATTCAGCCGTCTTCACCTTCTCGATGCATGCCGAGAAGAATTTTCCGGCCCGCAAGGCTGTCAGTGATCTGGATGTCGAACTGGCCGACGGCACCGGCGATGCGGCCTATCTGGCGAAGCTGGCGGACATCCTACCGGCCCTGCTGGATCGGGAGCGGCCCGATCTGGTGTTCTTCAATGCCGGGGTCGATCCGCACGCGGATGACAAGCTCGGGCGTCTGTCTCTGAGTGATGAGGGGCTCGCGCGACGCGAGGCCTATGTTCTGGACTGTTGTCTGGCCAGACGCATCCCCCTGGCCGGGGTGATCGGTGGCGGCTACGACCCCGATCTCGATCGGCTGGCGCAGCGTCACGCCATTCTCCACCGGGCGGCCCAGCAGGCCTGTCTGGCCTGAGGGCAGCGAACCCGGTGGGGTTAGACGGCGGTCACTTAGAAGCTCGTGGCGAGCGAACCGACGATCACGGCGAGCGGCAGAACCGCGAGAACCAGGGTGGCGAAGCCGGAGAAAGCGTTGGTGGTGATGGTCATGGTCTTGATCCCTTTGTGGTCCGGCGCGGTTGTTCGCGTCCGGTGAAAAGGGATATAGGCGAGGCTGATGGTAAACACCCGTTACCTTTGCGTCATGAAGGCTTTTTAAGAAACTTCCAGCCATCAATTCGCATTACAGCGGTGTAATTTTATGTGATCGGCACCGGTCAGAGCAAAATTTCACTTCTTCCCAGACCGACTCCCACTTCTTGCGCCAGGTGAAGGGGCGTCCGCAGGCCAGACAGGGTTTCGAGGGCAGGTCGCCCTTGCGAACGGCCTTGCCCCCGTCCCGTCCGGCACGCGACGCCTTGCCCCGGGCCATGGCGCGGGTCTCACTCTTCCGAGGGTGCGACGAGGAAAATGCCGCGCAGGGTGGCGATCGGCGCGGCGCGGGTTTCCTGCCAGGCCTCGACATGGACATTGGCGACCCGGCGACCCAGCTTCTTGATCGTCGCCCGGGCATAGGTGGTCACCGGCCGGCCCGAGCGCAGATATTCGATCGAGACATCCACCGTGCGCGGCTGGCGCTTCAGGGGCGCGGCCACGGACAGCTGGGCCAGGGCCGTCATCTCCATGAAGGCCCCCAGCACCCCGCCATGGATGGCCGGCAGCATCGGATTGCCGACGATGTGGTCGGCGAACGGCAGGATGGCGGTCATCTCGTCGCCGGCCAGTTCGGCGGTGATGCCCAGGAACTTGGCGTAGGGTATGGAGCCGAGGACGGCGACCAGACGGTTGTCGGCATCGGTCATGCGGCATCTCCCTTCGGCTTGGCGGCAGGCGGGCGCGAACGGGAAGGCTTCAGATTGGCCCCGGTCTTCTTGCCGGCGCTGCTATCGAGCATGAAGGTCGCCTGGGCGGTGGCCACCGGATCCTCGGGGTCGTCTTCATAGGCGACGGCGCGGACGAAGGCGACCGAGCGGGTCACCTTGTAGCAGTGGGCCCGGGCCATCACGTCACGACCCGGTTCGGCCGGGCGCATATAGTCGATGCGCAGGTCGAGGGTGGCGATCGAGGTCCAGGTCTCCAGGGCCGCATGCACGGCCTGGCCGCTGGCATGGTCCAGCAGGGTGGTCATCACTCCGCCGGCGATGACGCCGGTCTCGGGGTCGCCGACGATTTCGGGGCGATAGGGCACTTTCAGGATCGCCACCGCGTCGCCGATCTTCAATGTGGTAAAGCCCAGGGCTCGCGCCTGCGGGCTGCCCTCGTTCATCGCCGTGGCGATCATCCGGGTTTGTTCGTTGTCTTCGCTCATGCGGCTATGATTAGCAGCCCGCGCATTGTCATATCCACCGTGATCAGACCTGAAGACCTTCTCTGTCCCCGACCGGACGGCCTCTATTGCCCGCCGGGGGACTTCTATATCGATCCGGTCCGCCCCGTGGACCGGGCGGTGATCACCCATGGCCATGCCGACCATGCCCGGGCGGGCCACGGCGTGGTGGCGGCCACGCCCGAGACCCTGGCGATCATGGCGGTGCGTTATGGCGAGGCCTTCGCCGGTCGCCGCGAGGCCATCCCCTATGGCGGCAGCTTTAGCCACAACGGCGTTTCGGTGTCCCTGGTCCCGGCCGGCCATGTCCTGGGTTCGGCCCAGGCGGTGGTCCGCTGGAAGGGCCTGACCATGGTGGTCTCGGGCGACTACAAGCGTCGCCGCGACCCGACCTGCGCGCGGTTCGAGCCCGTCCCCTGCGACGTGTTCATTACCGAGGCCACCTTCGGCCTGCCGGTCTTTCGCCATCCCGACGATGCCGGCGAGATCGCCCGGCTGCTGGCCAGTGTCGGTCAGTTTCCCGAGCGCATCCATCTGGTCGGGGCCTATGCCCTGGGCAAGGCCCAGCGGCTGATCCGGCTGTTGCGCGAGGGCGGCTGGGATCAGCCGATCTATGTGCATGGCGCGCTGGAACGGCTCAATGCCCTCTACGAGGATCACGGCATTGATCTGGGGCCACTGCTTCCCGCCACCACCGACCAGTCGAAGGCGGCCTTTGCCGGCCAGATCGTCATCGCTCCGCCCTCAGCCCTGGCCGACCGCTGGTCGCGACGCTTTGCCGATCCGGTGGACTGTTTTGCCTCGGGCTGGATGCGGGTGCGGGCCCGGGCCCGCCAGCGCGGCGTCGAGCTGCCGCTGATCCTGTCCGACCATGCCGACTGGGACGAGCTGACCGAAACCCTGTCGGAACTCCGTCCGGGCGAGGTCTGGATCACCCACGGCCGCGAAGAGGCCCTGCTGCGCTGGTGCGAGCTCGAGGGCCTCCCGGCCCGGGCCCTGCGGCTGGTGGGCTATGACGAGGAGGCGGGGGAGTAGGCGTTTGGTGGTCTTTACGACCACTCGCCCCCTCCTGACCGGCTTCGCAGGTCGTCCTCCCCCGGAGGGGGAAGATGGGGGTCGGCACGTTTCATCTTCCCCCTGACAAGGGGGAGGACGACCGCGACAGCGGTCAGGAGGGGGCCTGCGGCGCTGGCCGGTGGCAACCCGCCCCCGCTAGACCCCCGCCACCTTGAAGGTCGCGTGGGCCCGGGCCACGGGCTTGTCGTCGGCGCGGACCGTGGCCCCGGCGAAACAGAGGCTCTTGCCCGGCTTGATGAAGTCGGTGTCGAAGGTCAGCCATTGGCCAAGGTTTGCCGCCCCCAGATAGTCGAGGCTCAGGGAGACCGTGACCAGGCCACGGGACGGGATCTGCAGCGCCGCCAGCACCACCCCGCAGGACAGGCCCATGGCATTGTCGGCCAGGGCGGCGATCAGGCCGCCGTGCAGACCGCCGCGGGAATTGGTGTGGGGCTCGCGGATCTCGATCCCCAGCACCCAGCGATCGTCGCGGATGTCGGCATAGATCGGCTCCCAGGGGGTGGTCAGGGGGCTGCGGCGCGGATGCAGGGTGAAGGGCTCAGGCGGCTGGAAGGTCATGATCGCGCTCCGGGACAGGTAGTTCAAACATGTGTTTGAATTGACGGCAAGCCTTGCGGCCATGCTAGCGTCCGGTCCGGACGGGGGACGCTGATGGCCAGGATTGACGACGCGCGGAAACTGGATGCGGCCAAGGTCGTCGATACCCTCAACCACCTGCGTGTCCGGGTCGGAGAGCGGTTTCCCAATTCCGGCCTGGCTGAGGTCTGCAGCCAGCTGACCGCGACGGCGCGGACCACCGCCCGCCGGGCCCGGCGCCTGTCGCGGCCCTATCTCGGCCTGCGCTTTCTGGTGCTGGTGGTGGTCCTGGCGGCCATCACCCTGGAAGTGGGTCAGATCACTCGCCTGGACTGGGCCGGCAGCCTGGGCCGGGCCGAGGCCCTTACCCTGGCCTCGGGCCTGGAATCGGCCATCAACCTTGTCCTGCTGTCGGGAGCGGCGGCCTGGTTCCTGCTGTCCCTTGAGGCGCGCTGGAAGCGGGGGCGGGTCCAGAAGGCCCTGCACGAACTGCGCTCCTTCGCCCACGTCATCGACATGCATCAGCTGACCAAGGACCCGACCATCGTGCTGGGGCCCCGGACGGCCTCCTCGCCGGTGCGCGAGATGAACCGCTTCCAGCTGGCCCGTTACCTCGACTATTGCGCCGAGATGCTGGCCCTGACCGCCAAGCTGGCGGCCCTCTATGCGGGCGAGAGCGACGACCCGGTCATTGTCGCCGCGGTCAACGACATCGAGACCTTGACCTCGGACCTCGGCCGCAAGATCTGGCAGAAGATCATGATCCTGGGCCAGCTGGACGAAGCCGGCACCGCCTGACCTCAACCACTCCGGGGCAAGACCTGCGATGTCGATGCGCGCCTTTGCCCACCTGCTCGACCGCCTGTCCCTGACCAGTGCGCGCAACGCCAAGCTCTCCCTGATCGAGGACTTCCTCCGCACCCAGCCGGATCCCGACCGGGGCTATGCCCTGGCGGCCCTGACCGGGGCCCTGTCGTTCTCGGCCGCCAAGCCCGCCGTGATCCGCAAGGCCGTCGAGGCGCGGATGGATCCACAGCTGTTCGGTTGGTCCTACGACTTTGTCGGCGACCTGGCCGAGACCGTGGCCCTGGTCTGGCCGTCACGGCCCGGGGCCAATCACGAGCCGGGACTCGCTGAGGTGGTCGAGACCCTGAAATCAGCTTCCCGCAGCGAGGTCGCGGGCCGGATCGAGGCCTGGCTCGACGCCCTCGATGCCGATGGCCGCTGGGCCTTGCTGAAACTGGTGACCGGCGGCCTGCGAGTGGGAGTGTCGGCGCGGCTGGCCAAACAGGCCTGCGCCAATCTGGGCGGGGTCGGGATCGGCGAGATCGAGGAGGTCTGGCATGGGCTGCAGCCGCCCTATGGCGACCTGCTGGCCTGGCTGGAGGGACGGGCGGCGCGGCCCTCGCCCGATGCGCCGGGACGGTTTCGGCCGGTGATGCTGGCCCAGGCGATCGACGAGGCGGTGGATTTCGCGAGGCTCGACCCGGCTGACTATGTGGCCGAGTGGAAATGGGACGGTATCCGGGTCCAGGCGGTTTCGGAGCGGGGCGAGCGGCGGCTCTATACCCGCACCGGTGACGACATCTCGGCGAGCTTTCCCGACGTGCTGGCGGCCCTGAACTTCGAGGGTGCCCTGGACGGGGAGCTGCTGGTGATCCGCGACGGGGCCCTGGCCCCGTTCGGCGACCTGCAGCAGAGGCTGAACCGCAAGACGGTCAATGCCAGGCTGCTGGACGCCTTCCCGGCCGCCATTCGCGCCTATGACCTGCTGCTGGACGGCGAGACCGATCTGCGAGCCCTGCCGTTCGTCGCGCGCCGGAAGCGGCTGGAAGCCTTTGTGGCGGCGATCGCCAGCCCGCGCATCGACCTGTCGCCGCTGCAGCCGTTCGAGACCTGGGCCGGGCTGACGATCCTGCGGGGCGAGCCGCCGGAGGGCGATGCCCGGCTGGCCGAGGGGCTGATGCTGAAGCGTCGCGACAGTGTCTACGAACCCGGACGCCCGAAGGGGCCGTGGTTCAAGTGGAAGCGCGATCCGCAGCTGATCGACGCGGTCCTGATGTATGCCCAGCGCGGCCACGGCCGGCGCTCCAGCTTCTATTCCGACTACACCTTCGGGGTCTGGCGCGAGGACGAACAGGGCGGGCGGTCCCTGACCCCGGTGGGCAAGGCCTATTTCGGCTTCACCGATGAAGAGCTGCAACGGATCGACAAATTCGTGCGCGACAACACGGTTGAGCGGTTCGGACCGGTGCGGTCGGTGCGGGCCGAAGCAGGCTTTGGCCTAGTGTTCGAGGTGGCGTTCGAGGGCCTGCAACGCTCGACCCGCCACAAGTCCGGCGTCGCCATGCGCTTTCCGCGCATCCATCGCATCCGCTGGGACAAGCCGGCCGGCGAGGCCGATGAACTCAAAACCCTGGAGCGCCTGCTGGACTAGGGCGCAGCGTTTACCTCTCCTTTGCCAGTTTTGCCTAGGCCGGGCGACGGGAGACAGATCATGTCCAAGTTTCTGGCGGCCCTGCTGCCCTATCTGCCTGCCAATGCCGATGAGCGTTACAAACAGGTCTTTACCCGCCTCGGAGTCATGGCCCTGTTGAGCTGGGCCCTGCATCTGGCTTCGCGGGATGACCTGATCGGGATGTGGGTGTTGTCCAGCCTGGCGGTCCAGGCCCTGGAATTCATCGCGGTCAGGCCCTTTGCCAGGGGGCGCATGCCGACCCGCCATGTCGAGGCCTGGACAGTGCTGATGCTGGTCTCTGTCTTCACCATGGGGGCGGTCCATGCCGGTGCAGCGGCGATCCTCTGGTACAGCGACCAGCCGTCCCTGATGGCCCTGGCCCTGCTGCTGCTGGCGGGAGGACTGCTGAACAATGTCGCCTCCGGCGTCGACAGCCGGCCTCTGTTCTATCTGGGGGCCGGACCCTATGCGATCAGCCTGGTCACGCTGCCGATCTGGTGGTGGCGCACCTCCTACGGCCAGGTGGCCATCCTGGCGACGATGGTGATCTTCTTCACCATCGCGGTACACAGCACCTGGCGGCGTTTGCACCAGGCCCGCAAGGCCGTGGTCCTGGCCCATGCGGAATCGGACGCCCGCCGCATCCAGGCCGAGGCTGCCGTGGCCGACCGGGCAGCGATGGCGGCCATAGTCAGTCATGAGCTGCGCACGCCGCTGTCCGCGATCCTAGCCGGCGCCCATCTGATCCGTCGGGGCGTTCCTCCTGCCCAGACGGCCGCCACCGCAGACCTCATCGTCGACGCCGGCCATCTGATGACCGGATTGCTGACCGACATGCTGGACCAGGCCAAGATCGAGGCCCGGGCCATGAGTCTGGAAACCCGCAATTTCGACCTGCTGGGGGCTATGGGTGACGCCACCCGGTTCTGGACCGCCCAGGCCGTCGCCAAGGGGCTGGTTCTGCGCCAGGGTCCGGAGGATCAGGCACCGGTCTGGGTCCAGGGTGATCCGTTCCGGCTTCGGCAGATCCTCAACAACCTGCTGTCCAATGCCGTGAAGTTCACCGACGAAGGGGTCATTGACCTGCGTCTGGCGGTGGCCCCCCAGGCGGACGGCCAGCTGCAGATCGTCATCGAGGTGCAGGACCATGGTGCGGGGATTCCGCCTGAGGCCATGGCCCGCCTGTTCACGCCCTATAGCCAGGCCTCGCAGGAAACCGCGCGCACCTATGGCGGCACGGGCCTGGGCCTGACCGTCAGCCGGGAACTGGCGCGGCTCATGGGCGGCGAGCTGGATGCCCGTCCTGCCGAGCCCCGGGGCGCAATCTTCCGCCTCTCCCTGACCCTGCCGGAGGGTCGACCGGAAACGGCGGCCGTCGCGGCGCGGGACGAGGGCGCAACGCCCCGGATGTCGAGCCTCAGGGTGCTGGCCGTCGATGACCACGAGGTCAATCGCCGTACCCTGGCCCTGGTGCTTGAACCCCTCGGCGTCAGCCTGTCGACGGCCTCGGATGGACTGTCGGCGCTGAAATGCCTTGCCGCAGAACGGTTCGACATCGTGCTGATGGACGTCAACATGCCCGGCCTCGACGGTTGCGAGGCGACCCGGCGACTGCGGGCGGGCGACGGCCTCAATCGCCATACGCCGGTGATCGGCTTCAGCGCCGGCGTGGCGGTCGAGGAGGTCAGGGCCTGCCACGACGCCGGCATGACGGACTGGCTGGCCAAGCCCCTCGATATCCGCGCGCTCTATGACGCCCTGGATCGTGCCGTCGCCGCCTGAAGCAGATTTCGCTAGCCGTCGAAGGCCCGGATCGCGTCGATGATGATCTGCTGATCGGCCTCGCCCAGATAGGGATGCATGGGCAGGGCCAGGACGGACTCGGCCTTGGCTTCGGTCACCGGCAGGCCGCCGACCCCGCGCGGGAAGTCGGCATAGGGGGCTTGGATGTGCATCGGGACCGGATAATAGACCGCCGTCGGGATGCCGTGCGCCTTCAGATGCGCCGCCAGGCCGTCACGGTTGCGGTGCTCGATCACATACTGGGCCCAGACCGAGACGCCCCCGGCGATGACGCTGGGCGTTGAGAGAACGGCATCCTTCAGACCCTCGGCATATCGGTCGGCCACGACCTGGCGCAGGGCGATCTCTTCGGCAAAGATCGCCAGCTTCTCGATCAGGATCGCTGCCTGGATGGTGTCGAGGCGCGAGTTCATGCCGATGCGGGTGTTCAGGTACTTGGTGTCGTGATCGAAGGTGCGGCCGACAAGGTCGGGGGCCACGGCCTTGCCGTGCACGCGGTAGCTGTCCATCAGGTCCCAGAGGTCCTGGTCGTTGGTCAGAACGGCCCCGCCGTCGCCGTAGCAGCCCAGCGGCTTGGCCGGGAAGAAGCTGGTGGTGGCGACATCGGCCCAGTGCAGGGGATGCTTGCCATCGAGGGTGCAGCCGAAGCCCTGGGCGCTGTCGGCGATCAGTTTCAGGCCTTCACGGTCGCAGATGGCCTTGAGGGCCGGATAGTCAGCCGGCTGGCCGAACAGGTCGACGGCGATCACCACCCTGGGGGTCAGCCGGCCTTCGGCCTTCACAGCGGCGATGGCGGCTTCGAGCCTGGCCGGATCGATGTTGAAGGTGTCGGGCAGGATGTCGACAAAGACCGGCGTCGCATCGACCCAGGGCACCACCTCGGGCGTGGCGGCGAAGGTGAAGGACGGGCAGAACACCGCATCCCCCTTGCCGATACCCCAGGCCATCAGCGGCAGGGCGATGGCATCGGTGCCGTTGGCGCAGGACAGGGCGAGCTTGGCTTGGCCGAACGCCGCCAGCTTGGCCTCGAACTCGCGGACCTGCGGGCCCATCACATAGGCACCGCTGTCGAGGACGCCGGCGATGGCGACGTCGATGCGGTCACGGATCCGGCGCTGCTGCGCGGCGAGGTCGATGAAGGGCATGCTCATGGGCGGGGCTCATAGAGGCGGATCGAAGCGAGTTCGAGCCAATTGATGTAACCGACTGTTTCGCGGGCACGAAGCGCCGTCGTGACGGAACAGGCCGGGGGACCTCGCCGTTGACCGCTCGCGGTGGGGGCGCCATCGAGAGTTCCATGACCAAGCCGACGCTTATTCCGCCCGATGCCCGCCTCCCCTCGATTGCCCATGTGAAACCCGACGAGACCATGCTGGGACACTTCCTCGACTGGTCGGGCAAGGTGGCGATCAATCTGGTGGTGGCCGGGATCATCCTGATCCTGACCTTCTGGCTGGCGGGATGGCTGGCCGGGGCGATGCGGCGGGCCCTGGGCCGCGTACACCGGACCAATCCCGACCCCACCCTGCAGACCTTCGGCGCCTCACTGGTGCGCTATGCGGTGATCGCCGTCGGCCTGGTGGCGGTGCTGCAGCAGGTGGGCGTGCAGGCCACCTCGATCATCGCCGTGCTGGGCGCGGCTTCGCTGGCCATCGGCCTGGCGCTGCAGGGGGCGCTGTCGAACGTGGCGGCCGGAGTGATGATCCTGCTGTTCCGCCCCTACAAGGTGGGCGACACCATCGAGACGGCGACGCGGATCGGCACGGTCAAGTCGCTGGACCTGCTCTTCACCGAGATCGCCACCCCCGACAACGTCAAGGTGATGATCCCCAACAGCAAGGTGTTCGGCGACGTCATCCTCAACTACTCCACCCACCGGACGCGGCGGGTGGACGTGCTGTTCAAGGTCCCGCTGAAGACCGATCTGGTCGCGGTTCTCAAGCGCCTGCGCGAGCGGGCCGAGGGCGATCCGCGCATCCGCCAGGAGCCGGCGGTGCAGATCGAGGTCACCGACCTGTCGGAAGCCTTCGCCCAGGCCGCGATCCGCGCCTGGACCGCCCGTGAGGACTATGCCGCGGTCAGGACCGACCTGATGCTGACCGCTCACCTGCTGTCGGAATATCCGGCCCGCCAGGACCTGCCGCCGCCGCGCCCGTCAAAGGCGGTCGATCCTTCGCCGGCCATGCCGGGTGAGGGGGAACACCATCTGATGTTCAAGCTGCCAGGGGCCCGTGGTGGCCGGAAATCGGGCTCGAGCAAGACCCCTTCACCGCCCAGGGCCTGAGTGGCAGGCGGCGGGCGGCGGGACCGGTTCAGGCCTGGCCCAGTGTGCCCCGAAGGCGCAGCCACTCCTGGGCGAACTTGCGGCTGACCCTGGCGTCTTCGAACTCCACCCGGCGGCGCTCACCGGTGAGGTCCGGGGCATTGTGGATGATTACGAACGGATAGCCGTTGGCCGACAGGAAGCCCTGGAGAAAGGTCGAGAAGCTCGCGGCTTCGGCGGTATCGGCGAGGCGAAACTCGGCGATGGCGTCGCTCGGGACCATGAGGGTCTCTCCTGTGGCTGGGACCAGCCTAGGACAAAAGACCGCATGTGCGAATACAGTTCGCGTCAGCGAAATAATCAGCGATCACCCTGAGTGGCAGCAGGCGAACCCGCTGCCACTCAGATCAACCCCTAGAGGATGGATTGGCCCGTGCCGGCCCAGTCCTTCATGAACTGTTCCAGGCCCTTGTCGGTCAGGGGATGCTTGAACAGGTCGCTGAACACGGCGGGCGGGATGGTGACGACGTCGGCGCCGACAATGGCGGCGTCCTTGACGTGGGCGACATTGCGCACCGAGGCGGCGAGGATCTCGGTCTCGTAGCCGTAATTGTCATAGATGGTGCGGATGTCGCGGATCAGGTCCATGCCGTCGAAGCCGTAATCGTCCAGCCGGCCGATGAAGGGCGAGACGAAGGTCGCCCCGGCCTTGGCGGCCAGCAGGGCCTGGGTCGGCGAGAAGCACAGGGTGACATTGGTCGAGATGCCTTCATTGGCGAAGGCGGTGCAGGCGATCAGGCCATCGCGGGTCAGGGGGATCTTGACCACGACATTGGGCGCGATGCCGGCCAGCTTCTGGCCTTCGGCGATCATGGCGTCGGCGGTGGTGGCGGCCACCTCGGCGCTGATCGGACCCGGCACGAGGTCGCAGATCTCGGCGATCACCTCCAGCATCGGCCGGCCCGACTTGGCGATCAGGGTCGGGTTGGTGGTCACGCCATCCACCAGGCCGGTGGAGGCCAGGTCGGCAATGACCTTGGTGTCGGTGCTGTCGAGGAAGATCTGCATGGGACTCTTGCGCTGGATTTTATGGAGATTTTGGCCGGTTTATCGCGCCGGAGCCGCCCACGCCAGCACAAGCTGGTCGGCTGCCCGCTCAACGGCCGGTCGCCAGGGCTGGGGCGTGAAGCCAAACACCCGGGCCAGCTTGCCACTGTCCAGGGGTGAGCGCGGCGGTCGGGCCGCGGCCTCGGCAAAGGCGGCCTGGGTCGTGGGCTCCAGGTGCGCCCGGGTCAGGGGATCGCGCGCGATGGCGGCTTGGGCGAAGTCGAAGCGGCTAGTCTCGCCGGCATTGGCGAAATGGAACAGGCCAAAGGCCGCGTCGCCCGCTCCGCCCGCCGCCCAGCGTGGCGCGGCTTCGACCATGAAGGCAGCCAGGGCCTCGCCGTCGGTGGGGCTGCCATACTGGTCGGCGACCACCTTCAGCACGTCGCGGGTGCGGCCCAGCTCCAGCATGAAGGCGACATAGTTGCGGCCATAGAGGGAAAACACCCAGGAGACCCGGAGCACCGCCGTGCGTGGCCGGGCCAGAACGGCCGCCTCGCCCGCCAGTTTCGAGCGGCCATAGACACTGATCGGCCGGGCCGGGTCGGCCTCGACATAGGGTCGATCGGTCTGGCCGTCGAAGACGCTGTCGGTCGACAGGTGCACGAAGGGGACGTCGCGTTCGCTGCAGGCGGCGGCCATGGCCTCCGGTGCGGTCGCGTTGACCGCGAAGGCCGCCTCGGGCTCGGCCTCGGCCCTGTCGACCATGGTGAAGGCGGCAGCGTTCCAGACCAGGTCGCAATCGGCCGCCAGCACGGCGGCGCGGACGGCAGCGGGGTCGGTCAGGTCGACCTCGGCGCGCGTCAGGGTCGTCAGGCTGAGTTTCCCCCGGCCGGCGGCGATCAGGGCCTGACCGACCTGGCCGGTGGCCCCGAACTGCAGGACCTTCAGGCTCATGCCAGGCCGGGGACCCGGTCGCCCAGCACCGAGACGACAAAGGCATGCAGGTCGCCGCCCGGGAACAGATAGCCCGGCATGCCGGCCCTGCGGCCGGCCTCCACGTCGCTGGGCTTGTCGCCGATAATCACCGCCTGGTCGGCGGTCAGGCCGGCCTCGGCCAGACCGCGCAGCAGCATGCCGGGATTGGGCTTGCGGTCCGGATGGTCGGCGACCCGATAGGCCTCCACGGCGGCATCTTCGTGATGGGGCGCGAAATAGAAGGTCTCGATCCGGCCGCCGAGGGGTGCCAGCTGCCGCTGCATCTCGGCATGGAAGCCGTGCATGGCGGCCTCCTCGAAATAGCCGCGGCCGATCCCGGACTGGTTGGTCACCACCATCAGCCTCAGCCCGGCCCGGGTCAGGGCGACGACGGCCTCGCGGGCACCCTCGATCCACTCTAGGCGGTCGGGGTCGCTGACATAGCCATGGTCGATATTGAGCACGCCGTCCCGGTCGAGGAAAACGGCGGCGAGGGGCGGCAGGGTGTCCATGGGGCGAGCTTTATCGCCTGAGGCCGTGCGGCGCCAAGCCGGCGTCTTGGCGCTGGGCCGCAACTTGGCCTAGAAAGCAGCCTCCACCCGGAGCGCTTCTGATGACCGATGCCTTCTCTGATGCCGCGCGCCTGCGCGACCGTCTGAAGACCTGGGTCAACCAGACGGCCTTTCCCCTGTGGTGGTCAGTCGGGGCAGACCAGACCGGCGGCGGCTTCTTCGAGACCGTCCAGCAATCGGGCGAGGCGATCGATTCGCCGCGCCGGGGTCGGGTGCTGCCGCGCCAGATCTATGCCTTCGCCGCCGCCGGCGATCTCGGCTGGAGTGGGCCCTGGCGGTCGGCGGTGGACCATGGCCTGGGCTATTATCTCGACGTCTATCGTCGGCCCGACGGCCTGTTCCGCACCCTGGTCGGGCCCGGGGGCGTCAGCCTGGATGAGACGGCCGCGCTCTATGACCAGGCCTTCGCCCTGTTCGCCCTGGCCAGTGCCTGCCAGGTGACCGGCCGTGCCGATCTGCGCGAAGTGGCCGTGTCGGTCCGCCAGACCCTGATCGACACCCTGAAACACGAGCTGGGCGGCTTCCGCGAGTCGACACCGATGGACCCGCCGCAGCATTCCAATCCGCACATGCACCTCTTTGAGGCCTGCCTGGCCTGGGCGGCGTTCGACCCTGATCCGGTCTGGCGGAGCCTGGCCGACGAGATCGCCGAACTGGCCCTGGCGCGGTTCATTGACCCGGGGACCGGGGCCCTGCGCGAGTTTTTCGCGGCGGACTGGACTCCCGCTCCGGGCCAGACCGGCCAGATCTGGGAACCGGGCCATCAGTATGAATGGGGCTGGCTGCTGCTGCGCTGGGGACGACTGGCCGCCCGGCCCGACGCCACTGCCGCGGCCCTGCGGATGATCGATCTCGCCGAGACCGTCGGGGTCGATGCCGAACGCGGCGTGGCCATCAATGCCCTGCTCACCGACATGAGCGTCCATGACGGGGGGGCGCGTCTCTGGCCGCAAACCGAGCGGATCAAGGCCGGGGTGCTGGCCGCCGAGATCACCGGCGAAGCGCGCTGGTGGGGTGTGGCGGCCGACGGGGCCGAGGGCCTGCTGCAATATCTCCGCACGCCCGTGCCGGGCCTGTGGCGAGACAAGCTCAGGCCCGACGGCACCTTTGTTGAGGAAGCCGCCCCGGCCTCCTCGTTCTATCATATCGTCTGTGCGATCGCCGAAATGGACCGGGCCGTTAAGGCCGCGACGTGATCAGCAGAATAGCGGTGTTTGAGGCCCTGACGGTTTGGGGCTGGTCCAGGCTGGTGACCGGGCCAAGGCCCTCCACGTCTCCCTCCAGCACCTGAACGACTCCGGCAGGAAGCTCGACCGTTTCGCCGGCCTTCAGGGCCCATTGTTCGACTCTGGCCGTGGCCGTGGTCGACAGGAGCCGCCGGGCTCCGCCACGCTCGCGACCATGGGCGATGGCGCGACCGTCGCGCTTGAGACCGTCGACCAGGGTCTTCACGACCTGGCTGGCGTCGCGGTGGCAGACCAGCACCGCGTCGGGCTCGGCGACCACAATGATGTCGGACAGGCCGATCACGCCGATGAACGGACCGGTCGACCGGGCCAGGACCCGCTCGCAATCGATCAGGGTGACGTCGCCGGACACGGCATTGTCGTCCTCGGTCTTGGGACAGGCCTCCCAGATCGCATCCCAGGCCCCCAGATCCGACCACGAAAAGGCGGCGGGGACCACGGCGGCCTTCTGGGTCCGCTCCATGACGGCATAGTCGAGCGAGATCCTGGCCGCCTGGCCAAAGGCGGCCTTGTCCAGCCGACCCAGGCCGTCCTTGACGTCGAGGGCGGCGACACAGGCGCGGGCGGCGGCCGAAACGCTGGGTTCAAAGGCGTCGAGTTCGCCCATCAGGACCTCGGCCTTGAAGGCGAAATTGCCGCTGTTCCAGAGATAGCCCTGGGCGACATAGGTTTCGGCGGTGGCACGGTCGGGCTTTTCGACGAAGGCGGCCACCCGGTTGACGGCGCCGCCCGCCAGGGGCTCGCCGGGGCGGATATAGCCAAAGCCGGTGGCCGGCCCGGTCGGCCGGACCCCGAAGGTGACGATCCAGCCCTCGGCGGCGGCCCGAGCTGCGGTCAGGGCCGCCTGACCGAAGATCTCCGGCTCGGCAATATGGTGATCGGCGGCCAGCATCAGGGCCACGCCGTCCGGGTCGCGGGACTGGACATAGGCGGCGGCCGCAGCGACGGCGGGGGCCGAGTCGCGGGCTTCCGGCTCGACCAGCACGGTGACCGCCACATCGATCTCGTCACACTGGGCCAGGACAAAGCCGACCATGGCCTCGCCGGTGACGATGACGATCTCGGCCCGGCCGGGCAGGTCCTTCACCCGCAGGACGGTGTCCTGGAAGCTGGAGGTCGCGCCGATCAGTTTCAGGAACTGCTTGGGCTGGTCGGCGCGCGAGGCCGGCCACAGGCGGGTGCCCGAACCGCCGCACAGGATCACCGGATAGATCGCGCTCACAAGACCCCCAGGATCATCGACCCCGCCACGGGGCCTCATCGCCAACTAGCACGGGTATCTTAACGATCATCCGACGCAAGGGGCGGGATGGGTGAAAGGTTCAGGCCGGTACGCCGGCCTGCAGTTCGGCCAGCCAGACCTCGGCTGTCGCATCCGAGGGCATCCGCCAGTCGCCACGCGGCGACAGGGCTCCGCCCGACGAGATCTTGGGCCCGTTGGGCATGGCCGAGCGCTTGAACTGGTTGGCGAAGAAGCGGCGCAGGAAGAGCTCGAGCCAGCGCCGGATCTCGGCCAGATCATAGGCGCGCCTCTGGTCCTCGGGAAGGCCGACCGGCCAGCCGCCCTGGCCGGCGTCATGCCAGGCGGTCCAGGCCAGGAAGGCGATCTTGGACGGTGTCATGCCATAGCGGGTCAGGTAATAGAGGTTGAAGTCCTGCAGGGCATAGGGACCGACAAAGCTCTCGGTGGCCTGGACCTGTTCGCCCGGCACCAGTTCCGGCGAGATCTCGGTGGCGAGGATGTCCTCCAGCAGGTCGGCCGTGGCCGCATCGACATCGCCCGAAGCCGCTACGAAGCGGATCAGGTGCTGGATCAGGGTCTTGGCCACCCCGGAATTGGGATTGTAGTGGCTCATCTGGTCGCCGACGCCATAGGTGCACCAGCCCAGGGCCAGTTCCGACAGGTCGCCGGTGCCGACGACCAGGGCCCCGTTATGATTGGCCAGGCGGAACAGATAGTCGGTGCGTAGGCCGGCCTGGACGTTCTCGAAGGTCACGTCATAGACCGCCTCACCCCGGCTATAGGGATGGTCGAGGTCCTTCAGCATCTGCTCGGCGGCCGGACGGATGTCGATCTCGCCGGCCGTCACGCCCATGGCCTTCATCAGGGCCCAGGCATTGGCCTTGGTGCGGTCCGAGGTGGCGAAGCCCGGCAGGGTATAGGCCAGGATATTGGCGCGGGGCAGGCACAGCTGGTCCATGGCCTTGGCGGCGACGATCAGGGCATGGGTCGAGTCGAGGCCACCCGATATGCCGATCACCAGCTTTTTCAGGCCCGAGGCCTCGACCCGGCGGGCCAGGCCCTGGACCTGGATATTGTAGGCCTCGTAGCAGTTGTCGCGCAGCCTGGCCGGGTCGGACGGCGTGAACGGGAAGCGCTCGACGGTGCGGGCCAGGGCCAGGTCGCCGGCCGGCGGGGTGAAGTCAAAGGGCACGATCCGGAACGCGCTCGGGGTCAGGGCGGCGGCATCGCCGAAACTGACCACCCGCATCCGCTCCTGGCGGATCCGGTCGACATCGATATCGGCCAGGGCCATGACGGCGGTGGTCGAGAAGCGCGGGGTTTCCGCCAGCAGATTGCCCATCTCGTGGATGTCGGCATGGCCGTCCCAGGCCACGTCGGTCGAGCTCTCGCCCGCCCCGGCCGCCGAATAGACATAGGCGGCAATGGCGCGGGCTGACTGGCTGGCGCAGAGCAGGCGGCGGGTCTCGGACTTGCCGATGGTGATGTTGCTGGCCGACAGGTTCAGCAGGATCTCGGCGCCCGCCAAGGCCTGGGCGGTGCTGGGCGGAGTCGGCGTCCAGACGTCTTCGCAGATCTCGATACCCACAGTGAAGGGTGTCGGGCCGCTGGCCCGAAGGAGAATGTCGGTCCCGAACGGCACATTTTGCCCGGCCAGGGTCACGGTCCGGCCGACCACGCCGGCGCCGGGGGTGAACCAGCGGCGCTCGTAGAATTCGCGATAGTTGGGCAGGAAGCTCTTGGGGATCACGCCCCGCACCCGGCCGCCCTGGATGGCGATGGCGGTGTTGTAGAGCCGACCTTCGAGCCTGAGCGGCGCGCCGACGATGAACAGCGGTGCCAGGTCGGCGCTGGCCCTGGCCAGGGTCTCGATGGCCGTCTCGACCGCGTCTAGCAGGGCGGTCTGCTGCAGCAGGTCGTCGATCGAATAGCCGGTCAGGCCCAGTTCCGGGAACACCATCACCGCCACGCCGGCCGCATCGGCCTCGCGCACCTGGTCCAGCGTGCTGGCGGCATTGGCGGCCGGATCGACCAGCCTGACCTTGGGAACGGCCGTGGCCACGCGGACAAAGCCATGTCGGTAGGGCGAGAAGAACGGGAGGCTCGTCAAGCGATCGACCTTTCGAGGTTATGCTGAAACTGAGCATAAGTCGGGTTCAAGCTATAACGTGTCCGGAGCATGATGACCAGCACCTGCAAACCTTGACCCGAAAGGGTCATCGTGCGACCTCGCGCCCGCGCAGCCCTGCAAAACACAACGAACAAAGACGAACGCCCATGCCCGTTTCGCCCATCAAAATGGCCGACGCGATCCGCGTCCTTTCCATGGATGCGGTCCACAAGGCCAAGTCCGGACACCAGGGCATGCCGATGGGCATGGCCGATGTGGCGACCGTGCTGTGGAGCAAGTTCCTCAAGTTTGACGCCAGCAAGCCGGACTGGGCCGACCGCGACCGCTTCGTGCTGTCGGCGGGCCACGGCTCTATGCTGCTCTATTCCCTGCTTCACCTGACCGGCTTCAAGGCCGTGACGATGAAGGAAATCGAGAATTTCCGGCAGTGGGGCTCGCTAACCCCCGGCCACCCCGAGGTTCACCACACGCCTGGCGTGGAATGCACCACCGGTCCGCTGGGCCAGGGCCTGGCCACAGCCGTGGGCATGGCCATGGCCGAAGCCCACCTGGCCTCGCGCTTCGGGTCCGAGCTCGTCGATCACCGCACCTGGGTGATCGCCGGTGACGGCTGCCTGATGGAAGGTGTCAGCCATGAAGCCATCAGCATCGCCGGCCGCCTGAAGCTGGCCAAGCTGACCGTGCTGTTCGACGACAACAACACCACGATCGACGGCGTTGCCACCATCGCCGAGACCGGCGACCAGGTCGCGCGCTTCAAGGCCGCCGGCTGGGCGGTCAAGGTCGTCGACGGCCACGACCATGGCAAGATCGCCGCTGCCCTGCGCTGGGCCACCAAGCAGGACCGCCCGACCATGATCGCGTGCAAGACGCTGATCTCGAAGGGCGCGGGTCCGAAAGAAGGCGACCCCCACAGCCACGGCTACACCCTGTTCGACAACGAGATCGCCGCCTCGCGCGTCGCCATGGGCTGGGACGCCCAGCCGTTCACGGTGCCGGATGACATCGCCAAGGCCTGGAAGAGCGTCGGCCGCCGCGGTGCCCGCGTCCGCAAGGCCTGGGAAGCGGGCCTGAAGGGCTCGGCCCACTCCGCCGAGTTCAACCGGGCGGTCTCCGGGGCCCTGCCGACGGGCGCCTTTGAAGCCGTCGACGCCCACATCGCCAAGATGGCGGAGACCAAGCCGGCCAATGCCACCCGCGTCCATTCCGGTGCCGCCCTGGATCACCTGATCCCGGCGATTCCGGAGATGATCGGCGGCTCGGCCGACCTGACCGGCTCGAACAACACCTTCGTCAAGGGCATGCAGCCCCTCGACGCGCCGGACTATGCCGGCCGCTATGTCCACTATGGCGTCCGCGAGTTCGGCATGGCTGCGGCCATGAACGGCATGGCCCTGCACGGTGGCGTCATTCCCTATTCGGGCACCTTCCTGGCCTTTGCCGACTACAGCCGCGCGGCGATCCGGCTCGGGGCCCTGATGGGGGCCAAGGTCATCCACGTCATGACCCACGACTCCATCGGCCTGGGCGAGGATGGCCCGACCCACCAGCCGGTCGAGCACGTGGCCTCCCTGCGCGCCATTCCCAACCTGCTGGTCTTCCGTCCGGCCGACGCGGTGGAAGCCGCCGAGTGCTGGAAGCTGGCCCTGCAGCAGACCTCGACCCCTTCGGTCATGACCCTGTCGCGCCAGAAGACGGCCGGCGTGCGCGGTTCGGGATCCGAAAACCTGTCGGCCAAGGGGGCCTATGAACTGCTGGCCGCCGAGGGCGGCGCGGCGGCGGTGACGATCTTTGCCACCGGCACCGAAGTGGCCGTGGCCGTGGCCGCGCGCGACATCCTGCAGGGCCAGGGCAAGCCGACCCGCGTGGTCTCGGTGCCCTGCTGGGAACTGTTCGACCAGCAGCCGGCCGCCTATCGCCAGGCCGTTATCGGGACGGCTCCGAAGCGCATCGCGGTCGAGGCGGGCATCCGCCAGGGCTGGGAACGCTTCATCGGCGAGGACGGCGGCTTTGTCGGCATGACCGGCTTCGGTGCCAGCGCCCCGTTCGAGCGCCTCTACAAGGAATTCGGCATCACCGCCGAGGCCGTGGTCGCGGCCGCCGGCTGATCTGATCCCAGGGGCGCGCGCCTGCCGCGCGCCCTGTCGCCTCAAGCCGAAACAGGTTCCGCCCGCCCTGGCCCTGTGCCGGCAGGCCCTGGCCTAAAGATCCCAGGACACCCGGAATCCGGCCGCTTCGGCCAGGCAGCCGACACTGCGCTCAAAGGCGTGGGCCAGGGTCCCGTCAACCCGGCCAAGCTCGGGCTCAAAGGTCAGGTCGTGACCCGCCAGGGCCTCGAAGGCTGCAATGCGGCCCCAGAACATCGTCCCGGCCGGAAAGGCCGTGTCGGGGCCATAACGGAAGTTCAGCTGCCGCGACAGGCGGTCGACGCCCTCGCCATTGTGGACCATGACGCCCGGATCGCTGAACAGCATGCGGGCGCTGTCCGGGGCCAGCAGGCCCAGCCGAGCATCCCCGGCAAACAGGTCGAGGGCCTTGCGGGCGCGCTCGGCCGACATCAGGCCGTCCAGCAGCCGGTCGCGCCAGGCGGCACCGTCCGACCGGTGCGGGGACTTCTTCGTATGGGCCTTGCAGAAGACCGTATGGCCGCGCTCACGGGCGATCCGCAGGGCGGTCAGGAACGGCAGCACATCCCGGCCGCGATTGGCCATGGGCACCAGGACGGCCCCCGGTACCGCCGCCGCCAGGGCCTCGACGGCCGCCTCCGACCACTGGTCGGGGAAGGTGATGATGACGTCCATCTCGGCCCGTAGCGGTGCCAGGCGCTGGGCCAGGTCGTCGACCAGATCGGCATAGAAGATGTGAAACAGCATCACCGCGTCATGGCGCTTCTCGCTGCCTTGCGAGGCGGCGACGGCCGGGTGGTTGCGGGCCGGGGTCGGGGCGCGGCTGGCGACAGCATTGCGCAGGGCCTGGGCCGAGGCATGGCCCAGCCAGCGGTCCGGCTCCAGATAGGCCCCCTCGCCCCATTCGTTCCAGGCATTGACGAAGACCAGCCGCTCGTCCGCCGGAGCCAGACGCACCGAACAGTCGAGGGCGGCGCCGGCCCAGTCATGAAAGCGTTGCGGCGTGGCCTGGTGAAAGATGTTGCCGCAGCCCGGCTTGCGGGCCTCATTGTCCCAGGAGGGCATCACGCCGGGATAGATCCGGGGGTCCGTCCGGCTTTCAAGGGCGGCGATCCGGTCCTGGACCACGGCGTCATAGTCATAGACCCGGCCGTTGAAGTCGGGATTGAGACGCTCGACGCTTTCGGTGATCTCGCCCTTTTTCAGGGCATGGGGCGGAAACTCGACCTGGCCGTCGAAGCCCGCTTCCCGCCAGGCCGAATAGCCGAAGGCGTTGGTGCAGAGGATGAACAGCTCGCCCAGACCCCGCTCGCGGGCGCGGTCCCGCCAGCGCTCGAGCGTGGCGGCCGCATCGGGCAGGGTGTCGGGGCGATAGAGGATCAGCAGCGGCCGGCCGCCCACCCGGACATAGCGCGGCGAGGCCATGTAGCGGGCCAGATCGTCGAGCAGGGCCAGGTCGTCTTCCGGCGAATGGTCCTGGGCCATCAGGACGTCCTGTTCGTCGCCATCCCAGCGGCGGGTCCAGTTCTCGTTGGCCCAGCAGAGGGCGAAGGGCAGGTCGATGGCGGGATCGGCGACAAAGGCGTCGAGCGGCCGTTCCAGCAGCCGCTTGCCGCCGAACCAGTAGTAATGGAAGCAGAAGGCGTCGACGCCGGCGCTGCGGGCCAGGGCCGCCTGGGCCTGCAGGACCTCGGGCACCCTCAGGTCATAGAAGCCCAGTTCGCCGGGCAGGCGGGGCTGGTAATGGCCGACAAACTGCGGCGTCGCCTTGCTGACATTGGTCCACTCGGTGAAGCCCTTGCCCCACCACTGGTCGTTCTCCGGGAACGGATGGTACTGCGGCAGGTAGAAGGCCAGCACGCGGGGGGCCTCATCGGCCCTTGGCGGCGGACCCAGGGCCGGAGCGGCGAAATGGGGGCTGAAGGCGTGCCGCGCCACATTGAAGGCGTGCTGATAGGCGTCGCGCCAGGGGTCCTGACGGCGCGGTGTCAGGGTCTGGCGGACCAGGCGGAGCGTGCTCTCGGGATGCCTCAGGGTGCGCAGGGCGATCCGGACCGCCCGGGCGGTGCCAGGGGCCATCCGGCGGAGTCCGGCCCGCAGCAGACGGCGGGGAGCCGACAGCCGCGGTGCCCCGGCGGCGGGCTCGGCGGCGGGTTCGAGCCGAAAGGCGCTGAGTTCGAACAGGCCCGGCGCACTGGAGGGCAGCAGCACGACCTGGCTGAGGGCCCCGGCATTGGTATGGGCCACCACCACATAGGTGTCTTCCGCCAGGCGCTTGAGCATCACGGGCTGGGCCTGGTCAAGACCATCGCCCCAGTCGATCAGGACACTCGGGGCCTCGACCTGGCCTTCAAGGGCTCGAAGCGTCACCGTCACCCGGACAGACGCGATGTCGTCAAAGGGTGGCTGTTCGGCCCGGGTCAGGCGCAGCAGCAGTTCCGCGTCGGGGGCATGGGTCCTGAACTGACCGGGCGTTCCGGTCGGCTCGACGGCCTTCCGGGGCGCAGGAAGCCGCTCGCTCACGCGGCGCTGCTTCTCTCGAGCCATTCTTCCGTGGTGCCCAGGAAGGTCGGCACGCCGGATTCCATGGTCATGACCTTGTTGCAGACCTTGGCGGCCAGTTGATAGTCGTGGGTGGCCAGCACAACGATCTTGGCGGAATCGACCATGCTGTTGAGACGGTCGGCGGCGCGCTTCTGGAAGTCGGCGTCGCCGGCGCTGATCCACTCGTCCATGATCAGGATCTCGGCGTCCATCTGGGTGGCCACCGAGAAGGTCAGGCGCGCGGCCATGCCGGCTGAATAGGTTTTCAGCGGCATGTGCACGAAGGCACCGAGGCCGGAAAACTCGACGATCGAGGGCAGGCGCTTCTTGATCTCGCGGTCCGACATCATCTGCATCATGGCCAGGTTGCGGATGTTCTCCAGACCCGAGGCTTCGATGTCGAGGCCGACCGAGATCGAGATCATCGAGCTGATCCGCCCGCGCACATCCACCTTGCCCGAGGTCGGCGAATAGATGCCGGCCAGGATCTTCAGCAGCGAGGTCTTGCCTGAACCGTTGTGGCCGATCACCGCCAGGCGGTCGCCTTCCTGGAGCTTCAGGCTGACATTCGACAGGGCCCGGACATAGGTGACGTCCTTGCCCTCCTGGATCAGACGGCCGCCGACCGCCATGTTCAGCACGGTGTTGCGCAGCGACTGGGCGCGCACGCTGTAGAGGTTGTAGTCGAGCGTGACGTCGGTGAGTTCGATGGAACTGTTCATGTCGCCTACAGCCAGAACACGACGCGGGTGCGGACAAGGGTGAGGCTGATCAGCGTAAGCAGCGCGGCGACGCCGAGGAAGGCCAGTGACGCCTGGACATCATGGATCGGCGCAGCGGCCCCCATCAACGGCTGCCGGACAATCTCAAGCAGGTGGCTGAACGGGTTGAGATCGACGATCCAGCGCATTGATTCGGGAACCTGTGTGCGTTTCCAAAACACGGGTGTGAGCATGAACAGGCTCTGTGCGACGAAACCGACCATATAGTTGATGTCGCGGAAACGCACTGAGATCATGCCCAGCGGAATGCTGATGAACAGGCCCGTCAGCAGGGCGATGGGCAGGTTCACCAGCAGGGTCCAGTGCGGGATCACCGCAAGCTTCATCAGGATCAGCACCAGCCACAGACCGATGATCTGGTGCAGGAAGTTGATGAAGGTCTTGCTCATCTGCTGGAAGGCATGAAAGCTCAGCGGCAGGTTGCGCACCTGCATCAAGCCAGCGGCATTGACGAAGGTATTGGCGATCTCGGGCAGGATGCCGCCGGTGATCGACCAGCCGACCACGCCGATCATGATGAAGGACAGGTTGTCCTTGGCGTCGCCGCCGAAGATCGAGCCGAAGACGATGGCCAGGGAGAAGGCGGTCGCCAGGGTGGTGCTGGCCATCCAGACAGGACCCAGCAGGCTGCGGCGATAGCGCGTCACGGTCTGTTCGATACTGACCCGCCACCACAGAGGCGTCAGGAGCACGCCGCGGTACAGGTCCAGCGCGGCGGCCTTGAAACTTCCGAAGAGGCTCATTCAGAAGCCATTCCTGTTGACGGCAGACAAATCCGAACACTCTCGCAAACAGGTTGGCGACGGCCGAAGCCGTCCAACTTTCCACTCCGGTGAAGCGGGCGCCTTCTTAACAGGCCTTGAAGCCTTGTGAAACATCTCATCGGACAGCGTGACTTCGCTGATTTTTCTGGCGGTTTAGGCCGGTTCGGCGGCCTGGACCATTGGTCGGCAAGGCTCTCGGCACCGGTTGACCGGGCCGAAAGCGCTACCGCCTAGTTTTCGGCGATCGACCGCAGATAGGCCCCGTAGGGCGACTTCTGCAGGTCATGGGCCAGGCCCAGAAGCTGGTCGGTATTGATCCAGCGGTTCTGGTAGGCGACCTCTTCGCAGCAGCCGATCTTCAGGCCCTGGCGGTGCTCGATGGCCCGCACGAACTCCGAAGCCTCCAGCAGGCTGTCATGGGTGCCGGTATCGAGCCAGGCAAAGCCCCGGCCCATGCGCTCGACCGACAGGGACCCGCTTTCCAGATAGATGCGGTTGATGTCGGTGATCTCCAGCTCGCCGCGCGCCGAAGGCTTCAGGTCGCGGGCGAAATCGACGACCTGGCTGTCATACATGTAGAGGCCGGTCACGGCCCAGTTCGAGCGCGGCTGGGCCGGCTTTTCCTCGATGCTGATGGCGTGATTGTTCTCGTCGAACTCGACCACGCCGTAGCGCTCGGGATCCTTGACCAGATAGGCGAAGACCGAGGCCCCGTTCTGGGCGCGGGTCGCCGCGCTTTCCAGCATGCGGCCCATGCCGGCCCCATAGAACAGGTTGTCGCCGAGGATCAGGGTCGAGGGTCCGTTGCCGACAAATTCGGCCCCGATGCGATAGGCGTCGGCCAGGCCGGTCGGTTCAGCCTGTTCGGCATAGACGAAATTGACGCCCCAGCTGGAGCCGTCGCCCAGCAGGCCCTGGAACAGGGGCAGGTCGCGAGGCGTGCTGATGATCATGATGTCGCGGATGCCCGCCATCATCAGGATCGAGATCGGATAATAGATCATCGGCTTGTCGAAGACCGGCAGCAGCTGCTTGCTGACGCCCAGTGTCACCGGATGCAGACGTGTGCCCGATCCTCCCGCGAGGATGATGCCCTTCATGAATTCCTGCCTCTACTGCCCCGCGCACGGGTCACGTCTGCCGGTGACCCTTGGCTGTCAAATATCTGTCCAGAGCGTCTTGCCACGCCGGCATCGTCCGGCCCAGAGCCTTTTCGACCTTGCCATTGGCCAGCACGCTGTAGGGCGGCCGGCGGGCGGGGG
Organism: Caulobacter henricii; assembly: GCF_001414055.1. Classification (GTDB taxonomy): domain Bacteria; phylum Pseudomonadota; class Alphaproteobacteria; order Caulobacterales; family Caulobacteraceae; genus Caulobacter; species Caulobacter henricii. The sequence continues at coordinate 3,709,641 of NZ_CP013002.1, read as the reverse complement.
TCGGAAACTCGCTCGTGGGGATCGGCGAGACGCTTGCAGCGACGCCGGCGCGGTCGATGATGGCGCTGGCAAAGTCGTGCCAGCTGGCCGCGCCGGAATTGACCACGTGATAGAGGCCGCCCGGGGCATCGACCCTGATCAGGTCGAGGATCGCCTCGGCGGCGTCCCAGGAGCTGGTCGGCGACATCACCTGGTCGGCGACGACCTTCAGCGCCCCGCGCTCGCGGCCAAACCGGATCATGGTCTCGACGAAATTGCCGCCCTTGCCGCTGGCCCCGGCCACGCCGAACAGGGAGGCGACGCGGGCCACGATGACGTCGTCATGCGCCTGACAGGCCAGGACTTCGCCCTGCAGCTTGGTCTCGCCATAGACATTGATCGGGGCCGGCGCGGCCTCCTCGTCCAGCGGCGTCCGCTGGGCCTGGCCGCCGAACACATAGTCGGTCGAGACCTGGACGAGCCGGGCCTTTTTGCGGGCGCAGGTCCTGGCGAGCGCCTCGGCGAACCGGGCATTGATGGCTACGGCAGGAGCCGGATTGGCCTCGCAGTCGTCGACGCGGGTGACGGCGACACTGTTGATGGCGACATCGAAGTCCAGATCGGCCAGGGCCGCATCGAGGCCTGCGAGATCAGTCGCGTCGAAGGCCGGGCGCTGCAGGGCGACCAGGTCGAGGCCGCGCGCTGCGGCCAGGGCCGAGAGATCGTGTCCCAACTGGCCGTTGGCACCGAAGAGCGCGATGCGCGGAGAAGACATCAGGCGGACTTCAGCCCCAGGCGCTGGCCGTCATAGCGTTCGCGCAGCGGCCGCCACCAGTCCTCGCGGGCGAGGTACCATTCGACGGTCTTGCGCAGGCCGGTCTCGAAGTTCTCCTGCGCCTTCCAGCCCAGCTCGGCCTCCAGCTTGCTGGCGTCGATGGCATAGCGGGCGTCGTGTCCCGGACGGTCGAGGACGAACTGGATCAGGTCGCGGCGCTTCAGGCCGGCCTGGGGCCTCAGCTCGTCGAGCAGGTCGCAGATGGCTTCCACCACCTCCAGATTGGTCCGCTCATTGCGGCCGCCGACATTGTAGCTCTCGCCGACCTTGCCCTGAGTGGCGATCAGGACCAGGGCCCGGGCATGGTCATCGACATAGAGCCAGTCGCGGACATTGTCGCCCTTGCCATAGACCGGCAGCGGCTTGCCCTCGAGGGCATTGAGGGTGACCAGCGGGATCAGCTTCTCGGGGAAGTGATAGGGCCCGTAATTGTTGGAGCAGTTGGAGACCACCACCGGCAGGCCATAGGTGTGGTGCCAGGCGCGGACGAGATGGTCGGACGAGGCCTTGGAGGCCGAATAGGGCGAGCGCGGATCATAGGGCGTGGTCTCGGAGAACAGCCCTTCGGCCCCCAGGCTGCCGAACACCTCGTCAGTGGAGATGTGATGGAAGCGGAAGGCCTCGGCAGCGGCGCTGTCCAGGCTGCGCCAGTAGTCCAGGGCCGCCTGCAGCATCACATAGGTGCCGATGACATTGGTCTGGATGAAGGCCCCCGGACCGGTGATCGAGCGGTCGACATGCGACTCGGCGGCCAGGTGCATGATGTGGGTCGGCCGGAACGCGGCGATGGCCTCGGTGACGGCCGAGGTATCGGCCACGTCGCCCTTCACGAACGAATAGCTGTTGTGGCCGCGCAGGTCGGCCAGGCTGGCCTCCGAGGCGGCATAGGTCATGGCGTCGAAATTGAGGATCGCCGCATCGCCGAGATCCGCCAGGTAGCGACAGACCGCCGATCCGATGAAGCCGCAGCCGCCGGTGACCATGATGCGGAGGTTTTGCGACATGCAAGATCCTTCAGAATACCAAGCCCGCCCCGTAGCTTAGAAGCGCGGCGGGACGCAACCCGCTTCTCCGGCCAGGCTAGTCGGTGAACACCACCGTCTTGCGGCCGTTCAGCAGGACGCGGTCCTCCAGCTGGTAGCGCAGGGCGCGGGCCAGGACGCGGCGCTCGATGTCGCGACCCTTGCGGATCAGGTCCTCGGGCGTGTCGCGATGGCTGATGCGCTCGACGTCCTGCTCGATGATCGGCCCCTCGTCGAGGTCACCGGTGACATAGTGGGCCGAGGCCCCGATCACCTTCACGCCGCGCGCATGGGCCTGGTGATAGGGCTTGGCGCCCTTGAAGCCCGGCAGGAACGAGTGGTGGATATTGATGCAGCGCCCGGCAAGCTTGGCCGACAGACCCTCCGACAGCACCTGCATGTAGCGGGCGAGCACGACGATGTCGGTCCGGGTGTCCTGGATCAGCTGCCACAGGGCTGCTTCCTGCTCGAACTTGGTCTCTTTCGTCACCGGCAGGTGATGGAAGGGCAGGCCGGTCAGGTCGACATTGGCGTAGGTCTCGGCCGGGTGGTTGGCCACGACGCCGGCGATCTCCATCGGCAGCTCGCCGATCTTCCAGCGATAGACCAGGTCGGCCAGGCAGTGGTCGAACTTGCTGGCCAGGATCATCACCCGGTAGCGATCCTTGCGGTCGCGCAGGGTCCATTTCATCGACAGGGCCTGAGCCACCACCCTGAAATCGGCGCGCAGGGCGTCATGATCGGCCCCGTCGGCGTCGAACACCACGCGCATGAAGAACTGGCCGGTCTCCTGATCGTCGAACTGCTGGGCGTCGAGTATGTTGCAGGCTCGCTCGAACAGGAAGGCGGACACCTTGGCGACGATGCCGCGCTGGTCGGGACAGGAAAGGGTCAGGATCATGATCCGCTCCCTCTAGAGGCTTGTCGCGCCGAAGAAAAGCCGCCAGCCCCGGCGCGCGAGGATGAATTCGCTCGTAGAGAGCGGAGATCGCCATGGCTTCAGCACGGTCTTGCCCCGCCCTTCTCGCTAGCCAAGTCTGCTCATAGGGCGTCGCAGCGGGAAAAGCGGTCATCCCGGACAAGTCCGGCGATAGCCGGGCGCAGATCCGGGACCGCCGGAAACGCGGCGCACAGGCGTCGATCCCGGATCTGCGCGCTGCGCCCCCGGCGCAAGGTCGGGGCGGGATGACAACCGTTTTTCGTCTGCCTCCAACAGCCCTGCCTAGGCAGCGGCGGTGATACGGGGCTAGGCTCGCCCCATGGCATCCTCTTCCGAAGCGCTGTCCGACCGCGCCATCGACCTTCTGGCCAGGCTGGTGTCGTTCGACACCACCTCGCGCCTGTCCAATCTCGCGCTGATCGAATGGGTCGAGGCCTACCTGTCCGGCCTGGGGGTGGCCTCGCGGCGGGTGCCCAATGCCGACGGGACCAAGTCGAACCTGCTGGCCACCATCGGCCCGGCGGTCGAGGGCGGGGTCGTGTTGTCGGGCCACACAGACGTGGTGCCGGTCGACGGTCAGCCCTGGTCGACCGACCCGTTCGTTCTGACCGAGCGTGACGGCCGGCTCTATGGCCGGGGAACCTGCGACATGAAGGGCTTCCTGGCCCTGACCCTGGCCGCCGCCCCGGACCTGGTGGCCGCGACGCTCTCCAGGCCCGTGCACCTGGCCTTTTCCTATGACGAGGAGGTCGGCTGCCTGGGCGCGCCCGACATGATCGCGGTGATCGCCCGCGACCTGCCCAGGCCGGCCCTGGTGGTGGTCGGCGAGCCAACCGACATGGTCGCGGTCCAGGGCCACAAGGGCATTGCCAGTTTCCGGGTCACGGTCTCGGGCCGCGAAGCCCATTCCAGCCTGACCCATCTGGGCGTCTCGGCCAACATGGCGGCGATCAGGCTGATGGCGGGCCTTGTCGAGCTGTCGGAACGCCTGGAGCGCGAGGCCGACCCCGCCTCGCCGTTCACGCCCAGGGGCGCGACCCTGACCATCGGCCAGGTCAATGGCGGCACGGCGGTCAATATCCTGGCCCGCGAATGCGTGTTCATCTTCGACCTGCGCACCCCGCCCGGCATGGATCCGCTGGCGATCCTCGCGGACTTCTTCACCAGGGCCGAGGCCATGGACGCCGAGCTGAAGGCCCGCGCCCCGGAGGCCGGGGTCAGGGTCGAGCGCCGCTCCCTGACCCCTTCGTTCGCGCCGGAGGTCGACGGCGTCGCCGAGGCCTTTGCCCGTCGCATGGCCGGCGACAACGGCCCGGCCCGGGTGGTGCCCTATGCCGCCGAGGCCGGGCAGTTCCAGGGGGCGGGCTTCTCGACGGTGATCTGCGGTCCGGGCTCGATCGACCAGGCCCACCAGCCCGACGAGTTCGTGGAGATCTCCCAGATGCAGCGCGGGGCGGCCTTCATGGCGCGTTTGGTGGAAGAGCTTTCCCTCTAGATCTTCGTCATCCCGCGAATAGGTCGCGGGATAACGGAAAACCTTAGAGCTTCGGCTTCCGGATCACGAACCGCCGCCCGATGAACGCCGCCGGGTCGATCGACATCACCCGCAGGATCGCGCCCGAACCCGTCTTGCGTCGCGCCTGAACCGCCTTGCGGTCGGCCAGCACCGCGTCCAGGGCCGGTTGTGCCAGGGCCGCCTTGATCCCGCGCACCGCCGGCCCGGCGTCGCCCCGGCGCAGGTGCAGCAGCAGCAGGGCCGCCGTTACCGCCACATGCAGCGGGGTGGTCAGCCAGAGCAGCAGGGGCGGGGTGTTCTTGAGGAAGGTCCAGACCCGGTTGCGCGAGCCGTGGAAGATGGCGAAGTCCGAACGCACGCCGGTGCTGGCCGAGCCGACATGGGCCACCCGCGCACCGGGGAGCAGCAGGGTCCTGTGGCCGGTCAGGCGCAGCCGATAGCCCAGATCCACATCCTCGCAGTAGCAGAAGAACCGCTCATCAAAGCCGCCGAGGTCTGCAAACAGCGCCTTGTCGATCAGCATGGCCGCGCCGCAGGACGAGAACACCTCGCCCTCGGGCAGATTAGCCGGCAGCCGGCGGCCATAGCCGCCCCGGAACGGAATGCCGGCCGAGGTCATGTTGTCGCCGGCCCCGTCCAGCACACCGGGATCATCGGCCGAGGTCTGCAGCGAGGCAAAGCTTTGAACGGCCGGATGCCGTGCCGCGCCGTCCATCAGGCCCGCCAGCCAGCCGGGCTCGGGATAGGCGTCGGGATTGAGCAGGGCCAGCCAGCGGCCTCTCGCCTGTTTCACCGCCAGATTATTGCCCGCCGCGAAGCCGAGATTGGCCCCAGGCTCGAGGAAGCGGATCGAGGGGTCGGCCGCCACGGCCGCCTGGGGCGCGCCGTCGGTCGAGGCATTGTCGACCAGCAGGATTTCGAAGTCGGTGAAGGTCTGGGCCGCGAGGCCCGCCAGGCAGCGTTCCAGGGTCGGACCGCTCTCATAGGAGACGATGATCACGCTGATGCTTGGCGCGCTCTTGTCATCGGCGGTCACAGACGGCATCGGTGGCGAACTTGTCCCTGGAGCGTTCTGGTCATGAAAATCACCCCCCTGGCGATTCCCGAGGTCCTGCTTATCACGCCCGCCCGCCATGGCGACGAGCGCGGCTGGTTTTCGGAGACCTTCCGCGAGTCAGCGCTGAAGGAGGCCGGCTTCGAACGGATCTTCGTGCAGGACAATCATGTGCGCTCGACCAAGCGCGGCATCCAGCGTGGCCTGCACTATCAGAAGCCGCCCCATGCCCAGGACAAGCTGCTGCGCTGCGTGGTCGGGTCGATCTTCGATGTGGCCGTCGACATCCGCAAGGGCTCGCCGACCTATGGCCAGTGGGTCGGGGCCGAGCTGTCGGCGGAGAACCGCCAGCAGCTGCTGGTGCCCCAGGGCTTCGCCCACGGCTACTGCACCCTGACCGAGGACTGCGAGGTGCTCTACAAGTGCACCGACTACTACACCCCGGCCGCCGAAGGCGGGGTGCGCTGGAGCGATCCGGCCATCGGCATCGACTGGACGATTCCGACGGCGGAGATCGGCGCCAATGCGCGGGACGAGGCGGCGCCGCTGCTGGCCGAGATCGACTCGCCGTTCGTCTACGGGGGCTGACTACTCGCCCCCTCCGCGCCTGCGGCGCTCCTCCCCCGGAGGGGGAAGATGAAATCATCCGCCCCCTCCGGGGGCGGACGACCGCGAAGCGGTCAGGTGGGGGCAAGTGGCTGGACCATGGAGAAAAAGATGACCTTCACCGACCTCTTCTGGACCTCCGGCGAAGGCCTGCCGCTGCATGCCCGCGACTATGCCCCAATGGGCGTTATTGGCGGCGAAACCTCCGGACTGCCGGTGATCTGCATCCACGGCCTGACCCGCAATGGCCGGGATTTCGAGGATCTGGCCCCGCTGATCGCGGCCCGGGGCCGGCGAGTCCTGGCGGTGGATGTGCGCGGCCGGGGCCTGTCAGCCTGGGACCCCCAGCCGCTGAACTATCATCCCGGCACCTATGCCGGCGACATCGTCGCCCTGCTGGCCGCCACCGGGATCGAGAAGGCGGTGTTTGTCGGCACCAGCATGGGCGGCCTGATCACCATGGTCCTGGCGTCGTTCAAGCCGGAAGCCATTGCGGCGGTGGTGCTGAACGATGTCGGCCCCGAGCTTTCGCCGGTCGGCCTGACCCGCATTGCCGCCTATGCCGGCGGGGCCAGCCGGTTTGAGACCTGGGACGAGGCCGTGGCCTATGCCCGCCGCATCAACCAGGCCGCCTTCCCGGCCTATGGCGACGCCGACTGGGACCGTTTCGCCCGCCGGGTCTTCGACGAGAAGGACGGCGGCTTCGTCCTGGCCTGCGATCCGGACATCTCGGCCCCGATCAAGGCGGCGGCCGCCGCCAGCCAGAACGGGGCCTCGGCCCTGGCCCCCGACATGTATCCCCTGTTCCGGGCCCTGACCCAGGACCGTCCGGTGTTGCTGGTGCGTGGCGGCATTTCCGACCTTGTCGATCCGGCGATCGTGGAACGAATGTGCGCCGCCGCCCCCGCCATGGCGGTGGTCGAGGTCCCCGGAGTCGGTCATGCGCCAATGCTCACCGAGCCCGAAGCCTGGGCTGCGATCGCTGATCTGCTCGATCGGGTTCCCTGAGGCACCGCAGGGCGTGCGGAGCCGGGATCGAATGTGCTAGACGCCCCCGGACGCCGGTGTTCGGCGTCCAGACAGGTAGCTCATGACTCTCGACCTCGCCGCCATCCAGGCCGCCGCCGGCCGCCTCAAGGGCCATATCGAGCGCACGCCGTGCCGCTATTCCAAGACCTTGTCCAAGATCACCGGGGCCGAGGTCTGGGTGAAGTTCGAGAACCTTCAATTCACGGCCGCCTACAAGGAGCGCGGGGCGCTCAACAAGCTGATGCTGCTCTCGGACGCCGAAAAGGCGACGGGCGTGATCGCCGCCAGCGCCGGCAACCATGCCCAGGGGCTGGCCTATCACGGCGCCCGGCTGGGCGTGCCTGTCACCATCGTCATGCCCAAGACCACCCCCTTCGTGAAGGTGCAGCACACCCGCGACTTCGGGGCCACGGTGATCATCGAGGGCGAGACCTATGACGACGCCAATGCCCATGCCCTGCGCCTGCGCGAAGAGCAGGGCCTGACCTTCGTCCACCCGTTCGACGACTATGACATCATGGCCGGACAGGGCACCATCGCCCTGGAGATGCTGGAAGACGCCCCCGACCTCGAGATCCTGCCGGTGCCGATCGGCGGCGGCGGGCTGATCAGCGGCGTGGCCACGGCGGCCAAGGCCCTGAAGCCCGATATCCGCATCATCGGCTGCGAACCGGCCATGTACCCGTCCTTCACCGCCAAGATGCGCGGCATGACCGCCCATTGCGGCGGTCAGACCATTGCCGAGGGCGTGGCGGTCAAGACCGTGGGCGAGCTGACCTATGGCGTGGCCCGGCCGCTGATCGATGACGTGCTGCTGCTGGAAGAGCCGCATCTGGAACAGGCGGTCTCGCTCTACTGCAATGTCGAAAAGACCATTGCCGAGGGCGCCGGGGCGGCTTCCCTGGCGGCCCTGCTGGCCTATCCGGAGCGCTTCCGGGGCAAGAAGTGCGGCCTGATCCTGTGCGGCGGCAATATCGACACCCGCCTGCTGGCCTCGGTCCTGACCCGCGAACTGGTCCGGGCCCAGCGGCTGGTCAGCCTGCGGATCGTCGGCGATGACCGTCCGGGCCTGCTGTCGACCGTGGCCAATGTGATCGGCGTCATGGGCGCCAATATCATCGAGGTCAATCACAACCGCCTGGCCCTGGACGTGCCGGCCAAGGGCGCGGAGTTCGACATCACCATCGAAACCCGCGACGCCCAGCACACCCAGGAGATCATCGACGCCCTCCGCGAGAAGGGCTACCCGCCGCGGCCGGTGTAAGGGCGCCAGCTGCTCCCCCTCTGGGGGAGCTGTCGCGAGGCGACTGAGGGGGCTAATGCGGCTTAGGCCGAGCTTGCCCCCTCCGGCCCTCTGGGCCACCTCCCCCAAGAGGGGAGGATCTAAACCTACCCCTTCGCCGTCCCGGTCGGTGCGCGGAGCACGTCGATCAGTTCGATGCGGAAGATCATCACGCTGTTGCCGGGGATCGGGCCCTTGTCCTGGGCACCATAGCCCAGGGCCGGCGGCACATAGAGCATCCACTCGTCGCCGGCCTTCATGCGCTGCAGGGCGATGACCCAGGCCGGCACCAGGCCGTCCAGCGGGAACGAGGCGGGCACGCCGCGCTCATAGCTGCTGTCGAAGATCGTGCCGTCGATCAGCTTGCCCTCGTAATTGACCTTCACCTCGTCGGCACGCGTCGGGTGCATGCCGCCGTTCGGGCCCGAGCGGATGATCTTGTACTGCAGGCCTTCAGGCAGGGTGACGACGCCGGGCTCCTTGGCGTTCTTGGCCATGAAGGCGTCGGCGGCCACCAGGTTCTCGGCGGCCTTCTTGTTGCCGCAGCCGGCCAGGGAGACGGCCGCCCCGGCGGTCAGGAGGGTAAGAAGGGCACGACGATGCATGGGGGAGCCTCCGAAACGGTTCTGGCGAACCAGCTAGCAGGCCCCGCGCGAAGATCAATCTTCCGCGTGCCGCCAGCCCGATGACAGAGAGGATTTCATCGAACGACGGTGGCGTTTCGGGTTTTCGCCCCCTAGAACCCTCTGCAAGCGAAAACCATGAGGCGCTCATGAAACCCGTCCGCAAGGCTGTTCTTCCCGTCGCCGGCTTCGGCACCCGCGTTCTGCCGGGCACCAAGACGACCCCGAAGGAACTGCTCAATGTCGTGGACCGGCCGATCCTGTCCTACATCGTGGCCGAGGCCCGGGCGGCGGGGATCGAGCACTTCATCTTCGTGACCGGACGCAACAAGGGCGCGATCGAGGACTATTTCGATCATCAGGTCGAGCTCGAGGCGGCCCTGGCGGCCAAGGGCAAGACCGATCTGCTCAAGGAGCTGCTGGACGAGCTGCCCAAGCCCGGCGAGATGAGCTTCGTGCGCCAGATGGCCCCCCTGGGCCTGGGCCACGCCGTCTGGTGTGCCCGCGACATCGTCGGCGACGAGCCGTTTGCGGTGCTGCTGCCCGACATGGTCATGCACGCCCAGACCTCGGCCCTGGCCCAGGCCATCGAGGCCTATGACCAGGTCGGCGGCAATATCGTCGTGGTCGAGCCCTGCCCGGCGGGTCAGGCCCACCAGTACGGCATTGTGGCCCTGGACGGCCAGGACGGCCGCCTGAACCGCATGACCGGCATGGTCGAGAAGCCGCCGAAAGGCACCGAGCCCTCCAACCTGTTCATCAGCGGCCGCTACATCCTGCAGCCCGAAATCTTCGACCTGCTGGCCAGCCAGGAAAAGGGGGCCGGCAACGAGATCCAGCTCACCGACTCGATGCTGAAGCTGATGGCGACCCAGGATTTCCACGCCCTGGAATATGAGGGCATCACCTATGACTGCGGCGACAAGATCGGCCTGCTGCGGGCCAATGTCGCCCTGGCCCTGGCCCATCCGGAGCTGGGCCCTGCGGCCCGGGCCGCGATCGAGGAGCTGCTGAAGGCCTAAGCCCTTTCAGACCTTACGGCTTCATCAGGGTCGGGAAAACGCTCCGGGCCCTACCGCGTCTGCGGCAGGACCTGCGTCATCAGGATGTCGTGCTGGGCCGCCAGCAGGCTCTCATTGGGATCATGACCGGCATCGGTCACCAGGCGCCAGGTTTTCCGGGGCGCGGTGATCGAGTCGTAATAGGCCCTGGCCACCTCGGGGGTGGTGACGAGGTCTTCAGAGCCCTGGACGAAGTGCATCGGGATTGCGAAGGCCGGGCCCAGGGCCGGCAGGTCCACATGGGACAGCATGCCGTCGCCCTTCATCCCCACGAACTGGATGAAGGAAAACTCCTCGCCCGCCTCGTAGTCGGCCTGGGCGGCATCGGTGGCATAGGGCGCGGCCGGGGCCCACCAGGCTTTCGGCGCCGGCTTTGCGGTCTTGGCCTCATAGACCCGGGTCGCCCGGCGCAGGGTTCCAAAGGCGCGGGGATTGATCCAGGGCGGCGGTCCCAGGGCCTCGAGCGTGGTCACGGTCGCGGTGTCGCCTGCTGCGCGGGCCAGGGCCATAACCTTCTGGTAGCTGGCGATCTGGTTGTCGGGATTTCGAACCAGCTGGCCCGTGCCGATATAGGCCTGGAACAGCTCGGGCCGCGCCTTGGCCATGTGCACGCCAAGGACTGAGCTCCAGGATCCGACCACCAGCACGACCTTCTTCTGGCCGAGATGGGCGGTGAGATAGGTCGCGACCTCTATGCCGTCCTGGGCCATGCCCTCGATGGTCAGGGGTGCATTGTCCGGATTGCGGCCAAAGGTCTTGCCCGCCCCGCGCTGGTCCCACTGGACCAGGGTGACGTCCTTCTCCCAAGGGCCGTACAGAGCATCGGCAAAGGGGCTGATGGGATTGCCGGGTCCGCCGTGCAGGACGAGGACCACCGGATTGTCGCGGCAAGACCCCTTGATGGTCACCCATTGCTCAATGCCGCCGATCCTGACGAAGCTCTCTTCGTTGATCGGCTGGCAGGCGGGCCTGGCCGGAACCGGCGCGGCCTGGGCCACGGCACCGAGTGAGGTCGCCAGCACAAGGGCGGCGGTGATGATCTTGGCGGCTTGGAACATGGGCTGTGGTAGCAGGCCCTGTCTCCGGGTTCCAGTGTTCGCCGACCCGGGCCTCAGGCGAGCGGGCGAGCCCATTCGTCCAGTACGGCCTGATCCGTTTCGAGCTCACGCGCGCCCGCCGCGGCCGCCCGCCCCGGGTCCAGCCGCCGCGCCGCCCAGACCGCCGCGCCGCGTACCAGCGGGACCGGATCCTGGAGCAGGGGCTCGACGGCGGTCATCAGGGTCGCATCCCCGCTGTTGCCGATCGCATAGAGCACATTGCGCACGAAGCGGTCGCGACCGATCCGCTTGATCGGGTTCTTGGAGAACAGCGCCCGGAATGATGGATCGTCCAGCCCCGCCAGATCGGCCAGGGACGGGCCCTTCAGCGCCTCGCGGGCGTGGAACCTGGCCTCGCCGGCGACCTGGGCGAACTTGTTCCACGGACAGGCCGCCAGGCAGTCGTCGCAGCCATAGATGCGGTTGCCGAGGGCGGGCCGGAACTCGGGCGGGATCGGCCCGGCCAGCTCGATGGTCAGGTAGGAGATGCAGCGTCGGGCATCGAGGCGATAGGGGGCCGGGAAGGCCCCGGTCGGGCAGATGTCCAGACAGGCCCGGCAGGAGCCGCAGTGATCGACCTCGGGCGGATCCGGCGGCAGGCCCAGGGTGGTCAGGACCGATCCCAGGAACAGCCACGAGCCGAATGGCCGCGAGACCAGATTGGTATGCTTGCCCTGCCAGCCCAGGCCGGCCCGCTGGGCCAGGGGCTTTTCCATCAGCGGGGCGGTGTCGACAAAGACCTTCACCTCCTCGCCAAAGCGCCGGTGCATCCAGCCGGCCAGCAGCTTGAGCCGCTTCTTGACCACCTCGTGATAGTCGTCGCCCTGAGCATAGACCGAGATCGCCGCGCGGTCCTTATGGTCGAGGGCGGTCAGCGGATCGTGCTCGGGGCCATAGTTCAGGCCGAGGACCACGGCGCTGCGGGCGTCGGTCCACATGGCGGTGGGATGGCTGCGACGCTCCAGGGTCTCTTCCATCCAGCCCATCTCGCCGTGGAAGCCCTCGGCGACGAACTGGGCCAGCTGCTCGCCATGCGGCCAGGCGGTCGCCGCATCGGCAAAGCCGCAGGCGTCGAAGCCCAGCCGCAGGGCTTCGGCGCGGATCTCGTCGCGAAAGGCCAGGTTCGGGGGGCTAGAAGTCGAGGTCGTCATAATGCGCGGCCGGCGCGAGGCCGGGCCAGCGATCGGCCAGGATGGGCCTGAAGCAGGGCCTCGATTTCAGCTTCATGTACCAGGTCTTGGCGGCCGGGAAGTCCTGCCAGGGCACATCGCCGAAATAGTCGATCACCGACAGGTGGGCGGCGGCGGCGAAGTCGGCCAGGCTCATCCGCCTGCCGGCCAGCCAGTCGCGGGTCTGCAACAGGCCGTCGACATAGGCCAGATGGTGGCGCAGGCCCTCGCGGCCCCGACGCAGGGCGGCCAGGTCCGGCGCGCCCAGCCGCAGCAGGCGCTTTTCCATCTTCTCGTGCAGCAGGAAGCCGTTGACCTCGTTGTCGAACTTGCGGTCGAACCACTGCAGCAGACGGCGGGCCTCGGCGCGCTCGGCCGCGTCGCGACCCAGCAGGGCCGGTTCGGGATCCTGTTCCTCGATATGTTCCAGGATCGCCCGGGTCTCGCAGATCACGGTCCGGCGTTCGTGGCGGATCTCGACCAGGACCGGGGTGATGCCCGACGGGTTCAGGCTGAGGAAATCTGGCGCACCTTCCCAGTAGCGAACCTGGACCTCGGCGAAGACCAGACGCTTTTCACCCAGGGCCAGACGCACCTGCCGCGAGGCGGGGTCCAGGGGGAAATGGTGAAGGGTGCGATCGACGCTCATGCCCATTGACGCTCAGGCTGCATCGAAAGAGCGATGCGCCGGTTTGCTTAACAACCTGTTGCTGAACACTGTTAACCCAAGCAAAGCAGGCGCTTGTGCGACGTTTTGGGCCGGGCCGGCTCAGGGTTTGGCGTTCATTCGGCCGATCAGGGCGGTGGTGCTCTGGCCCGCCTTGAGGTCGGCCAGCAGCACCCTGCCGCCATAGCCGAGCACAACGTCGGAACCGACCACGGTCTCGACGGTGTAGTCGGCACCCTTGACCAGCACATCGGGGCGGAAGGCCTGGATCAGATCCAGAGGGGTGTCCTGGTCGAACAACACCACCAGATCCACCGAGGACAGCGAGGCCAGAACGATGGCGCGGGCCTGTTCGGACTGCACCGGCCGGGTCGGGCCCTTCAGGCGCGAGACCGAGGCATCGGTATTGAGGCCGACGATCAACCGGTCGCAGGCGGCTCGGGACTGGTCCAGCAGCGACACGTGGCCGGGATGCAGCAGGTCAAAACAGCCATTGGTAAAGCCGACCGTCTGGCCGCGGGCCCGCCATCCGGCCACGATCTCCAGGGCCTGGGGCAGGTCGGCGATCTTGATCCTGGCCGGTTCGCCGGCCCGGGAGCGGGCCAGGGCCGTCAGCTCGCCGGCCGTGACGACATCGGTTCCGAGCTTGGCGACCACCAGACCGGCGGCCAGATTGGCCAGACGGGCGGCATCGGCCAGGCCGGCCCCGGCGGCCATGGCCAGGGCCAGGGTCGCGGCTACGGTGTCGCCGGCCCCCGAGACATCGAAGACCTCGACGGCCGTGGCGGGCAGGTGCACGGGCGGCTGGCCCCGGACACTGAGGGTCATGCCGGCCCCGCCGCGGGTGATCAGGGCGGCCTCCAGACCAGGCGCCAGGGCCAGGATCGCCGCGCCGGCGGCTTCCGAGGCCTCGTCGCTGGCCTCGGCAAGGCCGGTGGCCTCGGCGGCTTCCTTGCGGTTGGGCTTGACCAGGGTCGCGCCGTCATAGCGGGCCAGGTTGCGACTCTTGGGATCGACGATCACCGGCTTGCCGGCGGCCCGGGCGGCATCGATGGCCGCGCGGACGATGCCGTCGGTCAGGACGCCCTTGGCATAGTCCGACAGCACCACAACATCGGCACCGGCGAGATGCTGATTGAAGGCGGCCAGCAGCCCGGCGGGCTCGGCGGGCCCGCGATCCTCGCGGTCGACCCGAAGCATCTGGTGCGAGCCGGAGATATAGCGGACCTTTTCGGTCGTCCGGCGGCTGGGGTCGGTAACCAGATGGGCCTCCAGGCCCGCCTCGTCGGCGAGCATGGCGGTCAGGGCGCGGCCGGCCTCGTCATCGCCGATCAGGCCGATCAGCACGGCCCGGCCACCCAGGGCGGCGATGTTGCGGGCGACATTACCTGCCCCGCCCAGCATGGCGGTCTCGCGCTCGACGGCGATCACCGGCACCGGCGCTTCGGGCGAGATGCGGTCGACGGCCCCGTAGATGAAGCGGTCCAGCATCACGTCGCCCAGTACCAGCACGGTCTTGCCGGCAAAGGCCTTGGGCAGTTGGGCCAGGGTGTCGTCCATGCGGGGTCGGCTCGTCTCGAACAGGATCCCGCGCTTACTAGCCGTGATGGGCCTCGGCGAACAGCCCGCCATGGCTCTCGGCCTTACCCCGGGGGTCGGGGTGGATGATGATGTCGGCGGCCGGAAAGGCCTCCAGCAGCCGGTTCTCGGCATTGACCATGATGGTGTGGGCCTCGGCCAGGGAGATGCCGGCCTCGAGGTCGGCATGCATCTGCATGTGGACATAGGGTCCCGAGGCGCGGGTGCGCAGCTGGTGCACGCCCAGAACCCGGGGGTCCTCGGTGGCGAGGGCGACGATCCGCTTGCGGTCCTCGTCGGGCAGTTCGCGGTCCATCAGCTGGTGCGAGGCCTCGCGGAACACCCCGATCGCCCCCCAGATCAGCCACAGGGCGACGATCAGGCCGGCGACGGCGTCGATCCAGACGATTCCCAGAAAGGCAGCTGCGCCGATCCCGATCAGGGCGACGGCATTGGAGCCGAGATCGGCGGCATAGTGGGCCCGGTCGCCAGAGACCGCGATCGAGCCCGTCGATTTCAGCACCTTCGACTGGGCGATGATCAGGCCCAGGGTCAGGACCATCGATACCACCATCACCGCCATGGCGATGCCGCCCTGTTCGACCGGGCGGGGATGGTACAGGGTCCGGATCGCCTCCTGGCCGATCAGGGCCCCGGAGGCGAAGACCAGGCCGCCCTGCATCAGGCTGGAAAAGGCCTCGGCCTTGCCGTGGCCGAAGCGGTGCTCGGCGTCCGGCGGCTCGGCGGCATAGCGCACGGCATAGAAGGTGATCAGCGAGGCCACCAGGTCGAGACCGGAGTCCGATAGCGAGGCCAGCATGGCCACCGAGCCGCTGGCCAGCCAGGCCAGGGTCTTGACCACGATCAGCACGGCCGCGACGGCCACCGACAGGGCGGTGACGCGACGGGTCAGGGCCTGGGTTTCGGGCGACAGGGCAGAGAGGGTCATGCCCGCTCCATACCAAGCCGGGCCGCCGCACCCCAGCGAGAACGACTCGCGCGAGTCGTTCTCGCCTTTGCCGTCAGGCGGCCTGCCGCACCCCGGGTCCGACATAGACCGACTGCGGACGGATCAGCTTGCCGCCGGCCAGCTGTTCGCGGGCATGGGCGATCCAGCCGGCCGTCCGGCCCATGGCGAAGACACAGGTGAAGCTTGCCGGCGGCAGGCCCAGGGCCTCCAGCAGCAGGGCGGTATAGAACTCGACATTGGTGTCCAGCGGCCGGTCGGGTTTGCGCTCGCGCAGGATCTGCAGGGCCGCCTGCTCGACGGCCTCGGCGAAGGCGACGCGGCCGGGCAGGGTCCCCGAGGCCCCTGACAGCCGGCGGACGGCCGCCTTCAGGGCGTCGGCGCGCGGGTCGCGGACGCGATAGATGCGGTGGCCGAACCCCATCAGCCGGTCGCCGCGTGCCAGGGCCTGTTCCAGCCAGGGCCGGGCGTTTTCCGGCGTGCCGATGGCGTCGAGCATGTCGATCACCGGCCCCGGCGCGCCGCCGTGCAGCGGACCCTTCAGGGCCGAGATCCCGCCCAGCACCGCCGAGGTCAGGCCCGCCCGGGTCGAGGCGATCACCCGGGCCGCGAAGGTCGAGGCATTGAGGCCATGGTCGCAGACCGTGACCAGATAGGCGTCCAGGGCCCGGGCCTCGGCCTCGGTCGCGGGCTGGCCCCGGGTCATCCGCAGGATGTCGGCGGCATGGGACAGGGCCGGATCGGGGGCGACCGGGGCCTGGCCGGCCGCGACCCGCAGCACGGCCGGGGTCAGGACGGCCGGGGCGGCCAGCAGCAGCAGGGCCGTCGCCAGATCATCGCCGTCGGGCAGGCGGGCCAGCAGGGCGCGCATGGCCTCGACCGGATCGCGCCTTGCCAGGCCCTCGTCCAGCGCCCCGACCTCGGCGAAGGCCCGGACCCGGGCTGCGCCGAGGGCCGGGGCCAGATCGGCCGGCAGGTCATCGAAAAAGCCGTCGAACAGCAGGTGGGCCGCCTGCTCGAACGGGGTGTGACCGGCGAGATCCTCGACGGCATAGCCGCGAATGACCAGGCGACCATGGGCCCCGTCGACATCGGACAGCACGGTATGGGCGGCGATCACGCCTTCAAGCCCTTGGGCAAGACCATCGGACATTTCAGGTCTCCTTTCGCCGGCCAGATCGCGCTCGTCGCCCTTGATCGTCAATCTTGATCAATATAATCAATCTATATGGCGAATGACTGGCTGGACGCGGAACAGGTGCTGGACCGGCTGGGGATCCGGCCCCAGACCCTCTACGCCTATGTCAGCCGCGGACGGATCGAGGCCGCCGCCCATCCTGATGATCCCCGCCGCAGCCTCTATCGCGCCTCCGATGTCGCTGCCCTCCAGGCCCGCAAGGCGAGGGGCCGGCGCGCGGCCGATGTGGCGGCCGAGGCCATAGCCTGGGGCGAGCCGGTCCTGGCCTCGGCCATCACCACGGTGGCGGGCGGCAGGCTCTGGTATCGCGGCCGCGATGCAGCGGTTCTGGCGCAGGACCACACCCTGGAACAGACGGCGCGGCTGCTGCGCGGCGGCCATGGCGCGGCCTTGAAGGCGGCGCGGGCCGGGGATGTCGTGGCCGGCGAGACCGCTCGCGCCCGCCTCTTCAACGCCCTGGCGCTGCGGGCGGGGGCCGAGGCCCCGGCGCGCGGACGGGCGCCGCTGGCCCTGGCCATGGAGGCCGCCAGCCTGCTCGACGCCGTGGTCGACGCGGCGGCGGGCGAGGTCACCGAAGGCGCAGCCCATCAACGCCTGGCGCGGGCCTGGCGCGTCGATGCAGCGGGCGCCGAGCTGCTGCGGATGACCCTGGTGCTGCTGGCCGACCACGAACTCAATGCCTCGACCTTCGCGGCGCGGGTGGCGGCCTCGACGGGGGCGTCGCTGTCGGCCGCCGCCCTGGCCGGGCTCTGCGCCCTGTCGGGTCCGTTGCACGGCGGCATGGCGGCGCGGGTCGAGGCCTTCGTCGCCGAGGCCGAGCGGACCGGTGCGGCCCGGGCGGTAGGCGCGCGACTGGCGCAGGGATCGTCGACGCCCGGCTTTGGGCATCCGCTCTATCCGGATGGAGATCCCCGGGCGCGGGCCTTGCTGGCGGCGTTCGAGCCGCCCGCCCTGCTGGCGGATCTGCGGCGGGAGACCGAGGCCGCGACGGGCCAACTGCCCAATATCGATTTCGCCCTGGTGGGTCTGGCCCGAGCCCTGGCCCTGCCCGCCGATGCGCCCTTCATCCTGTTCGCCGTGGCGCGCACGGCCGGTTGGCTGGCCCATGCGATCGAGCAGGGCCAGACCGGGCGGTTGATCCGGCCGAGGGCGCGGTATGTGGGTGAGGGGTTGGTTGCGGACGCCGGCGGGCTGAAGGTCTGAGTAGGGTGGGGAGCGGAAGTCAGGCTCAGCAGCGCCCCCTCCGTCACGTCGCCTTTCGGCGCCGCGCCACCTCCCCCGTTTCACGGGGCAGGAGAAGAACAGATGAACCCTCCTGCCCCGTAGCGAAGCGTGCGGGGGAGGTGGCGCGATGCGAATACGCATCGTGACGGAGGGGGCGTCCGGCGTTGGCCGTCAGTTCGGGCAAACTGAAGGCCCGCTCAGTCTCTGAAGCAGACATTGCCCGCCGCCGCGGAGCGGCCGCCCGAAGGGCGGTGTCGGCGGAGTGACCTTTCCAGACCAGCGATCGTCTCGCCGTGAGATTTAAGGATGGCTCCTGCGTGGGCGCGGAGGCGAGGCGGTACTTCTTCCGGCCGACGCCGCAGGCCCCCTCCTGACCTGCTGCGCAGGTCGTCCTCCCCCCTGCGGGGGGAAGATGAGATCGCCGCCCTTCATCTTCCCCCGCCGGGGGAAGACGGTCGCGAAGCGACCCGTAGGGGGCAAGTGCGGGGATAGGGCTCGATCTGTACTCGGCGTTTCCCGTACAAACTCAATTCCAATCAATGCCTTGCAATAAGTCTGATCGCGCCAATCCTCCGCGCTGAATCCGCCCGCATAATGTTCCCACCTGACAGCACGGGAAGGGCGTCCGGCCGGCGACTGAGACGGCTGTCAGGGGTGATCGAGCGGGCTACCGTTCGGGCGACTGCCCGGGCGGCGGTTAATGCGAGGGCGGGGGACGTAAATCCGCCCATCGGAGGTCTGCCAGGGCCTCCGCCCGTCCGAAGGTTCGCTCCGGGTCCCTCCGGAATCGGCGTGGCTGCAGCCCAAGGCTCAAGTCCGTCGCGAGGAGGACAAGGCCCGGGTGGGGTGAAGGGTTGAACCAGACCCGCGCGCCCCGGCCAGAGGGATAACGGTCACGCGGAGCGTTCGTCTTCGTCGAAACGGTACTTCTAAACACCCTCATCCGGGCGAGGCCCGGACGCTCCGCGCCCCTTCCCAACAACTCGGCGGTTTCCGCGCGAGGCTGTGAAGCCGTGTCCGCCAGACTTGCCCCCTACGGACCGCTTCGCGGTCGTCTTCCCCCGGAGGGGGAAGATAAAACGCGCGAACCCCATCTTCCCCCTCCGGGGGAGGACGACCTGCGAAGCAGGTCAGGAGGGGGCAAGTTCTGAGAATCCCAAAAAGCGCCTTAGGCCGCGACCTCTTCCGCCACCAGCGGCTGTGGCAGGCGGCTGACCATCTCCTTGGGGCAGACCTGCCAGAACAGATCCCGCACCCGGTCCCAGTCGCGCAGCAGGGAGGCGGCGAAGGCCGAGTCGGTTTCGCGGGCATGTTCGGCCACCAGGGAGCGCAGCACGCCCTCCCAATAGGGTGAGGCCAGGCGCTGGACGACGATGCTTTCGGGATTGATCTGGGATTCGAACCGGCCGTGCTGGTCGAGGACGAAGGCCATGCCGCCGGTCATGCCGGCCCCGAAATTGCCGCCGGTCGGACCGAGGATCACCACCTGGCCGCCGGTCATGTACTCGCAGCCATTGGCCCCGCAGCCCTCGACCACCGTGGTGGCGCCCGAGTTGCGGACCGCAAAGCGTTCGCCCGCCTGGCCCGCCGCGAACAGCCGGCCAGAGGTGGCGCCGAACAGCACGGTATTGCCGATCAGGGCATTGCTTTCCGGGGCGGCCAGGGTGCGCGAGGGCTTGATGACGATGGTCGCGCCCGACAGGCCCTTGCCGACATAGTCATTGGCCTCGCCGGTCAGTTCGATGCGCAGGCCCTGGACCGCGAAGGCCCCAAGGCTCTGGCCGGCCGAACCCTTGAGCTGGACGGTCAGGTGGCCGGCGGGCAGGCCCTTCATGCCGTACTTGCGGACGATATGGCTGGAGGTGCGGGTGCCGATCGTGCGGGCCGTGCTGCGGACCGTATAGGTCAGCTGCATCTTCTCGCCGCGCTCCAGCAGGGGTGCCGCGTCGCGGACGATCTGGGCGTCGAGGGTGTCGGGCACCTCATTGCGGCCGACGACGGTATTGTAGGGCTTGTTCTGGCCGGGGTCGGCACGAACCAGCAGGGGGTTCAGGTCAAGGTCGTCCAGGTGCTCGCCGCCGCGGCTGACCTGGGCCAGCAGATCGGTGCGGCCGACGATTTCCTGCAGGGACTTGAAGCCCAGACCCGCCAGGATCTCGCGAACCTCCTCGGCGATGAAGGTGAAGAGGTTGATGACCTTGTCCGGCGTGCCGGTGAACTTGGCGCGCAGGGCCTCGTCCTGGGTACAGACCCCGACCGGGCAGGTGTTGGAATGGCACTGGCGCACCATGATGCAGCCCATGGCCACCAGCGAGGCCGTGCCGATGCCGAACTCCTCGGCCCCCAGCATCGCGGCGATGACGATGTCGCGGCCGGTGCGCATGCCGCCGTCGGCCCGCAGCACCACCGAGTGGCGCAGGTTGTTCAGGGTCAGAACCTGGTTGGCTTCCGACAGGCCCATCTCCCAGGGACCACCGGCATATTTCACCGAGGTCTGGGGCGAGGCGCCCGTGCCGCCGACACCGCCGGCGACCAGGATCACGTCCGCCTTGGCCTTGGCGACCCCGGCGGCGATGGCGCCGATGCCGGTCATGGCCACCAGCTTGACCGTCACCCGGGCGACAGGGTTGATCTGCTTGAGGTCATAGATCAGCTGGGCCAGGTCCTCGATCGAATAGATATCGTGGTGCGGCGGCGGGCTGATCAGCATGACGCCGGGCGTCGCATGACGCAGACGGGCGATCATCTCGGTGACCTTGAAGCCGGGCAGCTGGCCGCCCTCGCCGGGTTTGGCACCCTGGGCGACCTTGATCTCCAGCTCGACGCATTCGTTCAGATATTCGGCCGTGACCCCGAACCGTCCCGAGGCCACCTGCTTGATGGCGCTGTTGGGATTGTCGCCATTGGGCAGGGGCTTGTAGCGGGCCGAGTCCTCGCCGCCCTCGCCCGAGACGGATTTCGCCCCGATGCGGTTCATGGCGATGTTCAGCATGCCGTGGGCTTCCGGGCCGAGGGCCCCGAGGCTCATGCCGGGGGTCACGAAACGCTTGCGGATCTCGTTGACGCTCTCGACGTCGTCGGTCGAGATCGGGCTGCGGTCCGAGCGCCAGTCCAGCAGGTCGCGCAGCTGGATCGGCTTCTGGGTCCGCAGGCCGTTGGACCAGCGGCGATAGAGCTCATAGTCCCCGCTGTCGCAGGCGCTTTGCAGGGTGTGGATCAGGCGCGCCTCGAAGGCGTGGGCCTCACCCGACTTGCGCAGCTTGTAGAGGCCGCCGACCGGCAGGGTCACCGCCGCCGGGCCCCAGGCCTTGCGATGCAGCTCGACCGCCTTGCTCTCGACGCCGGCCAGACCGATGCCGGAGATGCGCGACGGCATGCCGGGGAAGAACTCGGCGGCCAGGGCCCGCGACAGGCCGACGGCCTCGAAGTTATAGCCACCGCGATAGGACGAGATGACGCTGATGCCCATCTTGGAGATGATCTTCAGCAGACCGGCCTCAATGGCCCCCTTGAAGTTCAGGCAGACGTCCTTCAGCGACCTGTCGCCGAGCAGGCCGCGCTCCAGCCGGTCCTGGAAGGTTTCCTGGGCCAGATAGGCATTAACCGCCGTGGCCCCGACCCCGACCAGCACCGCGAAATAGTGCGTGTCGAGACACTCGGCCGAGCGGACGATGATCGAGACATAGGAGCGCAGGCCCTTGCCGACCAGGTGGCTGTGAACCCCCCCGGTGGCCAGGATCATCGGCAGGGCGACCCGGTCCTCGCGGCTGTTCTCGTCAGTCAGGACAATGGCCCCGCAGCCGCGCAGGACGGCGTCCTCGGCCTCGGCCCGGATGCGGTCGAGATTGGCGCGCAGGGCGTCGCCGGCCCGGGCCTCGGGGGCGGGCAGGGGCATGGTGCAGTCGATGACGACGACGTTCTTCTCGCCCAGCAGGCCCTGGATACGCTCATACATGCCGGTGGTCAGGACCGGGCTCTGCAGCACGTAAACGTCGGCCTGGGCGGCGTCCTGGGCCAGGATGTTGCCTAGGTTCTTGAACCTGGTCTTCAGGCTCATGACATTGGTTTCCCGCAGCGGATCGATCGGCGGGTTGGTGACCTGGCTGAAGTTCTGGCGGAAGAAGTGGCTGAGCGGCCGGTACTTTTCCGAGAGGACGGCCAGGGGGCTGTCATCGCCCATCGAGCCGACGGCTTCCTTGCCGTCCTCGACCATGGGGGCGAGGATCATCTCGAGATCCTCGAGGCTGAGGCCAGCGGCAGCCTGGCGGCGGATCAGCTCTTCGCGGCCATAGCGGCGCGGTTCGGGACCCGGGCCGATCTCCTTTTCGAGATCGACCATATTGCCCAGCCATTCCGTATAGGGGTGGCGGCCGGCCAGTTCATCGATGATCTCGTCCTCGCCGTAGAGACGGCCTTCGGCCAGGTCGATGGCGATCATCCGGCCCGGAGCGATGGCCAGCTTGCGGGTGATGCGGCTCTCGGCCACGCCGCACATGCCGGCTTCCGAACCCATGATCACCAGACCGTCGTCGGTATAGGCCACGCGCAGCGGACGCAGGCCCGAGCGGTCCTTGCCGGCCACGACCCAGCGGCCGTCGGTGGCGCAGAGGGCGGCCGGACCGTCCCAGGGCTCCATGACGGCATTGCAATAGGAATAGAGCGCCTGGTGGGCCGCGGACAGGCCGGGACCCGAGGCCTCCGGCACCAGCAGGGCCTTGGCCATCGGCGCGTCGCGACCGGCGCGGACCAGGACCTCGAAGGTATTGTCCAGGCTGGCCGAGTCCGACCCGCCGGGCTGGATCACTGGTTTGACGTCATCCCCGAACTCGCCGAAGGCCTGGGCGGCCATCTTGATCTCGTGGGACTTCATCCAGTTGATGTTGCCCTTGATCGTGTTGATTTCGCCATTGTGGGCGAGCATCCGGAAGGGCTGGGCCAGACGCCATTCGGGGAAGGTATTGGTCGAATAGCGCTGGTGGAAGATCGCCACATTGGCGGCGAAGCGGTCGTCCTTAAGGTCGGGATAGAACTCGTCGATGGCCTCAGCCAGGAACATGCCCTTGTAGATCAGCGACTTGGCCGACAGCGAGCAGATGTAGAAGCCCGACAGATTCTGGGCGTGGACGCGCTTTTCGATCCGCTTGCGGCACAGGAACAGGGCGCGCTCCAGGGCCTCGCCTTCCAGGCCGGCCGGGGCGGCCAGCATGATCTGCTCGATTTCCGGCCGGGTGGCATTGGCCTTTTCGCCGATCACGGCGGTGTTCACCGGCACCTGGCGCCAGCCATAGATGTAGAAGCCGAAACGCAGGGCCTCGGCCTCGACGATCGTGCGGCAGGCCTCCTGGGCCCCCAGATCGGTGCGCGGCAGGAAGATCTGGCCGACGGCGATGGCCCCGGCCCGCAGGGCGTGGCCGGTGCGGCGCACCTGGTCGGTGAAGAAGTCCTGCGGCACCGACAGCAGGATGCCGGCCCCGTCGCCGGTCTTGCCGTCGGCGTCGACCGCCCCGCGGTGCCAGAGGGCCTTCAGGGCCTTGATGGCCAGTTCGACCACTTCGCGGCGCGGCGTGCCGTCGATGGCGCAGACCAGGCCGACGCCGCAGGCGTCGCGCTCGGTGGTCGGATCATAGGCGTGACCGTCGATCAGGCGCTGGCGATTGGCCAGATAGTGCTGGATGTCTTGGCTCATGATCTTCTACTCCGCCGCGATCAGCGCCGCAGCGCTGACCCTGGACTTCAGATAGCGGTGCATGGCATCGGCGGCGTCGCGGCCGTCCTTGATCGCCCAGACCACGAGGGAAGCGCCGCGCACGATGTCGCCGGCTGCGAACACGCCGTCCAGATTGGTCATCTGGTTGCGGACATCGGCCTTCACCGTGCCCCAGCGCGTGGTCTTAAGGTCGGGGGCCGAAAACCTCTCCGGCAGGTTTTCGGGCTCGAAGCCGAGGGCCTTGACCACCAACTGGGCCGGGCGATCGAAATCGCCGCCCTCGATCTCTTCCGGCGACTGGCGGCCCGAGGCGTCCGGGGCACCCAGACGCATGCGGATGGCGCGCACGCCGGTGACGGCCTCGACATCGCCCGACAGGGCGCGGGGCGCGGCCAGCCATTCGAAGGTCACGCCTTCTTCCTCGGCATTGGCCACTTCGCGCAGGGAGCCGGGCATATTGGCCTTGTCGCGGCGATAGAGGCAGGTGACCGAGGTCGCGCCCTGGCGGATGGCGGTGCGGACGCAGTCCATGGCGGTGTCGCCGCCGCCGACCACGACCACATCCTTGCCCTCGGCGTTCAGGGTGCCGTTCTCATAGTCGGCGACGGTGTCGCCAAGACCGGTGCGGTTGGACGCGATCAGATAGTCGAGCGCCGGCACCACACCCTGGCTGCCGGAGCCCGGGACCACCAGATCACGGGCGGCATAGACGCCGGTGGCGATCAGCACGGCGTCATGCCTGTCGCGCAGGTCCTGCAGGCTGGCGTCGCGGCCGACCTCGAAGCCCAGCTTGAAGACCACTCCGCCCTCGGCCAGGCGGACGGTGCGACGCTCGACGACGTCCTTTTCCAGCTTGAAGCCGGGAATGCCGTAGATCAGCAGGCCGCCGGCCCGATCGTGCCGGTCATAGACCACGACCTCATGGCCCTGCTCGCGCAGCAGTTCGGCGGCGGCGAGGCCGGCGGGCCCGGCCCCGATGATCCCTACCGACTGTCCGGTCGCGGCACCAGCGACCAGGGGCTTCACCCAGCCCATCTCCCAGGCCTTATCGGTCAGGTAGCGCTCTACCGAACCGATGGTCACGGTGCCGTGGCCCGACTGCTCGATCACGCAGTTGCCTTCGCACAGACGGTCCTGCGGGCAGATTCTACCGCAGACCTCCGGCATGGAATTGGTGGCCTGGGACAGCTGATAGGCCTCTTCCAGACGGCCCTCGGCGGTCATCCGCAGCCAGTCGGGGATGTTGTTGTGCAGCGGGCAGTGGGTCTGGCAGAACGGCACGCCGCATTGCGAGCAACGCGAGGCCTGCTCGGTCGCCTTGGCGTCGATGAAGTCGGCATAGATCTCGTGGAAGTCGCCATTACGGGCTTCCGCCGCCCGCTTTTCAGGCGTTTTACGGGCCACCGTGGTGAATTTCAGCATGCGCTCGGCCATGCGACTTCCCTCGCCCCGTTGCCGGGAGAAAAATTGCGTATGGCGGGCTCATAAGGACTCTTTTCCGCAAGAAGAATGCGGTGGTCCATATAATTGACTTTTATATGCAGGACCTCCCGCATAGCGCTGCGAGATACTCGCATCTGGGCGCAGAATTAGTCCACTTTATAGATGAACTCCTTGTTTACCGTGTCAGGCGCACGCCGGGGGCCTGTGTCCTGGGGGAAGCCGATGCCGGATTGGTTGATCGCAATCGTGTTGGGCCTGATCGAAGGCCTGACCGAATTCATTCCTGTGTCCTCTACGGGACATCTTCTGCTGGTCGGTCATTTTCTGGGCTTCCACAGCCCCGGAAACACCTTTCAGGTTCTGATCCAGCTTGGCGCGATCCTTGCCATTACCGGGGTCTATTTCGGCCGCCTCTGGGGACTGCTGACCACGGCGCCGAGCGATCCCGGCTCGCGCCGTTTCATTCTGGGCGTCTTCCTGGCCTTCCTGCCGGCGGTCGTTGTCGGCGTACTGGCCCACGACTTCATCAAGACGGTCCTTTACGAATCGCCGTTGCTGGTCTGCATCACCCTCATCACCGGCGGGTTCGCCCTGCTGGCCCTGGACCGCATGAAGCTTGAGCCGCGCTATACCGACGTTTCCGACTATCCGCTGAAGACCGCCTTTATCATCGGCCTGTTCCAGTGCCTGGCCCTGGTGCCGGGCGTCTCGCGTTCGGGGGCAACCATCGCCGGTGCCTTGCTGCTCAAGTGCGACAAGCGTTCGGCCGCCGAGTTCAGTTTCTTCCTCGCCATGCCGACCATGGCCGGCGCATTTGCCTATGACCTCTACAAGAACATCGACAAGCTCAGCACCAATGACCTGGGCCTGATCGGCCTTGGCTTCCTGGCGGCGCTGGTCTCCGGCGTCTTTGTGGTCAAGACGGTGCTGGACTTCATCAGCAAGCACGGCTTCGCGCCGTTCGCCTGGTGGCGGATCGCTGTGGGCGTCGTGGGGCTGGGGCTCCTGTACATCCCGCGCTGATCTGGCAGGGGCGCAGGGTCAAAATAAAAGGGCGGACACTGCGGTGCCCGCCCTCTTTCGTTCCGGCCTGGCCAGCGCTTAGAAGGCCCCCGCCGGGGTCGGGGCGTACTGGCCGCCCTTCCGGTAGCGATAGAGGTAGGACGGCACGATCGCCTCGATGCTGGTCGGGACGATACCGGCCTCGGCCAGGCCCGGCAGGCCATGGTCGGCGACATTGTCGCTCTTCAGCATCTCGACCTGGTCGCTGGTGATCGGCGGGGCGATCGGCAGGAGGCCCGCCATCAGGTCGCCGACTTGGCCCAGCAGGCGCGCGACAGGCCGGGGCAAGGCCACGAGGGCGCGGTCGCGGCCGGTTTCGGTCAGGATCAGCTGCAAGATCTGGCGCATGGTGAAGATACCGGGGCCGCCCAGTTCATAGGTCAGGCCCTCGGCTTCCGGGTGGCTGGCCGCCCGGGCAATCACGGCTGCGACGTCGCCCACGAAAACCGGTTGGAAGCGGGTCTCGCCACCGACCAGGGGCAGGGCCGGGCTGATTGCGGCCATCTGGCCAAACTTGTTGAAGAAATTGTCCTCAGGCCCAAAGACCACCGACGGGCGGATGATCACCGCCCCCGGGAAGACGGCGCGGACCGCCGCCTCGCCCTCGGCCTTGGTGCGGGCGTACTTGGCCTCGGACTTGGCATCGGCGCCGATGGCGCTGATCTGCACGAAGCGGCTGACACCGGCCGCCTTGGCGCGCTCGGCCAGGGTCTGGGCGCCCATCACATGGACGGCCTGGAATTTCTGGCGGCCCGATTCGTACAGCAGACCCACCAGGTTCACACAGGCCTCGGCCCCTTCCAGCGCCCGGTCCACCGAGGCGAGGTTGCGAACATTGGCCTGGACGACCTCGATCTGGCCGACATCGCCCAGCATTCGCATCCTGTAGGCCAGGTTGGGCTGGCGCACCGCCACGCGAACGCGGTGGCCCGCCTTGGCGAGCTGCCGCACGACCTGGCTGCCGACGAAGCCGGAGCCGCCGAACACTGTGACCAGACCTTGCATCTTCAATCCCCGTCGCCTGCGATGATGCGGGGGATAGACGACCGCGAGAGGCTTCGCAACGAAATGCGCGATTTGGCGATTGACGGCATCAAAACCTTTCCCTAAACGTCCCGGCCTCGCGGCGATCCACGGATCGCTCTGCGGGCCCAGGTGGCGGAATTGGTAGACGCGCTGGCTTCAGGTGCCAGTGATCGAAAGGTCGTGGAGGTTCGAGTCCTCTCCTGGGCACCACCCCCTACCAACCTTCGTAAGAAGGTCGGGGTGGCGCCGATAGTTCCTTCCGAATAGATATCTCTTTCATCGTGATTATAGTGTCGCGCGCACCCGTTCGGGCACGCGAGCCTCGGCGACGTCTGTCGTTCAGGCCTGTCGCCGGAGAGCTCTGAGACCTTGGCCAATTTTGTTCATGTGGGCGACCTGCCCGACGGCACCTTTGCCGGCGCGACGGCGGTAGCGATCGATTCGGAAACCATGGGCCTGCGCCTGGGACGAGACCCGCTTTGCGTGGTGCAGCTGTCGTCTGGTGACGGAGACGCCCATCTGGTCCAGCTGGACCGGACCACCTATGACGCGCCGAACCTCAAGCGCCTGCTGACCGATCCGACGGTCCTGAAGCTGTTCCACTTCGGCCGCTTTGATATTGCCATGTTCCTGCTGCATCTCGGGGTGATGACCGCGCCCGTCTATTGCACCAAGATCGCCTCGAAGCTGGCCCGCACCTATACCGACCGTCATGGCCTCAAGGACGTGACGCGCGAACTGCTCGGCGTCGAGCTGTCCAAGGCCCAGCAGAGCTCGGACTGGGGAGCTGCCAGCCTCAGCCCCGAACAGGTGGCCTATGCCGCCTCCGACGTGCTCCACCTGCACGGGCTGCGTGATCGGCTCAATGCCATGCTGGTGCGCGAGGGACGTATGCCCCTGGCCCAGGCCGCTTTCGACTTCCTGCCTCACCGTGCCGCCCTCGATCTGGCTGGTTGGGAAGAGGTCGACATTTTCGCGCACACCTGACCGTGACGGCCGCCGCGACCATGCCAGGACGACCGATCGCCCGGGATCTGGGTCGGTGGCGTCAGCGTTCGCGTCGCGTCCGGCTGATGCGGATTGTGCTGCCGGCCGTGATCGGCCTGATCCTGGTCGGCGTGGCCGGCCAGGTGGCCTGGCGCTCGATGCGCGCCGCCGCCCGTCCGCCGGCAGAGGCCAAGACCCAGATCCGCATGATCTCGCCGAGGTTTTATGGCCAGTCCGGCGACGGCCGCAGCTTCATGATCACCGCGCGGTCGGCCCTGCGTGACGACAATGACATGCAGAATGTCCGGCTCGATGCGCCAACCCTGACCCTCGGCTTCGACGAGCCCCAGCCCAGCCGGGTGACGGCGAAGTCGGGGATCTATCGCGAGGATACGATGATGCTGTCGCTCAGTGGCGATGTCCGCATCGATGATGGGTCCGGCTATCGCTTCGCGTCGGAAGAGGCGGTGGTCGACACCCGGACCGGAAATATCAGTGGTGAAACGGCCATGCTGGGCGAAGGTCCGACAGGGCAGGTGAAATCCAACGCCTACACCGTATATGACAAGGGCGACCGGGTCGTTTTCAGGGGTGGGGTTCGCACCCGGCTCGAACGGAAGTAAGTAGAGGCGCGCGGCATGGCCGTGCTTCGCAGATAAGGACTCTGACTTGATGCAGCGTTGGATGGCAGCGGCGGCGACCGCACTGATCCTGGCGAGCGGCTCGGCCTTCGCCCAGAGCATCAACGACTCCAGCGCGCCCGTGGACATATCTGCGGACGAGCAGGAAAACATCAACAGCCAGTGCCGGACGATCTTCCGCGGCAATGTCGAGATGCTTCAGGACAAGAGCCGGCTGCGCGCCAGCGTGGTCAATGCCTATTCGACCCGCAAGCCGGGGGCGCAGCCCGGGTCGAACGGCTGTGGCGATGTCGATCATGTGGAAGCCGACGGCGACGTCTATTTCGTCAACCAGGACCAGACGGTCCGGGGCGACCGTGCGGTCTTCACCTATGCCAATGACACCATCGTCATCACCGGCAATGTCATCGTCGTGCGCGGCCAGGACGTGGCGCGTGGCGACCGTATGACGGTCAATACCAAGACCAATGACGTGAAGCTGGAATCCAGCGCCAAGGGGCGGGGCAAGACCGGGCGGGTGCGCTCGGTGATCTATCCCGAAAAGTCCCAGACCCCGGCTCCGGCCAACCGTTAGGCTCGATCGCATGAAGATGACGCCCCTTGGCGATGCCGATCGCCCCGAAGCTGACGGCCTGTTCGTCGACGCCATCGGCAAGTCGTTTGGCGACCGCCCGGTGGTCAAGAGCGTCTCCCTGCGCCTCAAGCGCGGCGAGGTCGCCGGCCTGCTAGGGCCGAATGGCGCGGGCAAGACCACCTGTTTCTACATGATCACAGGCCTGATCGCCGCCGACTACGGCTCGATCTATCTGGACGGCGAAGACATCACCGCCCAGCCCATGTTCCAGCGCGCCCGCCTCGGCGTCGGCTATCTGCCGCAGGAAGCCTCGATCTTCCGGGGCATGACGGTCGAGCAGAATGTCATGGCTGTGGTCGAGATGCGCGAGAAGGACCCGCGCGCCGCCGCCGAGACGGTGACCAACATCCTCGAGGAACTGCGGATCACCCATATCCGCAAGTCACCGGCCGTGGCCCTGTCGGGCGGCGAGCGGCGGCGGGTGGAAATCGCCCGCGCCCTGGCCAGCGAACCGTCCTTCATGCTGCTGGACGAACCCTTTGCCGGCATCGACCCCCTGGCCATTGCCGACATCCGCGAGGTCATTGGCTATCTGAAGGCCCGTGGCATCGGCATCCTGATCACCGACCACAATGTCCGCGAGACCCTCGACATCATCGACCGGGCCTCGATCATTCATGCGGGCGAGGTGCTTTTCGAGGGCTCGCCCAAGGAAATTGTCGACGATCCGGAAGTGCGCCGGGTTTATCTCGGCGATCATTTCGCCGAGCGCGTCTAGGCATTTCTGCCTGAAATTCAATGACTTGATCCGCTTCACCGCCTCGCCGCAGGTGGTGGATCCAGAGGGCATGAGACGTCGCAAGGTCGCACCGGCCCGATAATTGCAGGCGTTGGCGAGGCGTTAACCTCCTTGGCCTTTCAATGGCGATCGAAACTTTGTTCGATTTGCCCAGGAGGGCGCATTGGCGCTCAGCCACAGACTTGAGCTCAGGCAGGGCCAGGGCCTCGTCATCACCCCGCAGCTGCAGCAGGCGATCAAGCTGCTGCAGCTGTCGAACATCGAGCTCGACGCCTTCGTCGAGGCCGAGCTGGAGCGCAATCCGCTCCTGCAACGCGATGAGGGAGAGAGCGAAGTCGCGTCCGAGGCAGAGCGCGAGCCCCTGGCCAGCGATCTGGGCGTCGATGTCGTGGCCGAAGGCTCGGCCAATCATGAAATGGATGCCACCCCGGACGAGGTTTCGCCCGGCGAGCGCGCGACCGGCGATGGTGAACAGGCCGGTGAGGCCGGTGGCCAGATCGACTGGTCGCGGGCCGGAGGCGGTGGCTCCTTCGACCATGACGGCGACTATGAAGGGGCCCTGACTGCGGTTCCGACCCTATCGGAGCACCTGCAGGGCCAGCTGAGCCAGTCCGGCCTGTCGGTCAGTGAACAGCTTGTGGCGACGATCCTGATCGATGGGGTCGATGAGGGCGGCTATCTGCGCCTCGACCTGGTCGAGACGGCCGATCGCCTGGGCTGCGACCTCTCCCTGGTCGAGCGGGTCCTGACCGTGGTCCAGGGCTTCGAGCCGACCGGCGTTTGCGCCCGCGACCTGCGCGAATGCCTGGCCCTGCAGCTCAAGGACCAGAACCGCTACGACCCGGCCATGGCTGCTCTGCTCGACAATCTCGAGCTGCTGGCCCGCCGGGACATGGCCGGTCTGCGCAAGGCCTGCAGTGTCGATGAGGAAGACCTGCGGGAGATGATCGGCGAGATCCGCGCCCTGAACCCCCGACCCGGCGCGGCCTATGCCAGCGACACCGCCGAGACCCTGGTGCCCGACGTCCATGTCCGCGAGGGCCTGGGCGGCATGTGGCATGTGGAGCTCAATACCGACACCCTGCCCCGCGTTCTGGTTGACCAGCGCTATCACGCCCGGGTCGCCAAGGGCGCGCGGACGGACCAGGAAAAGACCTTCGTGTCCGACTGCATGGCCACGGCCAACTGGCTGGTCAAAAGTCTCGATCAGCGGGCCAAGACCATCCTCAAGGTCTCCAGCGAGATCGTCCGCCAGCAGGACGGCTTCCTGGCCTTCGGTGTCGAGCACCTGCGGCCGCTGAACCTGAAGACCGTCGCTGACGCCATCGGCATGCACGAGAGCACGGTGAGCCGGGTCACTTCCAACAAGTACATCGCTACGCCGCGCGGCGTGTTCGAACTGAAATTCTTCTTCACCTCGGCCATCCAGTCGTCAGAGGGCGGCGAGGCCCATTCGGCCGCCAGTGTGCGGCACAAGATCAAGGGCCTGGTCGAGGCCGAGAAGGCCGAAAAGGATGTCCACTCCGACGATGCCATCGTCGAGATCCTCAAGGCCGCCGGAGTCGACATCGCCCGGCGCACCGTCGCCAAGTACCGCGAAGCCATGCGGATCCCTTCGTCCGTGGAGCGCCGGCGCCTGATCAAGGAAACCGCCTGAGCAGAACGGCAGGTCCGGCGATCTTCATCACCCGTTGTCGGGTCGTGCGTTATAGGCTCCAGCAGCAGGAGCAAGCATGTCGACCGATAGCCTAGCGGATGTGATCGAAGGGTTTGGCGAGGATACCCGTCCGATCCTGACCGTCGGTCAGATGCTGGAGGCCTTCGACAGCCGCGCTTTCGGTGCCATGCTGCTGGTGTTCGGGGCCCTGAACTGCCTGCCCCTGCCGCCGGGCTCCTCAACCGTGCTCAGCCTGCCGATCCTGCTGCTGGCCCCGCAAGTCGCCCTGGGGGCCGATGCGCCCTGGCTGCCCCGGGGCATGCTCGACCGTCCCCTCAAGCGCGATGGCCTGCGCGGCCTGTTCCGCAGACTGACACCCGTGGTCAAGCGCATGGAGATGATCACCCGTCCGCGCCTGGACTGGCTGTTCAGCCCACTGGGCGAACGGATGATCGGCGTGGTCTGCACCCTGCTGGCCCTGGTCCTGATTCTGCCCATCCCCCTGGGCAATCTGGCCCCCGGCGCGACGGTGGCGATCCTGTCTCTGGCCCTGTTGCAGAGGGACGGGTTGCTGGCCCTTCTGGGCTATCTGATGGCCCTGGTCAGCCTGGGTCTGCTGTTCGTCAGCGCCGGTGTGGTGGTGGCTGCAGTCCAGCGGATCATCGGTCTGGTTTCGAGCTTTTTCTGATCTCCATACGGCGCTTGACACCGCCTCCGGAGAGGCGCGTTGTTAGGGCATGCAAGTCCAAGTCTCCGGCAAGCATGTCGACGTTGGTGAGGCTCTGCGAGCGCGAGTCTCCGACGAAATCACCCTGAGCATCGGCAAGTATTTTGACCGCGGCGGCCATGCCGACGTGGTCATCAGCAAGGAGGGCCATGCCTTCCGGGCCGACTGTTCGGTAAAACTGGCTTCGGGCCAGCAACTGATCAGCCATGGAGCGGGCGGTGACGCCCATGCGGCGTTCGACGCCGCCCTGGCCAAGATCGAGACCCGGATCAGGCGTTACAAACGACGATTAAAAAGCCACTCGATCGCGGCCACCGCGAAGCAGGCTGAAAATGCCGCGATGTATGTGCTGCGCGCACCGGATGTGGATGATCACGAGGACGACGACTGGGGCGGCGATGAGGCCCACCCGGCCGGCGCCCCTTCGGCCATGATCATCGCTGAAACCCAGTCCTCTTTGAAGATAATGACTGTTTCCATGGCTGTCATGGAACTGGACTTGACCGAGTCCCAGGCAATCGTGTTTAGGAACGCCGCCCATGACGGATTGTCCGTGGTGTATCGGCGACCAGACGGAAATATCGGCTGGATCGATCCCGAACGCACCAAGTCGCTGAACGGGAACGGGTCAACCGCGAGCTAACGGGATCCTGTCAGGATCCTGGTCGTTCTGGAGGGCCCTCGACGATGGCGTTGCGGTGACCGACAGCAAGTGAGCGTTTAAGTCCATGACTATCGGCGATCTCTTGGAACCCGGGGCGGTGGCGCTGCGCGTCAGTGCTCCGGGCAAGCGTCAGGTGCTCGGCGTGATCGCCGATGTCGCGGCGCGGGTGCTTGGGGTCGATGCGGAGCCGGTGCTCGAAGGCCTGCTGGAGCGCGAAGCGGCCGGCTCGACCGGCGTCGGACAGGGCGTGGCCATTCCCCATGCCCGCATCGATGGCCTAGACCGCGTGCGCGCGGTCTTTGTCCGTCTCGAGACCCCGGTGGCGTTCGATTCCGTCGATGACAAGCCTGTCGACCTTCTTGTGGCCCTCTTTGCGCCGCGGGATGCCAATGCCCAGCACCTGCGGGCCCTGGCCCGGGTGTCGCGCATGATGCGGCAGCCTGAACTCCGCGAGCAACTTCGCCAGGCTCGCTCGGCGGATGCCGTGCATATCCTGCTGGCCCAGGAAGCCGCCAGCTCAGCGGCCTGAAGCCCGCCGAGCCTCTCAGCAGATCAGTGGACTGAAACCGGGGCCAGTTCGTGGGCCAGGGCGGCGGCGATCGCCGTGTCGCGATCGACCAGGACTGCCAGTCGCGCGCCGTCGGCGCGACAGACGGCGTAGAGAACCTGGTTGGGGCTCAGATCAAAGTCCTGGCCCGTACCGGCGGGCGCGTCGGCCAGAATCTCCGCCGCCGTGATGGGGCGCACATAGACCATGTCGGGCCCGCCAAGCGCTGCGAAGGCTTCAGTCGTCAAGGCTGGATCGTGGGTAACAGGCGTCATGACTGACCACCTCCTGGGACAGGGAACGGCTCGGCGTCGGCCCGGCGGGGCCGGCTCTTGGGCCGATCTACAAGACAGATATTAAAAAGCCGGCGAGATTCAGGCGATTGAGCGGATGGGAATGCGTTTGACCTGTCGCTCCGGACGCGGTCGGGCCAGATCGATGTGCAGCAGACCGTGCTCGAGGGTTGCCGCCATGACCTCGATGCCTTCGGCCAGCACAAAGGTCCGGACAAAGCCACGCGCCGCTATGCCACGGTGCAGGAAGGCACGATCACTTTCAGGCCGGGCCTCGGACTCGCGCTTGCCGGCCACGACCAGCTGGCCGCCCTCGACTGTCACATGCAGCTGGTCCGGTGAAAATCCGGCCACCGCCAGGGTGATGCGGACGCGGCCTTCCTCGTCCTGCTCGACATTGTAGGGCGGATAGCTCTCTGACGCGGCCTTGGCGGCGCGTTCAATCAGGTCTCGGGTATGTTCGAACCCCAGCAGGAAGGGGCTGTCGAACAGAATAGTCCGGTTCATGGCGAAGTCCTTCGCTTAAGCGACTTCGTCCGCCGGTTCGTCCTGGGATCAGCAACGGCCCGACGGCGCAGGCCAGAGGTGGAGGCTGTGCACCGGGGTTTCAAGGCCGGGCGCGATCAGAGCCATTCCAGGAAGCCGCATTTGGCCATCCAGAGCAGGCTCAGCTGGACCGCTCGCCGGCGCGGCATCGGGAACAGGAGCAGGAGGTCTTCGGTGGTGGCGGCCCGACCGTCGGCCAGGTGGGCGAAGACCTGCTGGCATTCCTCATGGCTGCCCCGCCAGTTGGCCGCGAACATGTCCAGCTCGATGGTCTGGGCGCGTTTGAGATCGTCCACATCGACGCCGGGACGCAAGGTCAGGCTACTCTTGAGCGACAGGACCTGGGTCGCGAACCCCGCGAAATTGCGGAAGGGATCACCCTTGACCGGATTAAGGGTCGAACGCGGGCGCGGGTCTGCGGAGGCGGCCCGCACCGCCGCCAGCTCCCGGGCCAGATCGGCGTATTGTCGGGCCACGACCGGCCAGTCGAACGCATCGCGCACACGCCGCTGGCCGGCCTCGCCCATCCGGCGACGCAGGTCGGGCGAGCGGATGAGGTCGGACAGCGCCTGGCCGGCCCGTCCGACATGGACGGCGGTGTGCTGGGCAATGACCCCGACATACTGCTGATAGGATTTGAGCCCGAAATCGTGGCCGGCGACCATCTCGTCGGACAGCGCGTTTTCAGGCCCGCCGAGGGTGGGAATCAAAAACCCTTCCTGGCCGTCGCGTACGGTGTAGCGATAGCCGTCCCAGTCGCTGATCACGACGGGCAGACCGGCAGCCATCGCCTCCAGCGGCGTGATGCCGAAGGTCTCCTGAATATTGTCGACCAGCGACAGAAAGATGTCCGAGGCCGCCCAGAGGTCCCCAAGGCGCTGGCGGTCATTGCCGTCAACGACGTGGAAGTCGACCGATGGGGCGTGGGCCGCAGCCGCCTGGCGATACATGCGCTCGCCATCGGCGCCGTTCGGAAACCATCCCGCCATGGCGAAATGAACGCGCTTCCCGGTCGCCTTGGCAGCCTCCTCGACCGCCCGCATCATCGGCTGCGGGAAGGCCTTTTCGAAGAAGGACAGTCGCCCCACCCACAGAACCAGGATGTCTTCTGCGCCGATCTCCAGCTCCGCCCGTGTCGCCGAGCGGACATCGGCGCGCGCTGCGGCCGCGCCGAGCGCCGGGCTGTCGACGCCGAGCGGGATCAGCGGCAGCTGGGGGCGCATGAGGCGCTTGCCGGTGCCGAAACGCTCCCCCAGGAACTCGCACCAGTCGTCGAACATGGTCTCCATGGCCTGCTGCACCGAGGGTGACGTGCAGATCAGGGCGTCCCAGGGCTGGGTCGGCGCTACCGACGCCATCGCGATGTCCTGGCGCATCATGGGCGGGGCGATGGTGTGGATCAGGCCGATCAGGCTGAAGGCGCGGTCGCCGACGCTGCGCCGCCTCTGCCAGGCCAGTTCCTCCAGGCGCGGGCCCCCGCGCAGAAGCGTTCCGGCCGCCGCCGCAACGCCCTGGTTGAGGATGCTCGCGGTGGTGATGCGGGTGGCGCAGGCCTGGTCGCCAACCAGGCTCTTCAGGAGATCCCCCGCCTGGACCGGTGCGTGGGTCAGGAAGTCGACCTGGTCATGGCCGCCATGCTGAACCATGGCCCGGAACAGTTCGAGATTGGCGACATCCTTGCCGAAGACGTTTTCGCCAAGGCCGATCCGGCCGGCCGGGTGATAGATCGCCAGACGAGACGTCAAGGAAGTGGCCTTTCGCACAGGGACGGCGCGCCGCATGCGCCGACAACGCCCAAGGGCGGTTTAGGAGGTTTGCAGGCCGCTCGTCCAGCTTGGGCCGCAGGCCCGCCCGCGAACCTACGCCATTGACGCCCTGCGCGACCGTGACCAAGAACGGGGGCGGCAGATCAATGAGGGCGATGTGGCGGCCAGCCGAATACTTTTCGTGCACCAGAATTTCCCGGGCCAGTTTCCGCATATTGCTGACGCCGTCCTGAAGCGCGGCCACAAGGTGGCGGCGATCGGCGGGTCTGGCATCAAGGGCCGGCCGGGCGTCGATGTCCGGCGCTGGACCCTGTCCCGCGGCTCAACACCGGGACTCTTCGATGCCGCCACCCGGGCCGAGGCCGACCTGATGCGCGGTCATGCGGCCGCCGAGGCGGCCCTGAAGCTGAAGGCCGATGGCTTCACTCCAGACCTGATCATCGGGCATCCGGGCTGGGGCGAGACCCTGCAGCTTCGCGAGGTGTTTCCCCAGGCGCGCCAGATGCTGTTTGGCGAGTTCTTCTATCGCTCGCAGGGCGCGGACGTGAACTTCGATCCCGAGTTCGAACGCTCGACGCCGATCTCGGATTTCCGCATCCACGCCAAGAACATGGGGCTGGCCCTGGCCTATTGCGAGGCCGACATGATCGTCTGCCCGACGGCCTTCCAGGCTT
Source organism: Caulobacter henricii (assembly GCF_001414055.1). Classification (GTDB taxonomy): domain Bacteria; phylum Pseudomonadota; class Alphaproteobacteria; order Caulobacterales; family Caulobacteraceae; genus Caulobacter; species Caulobacter henricii. Next base: position 3,672,681 of record NZ_CP013002.1, on the reverse strand, counting down.
CCCTCCTGCCACGCGGCCTGCAGGAGCGGGTCAGGATCGTCCACGAGGGCGTCGATCTGGATCGCGCGCGCCGCATACCGGACGCAAGGTTCAAGCTCCCCGATGGGCGAGTGCTGGATGGCACCAAGCCGGTCATCACCTTTATCAACCGTCATTTCGAGCGCTTGCGGGGCTTTCACACCTTCATGCGGGCCCTGCCGTCCGTGCTTGAGCGCAATTCCGAGGTCGAGGTTCTGCTGATCGGCAAGGACAGCCCCCAAGTCTATGGCGGTGCCTTGCCCGATGGCCAGACCTGGAAGGCCAAGATGCTGGCCGAGGTCGGCGACAGGCTGGACCTGAGCCGGGTGCATTTCACCGGGGCAGTGGAGCATGGCGAGATGGTCAAGGCGCTGTCGATCTCAGCGGCCCATGTCTATTTCACCTATCCCTTCGTGCTGTCCTGGTCACTCGTCGAGGCCATGGCCTGCGAATGTCTGATCGTGGGGTCGGATACCGCACCGCTGCACGACGCGATCACCCCCGGCGTCAACGGTCTGCTGCGGGACTTTTTCGACCCCGCAGGCCTTGCCGATACGCTGGTCGAGATCTGCCAGGACCCGGCGGCCTATGCCCCATTGCGAGCGGCGGCTCGGGTGACCGCTCTTGAGCGCTTCGACCGGGCCACGGTCGGGGTTCCCGCCTGGCTGGATCTCATTGACGAGGTCCTGGCGCGATAGGCACCGGACCATTTGGCTCAGGCCCCGGCAGGCGCGAAAGCCTGACCGGGCAGGTCGAGCACGGCAGAGATCCGGGCGCTCGCCTCAGTCGGCGGCACAGGCCTGGAGGATCGCCTCGCCGGTAAGGGGCGTCAGGTCCATGGGGCTCACGTCGCCCCGTGCCTCGCGTTCGCGCAGGCGGTCCAGAAACCCGGCCGGGTCGCGAACATCGAGCGCCTGCAGGACATCGGGCCCGTAGCGCCACCACTCGCTCGCCAGCAGGTCTTCGATCAGACTCTCTTCAAAGCGGTAGCGAATGACCCGGGCGGGTGATCCGGCGACAATGGCATAGGGCGGCACATCCCTGGTCACCACAGCCTGGGCACCGATCACGGCACCGTGGCCGATCGTGATGTTGCGCTGGAGGCTGGCCTCATTCCCGATCCAGACGTCGTGTCCGATCATCACGGCGGCCGGACGCTGGGCGAAGGCAAAGGGTTCAAGGGGGGCGGCCCCGACATCGGCCAGATAGGCCCCAAGCCCCGGAAGCGGCCCCGGGTTGTGGGAGAAGGGGTGCATGGCGGCCCACTGGTGCGGATGGGCTGATCCCATCAGCTTGACGCCCCAGGCGATCGATCCGTAGCGACCAATCCGCGTGTGGATGTCGAAGGCCGAATGCGAATAGGTGAAGGCTCCGAAACGCGCCGGCACGAGGAACCCTCCCAGCAGATGGGTATAGGGCTCGATGATCGCATCCCGGCCCACGACCAGTGTGGCCCCGAGCGGCCAGAGCCGGTCCGCGGTCGGGCTGAAAATGCGGTGGGTTCGCGCCAGTTCCCGGAGCGCTTCGGTGACAACAACTTTCATGGGCAGATTTCCGAGGACGGCAGGCGGGCTGGAGGCGATGATCTAGGCCCTTGGCCTCATCACCAGCCAGGGCGTCATGGTCGCCCTGAATTCCCAGACAGCGATCAACTGGTCAAGGTGGCCCAGTTTCTGCAGCCAGGGCGGCAAGGTCATGGTCTTGGGTCCCTGCCGGCGAATGGCGATCTCGTGGGTCGGGCCAAAGCGCTCGAGCATCCGTTCGACCACGCCCGGCATGAAGGCCGGATGGGTCTCCATGATGATATTGACCGTCTTCAGTCCCGGATAGAGATCGGGAAGCATGATTTCGTCCTCGAACCCTTCGGCGTCGATGAAAACAAGGGTGTTCTTGCCGACAAAGTTTTCGAACATCTCGCCGACGAACTCACCGCCGATGACCACCTGACCCTCGACCCCGTTTCGCCTGGCCAGATCGGCGCAGCCCCGGCGGGCCTTTTCGTCGATGTCAAAGGCGTGGACGGTCGCTCCGGGCATCAGGCGGGCGAGGCCCACGGCGTAGTAGCCTTCGGCGCAACCGATATCGACGACGGTGTCGACACCGGACTGCGCAAAGGCCAGCAGGTCCTCATGCAGCTCTGACTCGTAGCAACCGATCAGGCGTGGAACCAGGCAGCCCTCGGTGGCGTAGGGCACATATTCCATGCCCTCGAACGGCCCGGAAAAAATCTTCAGACCGTGGTGCTGAATATAGGTGCGGGCGATCAAGGTCGCTCGCCACTGCGCCATCATGCGCAGGATCTTGCCCAGGGAATCGACCGAGTTGAGGTTGGGATCGTCGAGGACTTGCTGGCGCAGAGCCTCCGCCGTCGTGCTTGTCTTAGCCATTTCGTGTCATTCAACCCAGCCAGCCACGGGCTTCGTCACTGGCACGTTGCCGGCAGGGGGTCAAACCGCCGCCGCCGCCGCCGCCGCCCTAACCGCTCCGGCCCTGGCGACGGCCCAGGGGCCACCAACCCTTGCGGGCTGGAATATCGTCAATCACCGGTTCGGGCGGACCCTCGGAAAGCTCCCGGCGCCAGACGACATTTCGGCGCACGAGACGCGCCGGGACGCCGGCCATGACGGCGTGGGCCGGGGCCTGACCGGACAGAATGGCACCGGCAGCGACCACCGCTCCGTCGCCAATCGTCGCGCCCTTCATGATCATGCTGCGCAAGCCCAGCCAGACATGGTCGCCAATACGGATCGAGGCTGCGGCATTGATCCGCTCGCCTGTGGCCCGATCATAGATCGGGTGAATATCGCTCAGGGACACATAGACCTGGGACGAGACCATGCAGTCCCTTCCGAACGTGATCTCGCCCTGTTCGTGCAGCTGGATCGAGGCCTGGACCATGGTCGTGCCGGGACCCACGGTGAGTACCGAGCCCTCCGGACTCAGCAGGTTCACGAACCCATTGAGGATGCAACCATGGCCCAGGCGGAAGTGATTGTTGTCGCCAACCAGGGTTAAGTTCGCGCCCAGCCGGCAATCTGGCGCGATCTCGACGATGTTGCCGCGTCCCTGGATGATCAGGTTTGCCGCCGCCGCCTGCTTGGGATCGGCAAGGGCGGTGCCGGCGCCGATCGTGGCAAAGCCTGCAACCCGACTGGCTTCGCCGATGATCAGGCGGTTGTCGTCGCCGGTAATGGCGATCAGGGACTCCACCTCCGCGCCTTCACCGATCACGATCTGATTGCCCAGGCCCGTCACCTGCGGCGGATGGCGCGGTTTGGCCCTAAGGTCGATCTGGTTGGCGCTTTCGATCGGCCCTGCCACTGTGCCCGACATGTCTTGTCCCTGCGGTGCTGAGGCCATTCGAATAGGACCAGACGGGATTGCGGGCAATGGCACGGCGATTCAGCCCGCAATGCCCGCGTCCTATGAAAGCTATTGACCTCGACTGGCCGAAACACCGAAAGAAGCTGGCATGTTCGACAAGCGCCCGGGGCGGCGCGCTTCGGGTTTGGCGGAGCCTCGGGAAGGAATACGATGACGGGGCAAGGCGAGACTGCAGCGGCCAATCCGGTTCGGGACGCTTTCGACGCGACCTTCTATCTGAAACGATACCCTGATGTGGCTGAGGCAGGGATCGATCCCTTCCAGCACTTCATGGAGCAGGGATGGAGCGAGGGCCGCAGTCCGGCACCGTGGTTCATCATGGATGTCTATCTGTCCGTGAATCCCGACATCATGTCGGCCGGCGTCAATCCCTTCGAGCACTATGTGATCACCGGCCGTCTGGAAGGCCGGCCGCTGAAGGACGATTACGGCTTTCGCTATGACATCCTCAAGAACAGTCCGACGCTCGAGGACCGAGTGCGCTGGGCCCGTAATGCCGCGCGCAAGGTCGAGGCCGCGCCGGTCGCCGACCTTGAGGCCAAACTGACGGCGGCGGGCTCGCTGGCCGGCCTGCACATCACGGTCAGCCATGATGATTACACGGCCAGCCTGGGGGGCGTTCAGCTGTGCCTGGCGCGTGAAGCCGAAGCCGTCGCCGAGACGGGCCGGCCACGGCTGCATCTCTATCCGGCGTCCCATTCGCCGGTGATCGATGTCGAAAGCGACCAGCCGCTGGTCGGTGTGCTGCTCAATGGCGAGCGTGTCGGCCTGTATGCAGCCGAGGCTGTTGCCCGCCTGCTGGCGGGCCGGGTCAGCCGGGCGACCTTCGCTGTCCACAGCTTCCTGGGCCATTCGATCCCGGCCATCACCGCCATTCTGAAGGCCGCCGGCTTGCGCAAGGGCTTCTTCTGGATCCACGACTTCGCCAGTGTCTGCAGCAACTATGCCCTGCTGCGGAATGACGTTGTGTTCTGTGGCGCGCCGCCGCCGGAAAGCCAGGCCTGCGGCATCTGTGTGTATGGCGAACGGCGACAGATCCATTTGGCAGAGCATGGCGACTTCTTCCGCGCCTTCGAGCTGACCGCAGTGGCACCGTCCGAGGCTGCCCTGGCGCTGTGGCGCAAGACCTATCCCAGGGCCGCCAAGGCCGTGCGGGTCCTGCCTCATGCCGTGCTGGAACCCCGCAGTGCCGCTCGCCCGGCCAAGGCTCGCGCGAAGAGTGCGCCGCTGCGCGTCGGCTTCCTGGGCATGCCCGCCGACCACAAGGGCTGGCCTGTTTATGCCCGCCTTGTCGAAGCCTTCCGGAGCGACCCGCGGTATCATTTCCTGCATCTGGGCTTTTCACCGGACGAGGCCAGCGGCGCGACCTTCGAGAAGGTCGGCGGCCCCGGCGGCCGCAGCATGGCGGAAGCCGCCGAGGCCCTTGAGCTCGATGTGGCCGTGATCTGGTCGCTCTGTCCGGAGACCTTCTGTTTCACGGCCTATGAGGCGGTGGCGGCCGGGGCTGCGGTCCTGACCCTGCCGGATGCGGGCAATGTGCCGCACTTTGTCCGGGCGGGCGATGCCGGCGAACGCGGGCGTGTTGTGGCCGACGAGGACGAACTCTTTGCCCTGTTCAGCGATGGCGAGGCCCTGGCCTTGGCAAGATCGAAGCGCAAGCCGCAACGATTTGACCTGGCCTTCAGCCGCATGACTGCCGACCTGATGACGAAGGGCGTGGCCCGATGAAGGTCGTCTGCTATTCCAGCTTCACCTTCTCCTATCTCAATCGCGCGCGGGTGCTGTTCAAGACCCTGCGAGCGCGCCATCCCGAATGGGAGCTTGTGGCCCTGGTCACGGATCGGCCGCCGGCGGCCCTGAACTGGGATCCGTCGCAGGAGGACTTCGACACCCTGGTCTATGCCGATGACCTGGGTATTCCGGACTTCAAGGCCTGGCTGTTCAAGCACGACGTGATCGAGGTGTGCACGGCGGTAAAGGGGCCCTTCATGCATCAGGCGCTGCAAAAGGGCGCCGATATCTGCATCTATCTCGATCCTGATACGGCCCTGCTCGACCGCCTGGACTCCCTGGTCGAGATGCTGGAGACCAGCGACATCATCCTGACGCCCCACCTGCTGCACCCGGAAGAGTCGCACGGGGCCATTCTGGACAACGAGGTTTCGGCCCTGAAGACGGGCATCTACAATCTCGGCTTCGTGGCTGTCCGTGGCCGGGGCGAGGGTCTTCGTTTCGCGAAGTGGTGGAACGATCGCCTGCTGAGCTTCTGTTACGACGACATTCCCAACGGCCTGTTCGTCGATCAACGCTGGTGCGACCACGTGCCGTCGTTCTTCGAGAACGTGAAGATCCTGCGCGATCCGGCCTATAACATCGCCAGCTGGAACATTGCCCACCGGCGGATAGCCATCAGTCGCGACGGCAAAATCACGGCCAATGGCTCGCCGATCCGCTTCTGGCACTTCACCAAGCTCGGTCCCGTCGGCGATCAGATGACCCGCCGCTACGCCAAGGACAATTACGAAGTCTACGAGATCTGGAACTGGTACAAGCGCCTGATCGCGGAAGCCACGGATCCGCGCATTCCAGCCGGATACTGGGCATTCGGCCGCTATGAAGACGGACGTGAGATCGCCAAATCCCATCGTGAACTCTATCGCGCCCGCGGCGACCTGCGGGCGGCTTTCGCGGATCCGTTGGCCAGCGGGCCAGGCACCTACCAGGCCTGGCTGGTGGGCGAGGGCCTGATGGCCCCCGCCGCCCAAGACAAACCCCAGGGGTGAGAGGCTTCATGGCCAAACCAGCCAAGACCGCAACGACGACGACTCGCCATGCCCTCGTGGTGGCGGGGATGCACCGGAGTGGCACCTCCGCCATGGCCCGGCTGCTGTCACTGAGCGGCGCAACCCTGCCTGAGCGGGTAATGGCTCCCGCCGATGACAATCCTGCCGGCTTCTGGGAGCCCTGGGAGATGGTCGCGCTGAATGACCGGATCCTGGCCTCGCTTGAGTCCAGCTGGGATGACGTCTTTGCACTCGGGGCCGCCGCGCGTGCCGCAACCGTCAAGTCGACCTACCTGGGCGAGGCCCGGGCCCTGGTGCGGGCCAATTACGGCGCGGCTGACCTCCTAGTCATCAAGGATCCGCGTACTTCGGTTCTGGTCCCCTTCTGGCACGAGGTGCTGACCGACAAGGGCGTGAAACCGGTCTTTGTCATCATGGTCAGGAATCCGCTGGCCGTGGCCCAGTCGCTGGCCAAGCGCAACGGCTATTCGGTTCAGAAATCCGTGCTGCTCTGGACCAGCTACATGCTGGCGGTCGAGCGCGATACGCGGGGTCTCGACCGCGTGTTCATCAGCTATGACGCCATGCTCGAGGACTGGCGCTCGGCCCTGTCGAGCGTCGAGACCGCCCTGGGTCAGGCGCTACCAAGAGTTGCGGCGGACGCCGCTGCTGACATCGACGGGTTCCTGAATCATGCCCACCGGCACCATGAGGCCTCGGCCGGCGATCTTACCGCCCGGGCCGATATCTGGCCCGGTGCCCGCGTGGCGTTTGAGTGGTTCGAGGCCGCCGCCAAGGGCAAGGCTCCCCCGGAGGTCGCCCTGGACACCGTGGCGGGCGAGATCGTGGCGCTGGAATCGGCCCTGGGGGCCGTCTGTGCCGATCTGCGGCGCGAGCGTGTTGACCTCGAGGCTGAGGCCGTGGCTGCGGTTGGCCTTCGCGATGAGCTGGGCCGTGCCAGCGCTGCCCTGGCCCGGCTCCACGGCGAAGCAGATGCGGCACGTCAGGCCGCAGAGATGGCCCAACTGACGGCCAGGGACCAGGTTTCGGCGGCCGAGACCTTGGCCAAGGCTGTCGAGGCGCAGCTACTGGCTGCCCTGAGGCGCGCTGAGTTGGCGGAGGAGCATGGGACCTATTCCGAACAGCGCGCGATTGTGGCGGAAGAGCGTGCGGGCGCTGCGGAAGAGCGCGTGGCCCAGACTGAACAGCGTGCTGTCGCGGCAGAAGGCCGGGCTGAGGTCGCGGAGCGTTTGGCGCACCAGCAGAAGGTGGAAGCCGCTGCCGCTGCCGAGGCCAGTGCCGCCGAGGCTGCCATTCTGCGGCAGCGTGTGGCTGCGGAGCAGGCCAGGGCGGCGATTGTCCAGAGATCCCGCGACCAGGCTGAACGAGAGCTTGTCGACCTCACCGAAAGGCTTGTCGCCCTGGAAGACCATGCCGGCCAGCTGGAGATTATCCGGGCGGCCCAGGCCACGGATATCCATGACCTGCGGCATGCGGTTTGGGCCATGCAGACCAGCACCAGCTGGCGGCTTACGGCCCCCCTGCGCCAGCTCATTGAGCGGGTCAGGCGCCGCTGAAGGCGTCCAATCCGGCACGCACGGCGGCGTAGGGCGTCTTGAACATTCGCTCATAGAGCAGGGTTCCGGTGTGCGGGCGCTCGTCCACCCGGTTCCGCGCCAGGGTTTGAAAGCCAAATCCGCCGCGAAGCGCGAACGTCAGGAACATGGATGGCCACAGGGCCAGCCATGTCTTGGCCTGGGACGGGAAGAAGCGCACCGCCGCCGCAAAGGCGATCCAGTCCCCGACGCTGAGCGTGACACGCTCGACCGGACCGTTTTCCGGGATCGGCGCGCAGGCGCGGAACAGGCCGCCCGGCAGCCCGCGACCATGATAAAGGCCGAACTGATCGATCGGGATCGCCGGATCCAGACTGTCGCGCAGGGCCACGGTCATGAAGGCACAGGCGTCGTGATCGGCGTGGCCACCTTCCCAGGCGGCCACGACAAAGCGTTCGATCGGGCCAAGGTCCGGCAGGGCCGCTTTCACGGCGGCAAGGGCGGCCGGCAGGGCTTCGAACACGGCCCCGTCCAGGACCCCGGTCCCGGCCCCGACATGGCGAGCCTGATCGGGCGCCAGGCCCAGGCTGGCCAGCAGGGCGCGCGTCTCGCCCAGGCGGCGCGCGGCCAGCTCAGGGGAGGCATAGTCAGCGACATAGAGCAGCCAGGACCGCACCCCCGCGCGACGATCGCGTAGCAGAAGGGGCAGGGCGGCGTACTCATCGTCGAAGTGGGCCAGGACGTAGACGACGGACATGGTCAGTAGGGATCAAAGTCGAGAAAGCTGACGGCGGTCGTCGCGGGATCCAGCGCTTCGGGGAGCGTCTCGTCCAGCCGGCGCCAGATCATGTTCAGGGGTGAAGGGCGCAAGCGCTCGGGGATCGGGACGAAACCCTGCGACGGCAAGGAAAGCCGCGGCTCCAGTCCGATGAACAGTGGTGGGCACCACGGGCGCGGGCCATGGGATGCCCCCTCGGATGCCCCCGGCAGAAAGGCCGCGCAGCGCAGACGGGGAATGCCGGTTTCGGCCCAGACGCCCAGAAGTTCGCCCTGCCGCGCCACGCGATAGGTCCCCGCAGGATTGGCGAGGCGCCAGTTCAGGCTCTCGGGGCTCCAGTCCACCTCAAACCCGAGCACTGTGTCGGCAAGCCGGCGCGGCGTAAGCAGCATCAGACCCGCCTGCAGGCTCTGAACCTTCTGGAAGCCCAGCTTGCGCAGGAAACCGGGCGTACTGTTGGCATTGGCGAAGCCGAACACGCCCTGGAAGCCCTGGTCCCGGGCCGCACTGTAGGTCGCGTCCGCCAGGGCGGTGAACAGGCCCTTGCCCTGAAACTCCGGGGCCGTCGCCGTGTTCAAGGACAGCAATAGTCTAACGGTCCGGCCCTCGACCCGTGCGCGCATCGGCACCGTCACATAGTGAGCCGCCAAGGTGTCGCCCGACCAGGCGTCGGCCCCCACGACCGGGCCCTCGGGATTGTCGCGATAGAGCCAGGTCAGGGCCGGAACGGAGAATTTCGGCAGGGGGCCGAACACTTGACCCAGCAATGCGCTGTAGGCGGCAAGTTGCTCGGGCGCGACGCCGGAGGGCTTGATCTCAATGCCGTCGTTCCTCATGGCGCGTACTGATCATGAAACGACGACTCTGCCAAGCTGACCGGCTTTTCGCCCTTTGCACGCTGCGGCGCACACCTTAAAAGCCGGTGCGACAAGGGGCGTCTTTACCATGGCAAGACTGGGCTTCACTCTGACCGCGTCGCAGGTCGTTCGCGGCGTCTTGATCGCCGGCCTGCTCTTGATGCTGGGCGCGAGCCTGCCGGGACATCTTTCCTACGATTCCCTGGCCCAGCTCGCTGAAGGCCGCACCGGTGAGCGTACCACCTGGGGCCCGGCGATGTTTGCGTGGCTGCTGGGCGTGTTCGATGCCGTGGTTCCGGGAACCGGGCTCTATGTCATTGCCAGTGCCGCCCTGTTGTTCTTCAGCCTGTCGGCCCTGCGCGCCACCCGCCCTCAGGTGTCCTGGTGGGCGGTTCCCATGACCGTTCTGCTGGTTCTTTCGCCCATGGTGCTGATCTATCAGGCCATTGTCTGGAAGGACGTGCTGTTCGCCAATCTGGCCATCGCCGGCTTTGTCTGTCTGGCGCGCGCCCCGGCCCTGTGGGACCGTCCGGGTCCGCGCTGGCTGGCGCTGGGTGGTGCCATGCTGGCCCTGGCCACTGCCGCGCTCGTGCGCCAGAACGGCCTTGTGGTTGTCCTGCTGGCGGCGGTGACCCTGGGTGCAATCCGTTGGCGCGAAGGCTGGCGCGACGCCGTTCGCTGGGGACTGGGCGGCCTCCTGGCCACCCTGGTGCTGATGCAGTTGCTGGGCGCGGTCGCCCAACCCAAGAGCGACGGCCCGGGCAAGTCCGCCAATGTCGGGGTTCGGATTCTTCAGCACTATGACATTGTCGGCGCTGTCGCCCGCGACCCTGGCTATCCGCTGAGCCATATCCAGGCGGCCAACCCCGCCGCTGCGGCGGCCATTCGCAGTGGGGTTGCGGTCTATTCCCCGCAGCGGGTCGATTTCTTCGACAAGGATCCGGCCCTGGGCCAGGCGCTGTGGCAAACGCCCAAGGAGGCCGTCCAGGCGGAATGGCGGGAGCTGATCACCCGTCACCCCGGGGCCTATATGGCCCAGCGGGGCCAGGTGTTTCGCTGGCTGTTTCTGACCCCGGAGCTTGAAGCGTGTCTGCCGGAATTTGTGGGTGTCAGCGGTCCGGAGCCTTTGGTTACAGGTCTGAAGCTGACCAATGCCATTGATCCGGCCGACTGGTCCCTGCACAACTACGCCACCTATTTTTACAGCACGCCGGTGTTCTCGCACCTGGCCTATGCGCTGATCGCCCTGGGCGTTGCAGGCTTCCTGCTCTGGCGGCGCAGCCCGGAGGACCTGGCGATCGCCGGCCTGTTGCTCGGGGCCCTGGCTTTCACCGCCAGCTTCTTTGTCATCTCGATCGCCTGCGACTACCGCTATCTCTATTTCCTCGATATCGCGGCCCTGACTGGGCTGTTCTATCTCGTCCTCGACCCCTCGCTGCGTCGCGCCGATGCCGAGGCTGACCTTCGGAGTGATGCCGCGTGACCCTGCGATCGACCCTTTTTCTGGCCGCGGCCGCGGCATGTCTGGTTGTTTCCGCCTGTGACAAGCCCAAGGGCACACCTGCCGAGCCTGTCGCCGCAGCCCCCGTTGCCGAGGCCGCGCGCCCGGCCCCCGTTCGCCCGGCAGAACCCGTCAAATGGGATGAGGCGAGCGGCCGTTTCCAGGTTGACGGATCGGCCCTGGATACGGCCCACCTCTGGCGCTTCGACGGCTCCACCGAAGGTTTCGTCTCGGCAGCCGCCCGGGTCGAGCCTGCCAAGGGCGGTGGTCTGCGGGTGGTCGAGCAGGCGATCGACGCCATTGTGCGATCGCCGCAGAATCTGGCGATCGACGGGAGCCGCTACAACGGCGTCCTGGTCCGGCTGACCCGCGAGAAGGAAGCGGCCAAGTGGGATGGCTCGCTGTTCTTCACGACCTCTGCTCACGGCGAGACTGCTGCGTTCTTCGGCAAGCCTCTGCGCGGCGCTGACCCTGTCGCGGGCGAGACCACGATCATGGTCTATGACATGTCCAAGCTCCGCAAGGGCGGCGGCGACTGGACGGCCTCGACGATCAATGGCCTGCGCCTTGATCTTGATGACGCCCCCGGCGGCCAGTTCGTCATCCATCAGATCGCTGTGGTTGCCCTGCCGGCGTCCGCGACCCTGCGACCGCCTCAGTAATGGCGGCCAAGTCCTCGATAGTGCGCCGGCCGGACCATGGGCCGTCACCGGTCAGGATCGCGGCGATCCTGCCCTGCTACCGTTCCGGGGCCCACGTTCTGGAGGTGATCGCGGCGATCGGGCCAGAGGTCGAGGCCATCATCTGCGTCGATGATGCCTGCCCCGACGGCGTGGGAGACCTGATCGAAGCCAAGGCCACAGATCCCCGGGTCGTCGTTCTGCGCCATGCCGTCAACCAGGGCGTCGGCGGGGCGGTCTGTACGGGCTATGCCCATGCCCTGGCCATGGGTGCCGACGTCTTTGTGAAGATCGACAGCGATGGCCAGATGGACCCGTCCGAGATCGCCGTCCTCGTGGACCCGATCGCGCGCGGCGATGCCGACTATGCCAAGGGCAACCGCTTCTACAATATCGAAGACCTGCAGGGCATGCCGGCCCTTCGCCTGTTCGGCAATGCCGGCCTGTCCTTCCTGACCAAGCTGTCGACCGGTTACTGGAGCGTGTTTGATCCGACCAACGGCTATACCGCCGTGCATGCGCGCATGATCGAGCGCGTCAGGCTGGACAAGGTCGCCAAGCGCTATTTCTTCGAGTCCGACTTGCTGTTTCGCCTCGGCACCCTGCGGGCCCGGGTGGCGGACGTGCCGATGGCCGCCATCTATGGCGACGAGGTCAGCCAGATGAATGTCGGCAAGATCGTCCTGCCCTTCCTGGCCTCGAACATCGCCAATTTCTTCAAGCGACTGTTCTACACCTATCTGCTGCGCAACTTTTCCGTCGCGTCCCTGTACCTGCTGATCGGCGTGCCCCTGACCCTGTTCGGACTGGTGTTCGGCGCCGGTCGCTGGATCGAGGCAGTGTCCGATGCCCGCCCGGCGACGTCCGGCCAGGTGATGTTCGCGGCGCTGCCGATCCTGATCGGGGTCCAGATGGTGCTCAACTTCATCGCTTATGATGTTGAGAACGAACCTCGCACGACGGTGTGGCCCTTGCTGCGGCCCAAGAAGCGCGGGGCCTAGGCCATGACGCTGTCCCTGAAGGACTTCATCCTGTGTCTGGCCTTTTCGGTGACCCTGCCGATCGGTCAGATCCTGTTCAAGGTCGCTGCCAACCACAGCCGCTCGATCACGGGCGGGGTCATTGCCAAGGTCGTGCTCAATCCGCCCTTGATCGGGGCCTTTGCCTGGTACGGCCTGACCGCCCTGTTCTGGTTCTACATTCTGACGCGGATCCCGCTCAGCACGGCCTATCCGTTCTCCATCCTGGGATCGGCCCTGGTGCCCCTGCTGGCCTGGGCCCTGTTTCGCGAGCAGGTGACTCTGCAGGCGGTGGCGGGCTTCGCTGTCATGCTGCTGGGCTTCTTCATGATCGTCCGCGCCCGCTAGAGCCCTTTCCGACCTGATGGCCTCATCAGGACAGGACAGGCTGGGCCCCAGCTCTCAATGATCGGCCGGCCCCAGCCGCACACTGTCACAGCCCATGGCCATCAGGCATTCGAACAGGAAAGCGGCGGTGAACGATCCGCGGCTGATCTTGTTGCGCAGATTGGCCTCGCTCTCGGTGACACCCCGTTCCGCCAGAAGCCGTGCCAGGTCAGCATAGGTCAGGTTGCGCCGCTTGAGTTCGGCCTTGAGCACGCCCTTGACCTGATCGGTCGATTTGACTGTTCGGGTTGCAACCATTTGCGCAACATACATCATCATATGTGATACGAAAACCCTTGACATGATTGAACCTGCGGATCATGTCTCGCCCGCTCGTCAGGACCGCCGTCCGACGGGGCGGGGTTCGCCGTCCAGCGTCATCTGTGCAGATGACGCCCCAGGCGCGACGGGGCTCACGGCGGGGATGAACCAGCGGCCGCTATGAAACGACCAAACTTGAAGATTGAAACCAACAGTCTGCTGAACCGCGCCTTGCGGGAAGGCCGCGGTCCGCTCCTAGCCGCCGCGGCGTTCACCTTGGTCTCCAGCGCGCTCTACATGGCTCTGCCGTTGTACACCAACCAGGTCTATGGGCGGGTTCTGATCAGCCAGAGCATACCGACGCTCTTCGTCCTGACGGCGGGCGTCCTCTTTGTCTTCGCCGTCTCCTCGGTGATCGATTTCTTCCGCGCCCGGGTCCTGGTCAATTTCGGCTCTGCCTTCGATCAGAGGGTCTCGGGCCAGGTGTTCGCCGCCCTGTTTGATGGCATCAGCCGCCGCGAGCGTGCGATGTCGTCTCAGGCCCTGCGGGACCTGGACGTTTTCCGTCAGGCCATGGGGGGCGCGCCGATGCTGGCGCTGTTCGACCTGCCGACGGTCCCGCTGTTCATGGTGGTCCTGTTCATCATCGATCCCTGGATCGGTGGAGTCACCCTGCTCGGTGGTATTGTCCTGCTGATCCTCGTCGTCATTCAGGACCAGGCGAGCAGCGTCCCGCTCAAGGAGGCCAATGACGCCGCCCTGCGGAGCTACAGCTTCACCGATGCCGGCCTGCGCAACAGTGAGGTGGTGCGGGCCATGGGCATGCTGCCCAGCATCGGGGCCATCTGGTTCCGGTTCCGTCGCGACGCCATGAAACAGAGCGTCGTGGCCAGCGATCAGGCCGGCATCTGGTCCAACGCCATCAAGTTCGTCCGCATGGCGATCCAGGTGCTGATCGTGGCGCTCGGGGCCCTGCTGACCCTTGAACACAAGATCGGGCCCGGCCTGCTGTTCGCCAACATGATCCTGTCGGCCCGGGCCCTGGCACCGATTGATCGGGCGGTCGGGGCCTGGTCGGGCTTCATCAACGCAGGACAGGCCTATGAGCGTCTGACCGCCCTGCTGAACAGCTATCAGGCGCCGGATCCCGCCACCAGCCTGCCGGCCCCGACGGGCCGGCTCTCCGTCGAGGGCGTTACCCTTACAACGCCCGATGGCTCGCGGATGTTGTTGCGCAATGTTGTCTTCTCGATCCAGCCTGGAGAAACCCTCGGCATCATCGGTCCCTCCGGGGCCGGCAAGTCGACCCTGGCGAGGCTGCTGGTCGGGATCTGGAAGCCATCAGGCGGAACGGTGCGCCTCGACGGTGCCGACGTCTTCGCCTGGGAGCGCGGTGCCTTTGGCGAGCATGTGGGCTATCTGCCCCAGGACACCGAGCTGTTCGCTGGTAGCGTGCGCGCCAATATCGCCCGCTTCTCGACCCGCGTGACCGACGAAGAGGTCGTCGAGGCAGCCAAGATGGCGGCCGTTCATGACCTGATCCTGCGCCTGCCCAAGGGCTATGACACGGATCTTGGCCAGGAGGGCGTGGTCCTGTCCGTCGGCCAGAGGCAGCGGGTGGGCCTGGCCCGCGCCCTGTTGCGCAATCCGCGCCTGGTTGTTCTGGACGAGCCCAATGCCAATCTCGACGCCCTGGGCGAGGCGGCGCTGATGGCCGCGCTGGAAACCCTCAAGGCGCGCGGCGCGACCGTGGTCATGGTTTCGCACAAGCCGGCCGTGTTCAAGACGGCGGACAAGATGCTGGTTCTGCAGGAGGGCATGGTCGAGATGTTTGGTCCGCGCGACGCCGTGCTGGCCAAGCTGGCAGCCAATAACAAGCCTGCCGGCGTCACGGCGCCCCCCGCCGCCAAGTCAATCGAGGCCAAGTCGTGAGCAATTTCCTCAAGCTCCTGCGCCGCCCGCTGGCGGAAGACGCCCCGCCCCTGCTCGGCGGCCCCGAGGTCCCCCAGTCAGAAGCTGACCGTCAGAATGTCCGTGCGCCCATCATCGCCGGAAGTCTGGTGATTGGTTTCCTTGTGCTCGGCCTGGCGCTCTGGGCCTCGGTATCCTCGATCTCGGGCGGCGTCATCGCTCCGGGCCAGGTACGGGTCGAGAGCAATCGCAAGCAGCTCAAGAGCCGTGACGTGGGCGTGGTGCGCGGCATCTATGTTCGTGACGGCGACAAGGTGAAGGCCACGCAGGTCCTGCTGAAGTTCGACGACACCGTCGCCCGGGCCCAGGTCTCCATTCTGGAAAGCCAGTACTTCTCCATGCTGGCCCAGAAGGCCCGCAGCGATGCGGAATCCCTGGGCCGGCAGAGCTTCGTGTTCCCGGCCGAGCTGCGGGACAAGGCGAAGACCGACCCGGCCGTGGCGACCCTGATGCGCAACGAGGAGTTTCTGTTCCGGTCGCGGCTGGAGGCCCTGAAGGGCCAGGCCGACATTATGCAACAGCGCATGATTCAGCTGCGCGAGCGCCAGAGCGGCATCCAGATCCAGATCGATTCCATCGAGGACCAGGCCCGGCTGAGCCGCGAGGAACTGCAAGGCTACCAGACCCTCTATGAGAAGGGCTACGCGCCCAAGACCCTGCTGCTGCGCCTGCAGAGAGCGTTGGCCCAGTCCGACGGCCAGCGGGGCGCCCTGGTGTCGGAGAAGACCCGCACCCAGGAACAGATCGGCGAAACCAAGCTGCAGATGGATGCCCTCTATCAGGCGCGCGCCAGCGAAGCGGCCGAGAACAAGCGCAAGGCCGATGCGGTCCTGGCTGACCTCAGTCCCCGTCTCGGCGCGGCCCGGGAATCCCTGGCGGCCACCGTCATTCGGGCACCTGTTGACGGGGTCGTGTTGAACCTGACCCAGCACACGCTGGGCGGCGTTGCAGGGGCGGGAGAGGTACTGCTCGACATCGTGCCCCAGAACGCGCCCCTCGTCGTTCTGGCCATGGTCAGGCCGTCGGACATCGACGAGGTCCGGGTCGGCATGAAGGCCCAGGTCGATCTGGCCGCCTACAGCGCCACGAAGGTTCCCAAGGCCGAGGCCTCGGTGATCAATGTCTCGGCGGATGCCCTCACCAATGCCACCACCGGCGAGAGCTATTTCATCGCCGAACTCAAGATTGATCCGGCTGAGTTCCGGCGCATGCCCAAGGGCGTGCGGCTCTATCCGGGCATGCCGGCCAATGTGATGATCATCACCGGCAAGCGGACGGTGATGTCCTATCTCCTGGGTCCGATCGGCGACATCATAGACCACGCCATGCGGGAGTCCTGAGGGGCCATGCCGGACCGGTCCGTCGCCTTTCTGATCGCGGGCGTCCAGAAGGGCGGCACCACGGCCCTGTTCGACTATCTGGTCGAGCATCCGTCTCTGGATCTGCCGGGGATCAAGGAGGCCCACTTCTTTGATGACGAGCGCGGCATCGACTGGTCGGCACCGGACTATGGCCGCTACCACGCCCTGTTCACGCGGCCGGCCCCGGCCGTGCGGGGCGAGGCGACGCCGATCTATCTCTACTGGCCCAACTGCCTGGAGCGGATCGCTGCCTATAATCCGCAGATGAAGCTGGTCCTGCTGTTTCGCGACCCGATCGAGCGGGCCTGGTCGCACTGGCGGATGGAGTATGGTCGCGGGGCCGAGACCCACGCCTTCGCCTGGTGCATCCGAGAGGGGCGCGACCGCGTGCACGCCGATCCCGCCACGCCCGGTTTCCATCGTGAGTACAGCTATGTCGAGCGCGGGTTTTACGGGGCCCAGCTCGAGCGCCTCTACGGGATCTTTCCCAAATCCCAGACCCTGCTGCTGTCCTCGGAAGACCTCGCGACCCGTCCAGACCTTACCCTGGCCCGGGTGACGGATTTTCTGGGCGTCCCGCGATTCTCAGCCCCGATTGCGGCCCGCAGGTCACATGTCGGACGAGAAATGAGCGCCTCAGACCATCCGACAGCGGAAGACGTTGCTCTTTTGCAGAGCATTTATGCGGCCGATCAGCGGCTTTTTGCTGATCTCTCCGGCTTCCCGGTGGCGGGTTCAACCTGAACGATTCGTCCGCCCTGCTATGGTCTGGGTGCGGAGCACCGCGACGCGGCCCTTGCAGGCGCTTGTTTTTGTTGCAAATTTATCACCGGTTAGCCCGACGTTAAAACCGGCGGGGACGGCGTGTTTCGACTGTTGCGCAAATTCCGTGGATTGGATAACTATAGCGCGGGCTTGTTTGACCTTGGTCGTCACCCTCGGGGGAACGATTAGGTACGGCTAAGGAACGCAGGTTCTCCACCTCCGTGGTGGGGGCGCAGGCGGTCTTGCGGCCCATTGACACGATTTTGGAGAACAAGAATGACTGCCTACGTTTTTGAAACCATCACCGATACGCAAGCCGCTGGCTTCGTGAACGGCACCGACACCCTGACCTTCGCTGATCAGGCCGCTACCGCTGCGGGCGTCACCTACACCCTGACCGACGCCACTCCGACCACGACGGCCAAGATCATCGTGAGCTACGGCACCCGTACGGTGACCTTCGAATCGACCGCCCTGAGCGAAATCACGTTCTCGGACGGCTCGAAGTTCGACATCGGTTCGGGCACCAACGTCACGGGCACCGCCTTCGCTGACGCCCTGTACCTGACCGGCGCTGGCACGGTTGACGGCGGCAACGGCAACGACCGCATCAGCGGCTCGACCGGCGCTGACAGCGTCATCGGCGGCAACGGCAACGACGTCATCACCGGCGGCGCTGACGCTGACACCTTGGCCGGCGACAACGGCAACGACCTGATCAACGGCGATTCGGGCGCTGACACCCTCTCGGGCGGCAACGGCATCGACACCATCAACGGTGGCACCGGCGCTGACGTCATCACCGACGGCGACGGCACTGCCGCTGCCGACGTGTTCAACGGCGGCAACGACGCTGACTCGATCACCGGCGGTCTCGGCAACGACACCATCAACGGCGACAACGGCAACGACACCCTCGTCGCCGGCGCTGGCACCGACACCCTGTTCGGCGGCTTCGGCAACGACACCGTCATCCTGAACTCGGCCGGCAGCTGGGCCCAGGGCAACCAGGGCAACGACATCATCAACGGTGATGCTGGCCTCGACACCATCTATGGTGGCCAGGACAACGACACCATCGTTGGCGGTGGCGGCAATGACTTTATCCAGGGCAACATGGGTAATGACATCCTGAACGGCGACGGTGGCAACGACACCATCCGTGGCGGTCAGGGCAACGACGTCATCAACGACTCGGCCGGTAACGAGCTGATCTTCGGTGACCTCGGCGACGACACCATCAACTCCGGCGCTGGCAATGACAATGTCGACGGCGGCGACGGTTCTGACTCGATCGTCGGTGGCGACGGCAACGACACCCTCGCGGGCGGCGCTGGCGACGACTACATCACCGGTGGCCTCGGCCAGGACAACATGACCGGTGGTACCGGCGCTGACGTGTTCATCTTCAGCCCGTCGACCGATGCCACGATCGCTGATGCCGGCAACTCGGTGTCGGACATCATCACCGGCTTCACCTCGGACGACGCCATGGACTTCGGTCTGGCTGGTGCGACTTCGAACTACTTCGAAGACACCGCCGCCAGCTACACGGCCGCTCTGGCTCTGGCGAACGCCAAGTTCGCTGCTGACCTGGTGGTCCAGTTCGTGGCCGTCCAAGTCGGCACCGACGTCTACGTGTTCGTTGACTCGCAGACCGCCGGCACGACCACCGACAACGTCGTCGTCCTGCAGGGTTCGACCCTGGCGGACGTCTCGGCCGCCTCGTTCGTGTCGCTCGCCGTCTAAGACGACTGCAACGAACTAAGATTGTGGGGCCATCCTTCGGGATGGCCCCCTTTTTTTTGTCCCAATAGCGGGAGCGATCCGGTAGGACGGAATTCATGTCAAACGCCGTCCTCTATCTGAACCCCGAAGCCTTCGACACATCCTCCAAGACCCTGATGGGCCGCCATGCCGCGGGCGAGAGCTTCCTGCGCGGCTATCTGCGGCATGCGGATGTCGACGCCTACCACTTCTGGAACGTGGCCGACCGCCCACCCAAGGACCTGCAGGCCTTCGTCAATCTGGTCGAGCCGATCCGCAAGCCGACCACCATGATCCACAGCAACAACCGCACCGCGCTCGGAACGGTGGGCGTGGTCAATTTCGCCGCGCCACGCCTGGCGCTCGAATCCTGGGCCCGTCGTCCGCTCGGTGACAGCGCCTATGCGATCTGCGGCATTACCCACACCACAGCCAGCGACCAGGTCATGGACATGATCGGCAATATGCTGATCGCGCCGGTCAAGCCCTGGGACGCCCTGATCTGTACCTCACGCGCTGTCAGAGCCGCCGTCGAGACCCAGTTCGAGGCCACCGCCGCCTATCTGGCCGATGTCCATGGGGCAACCCATGTACCCCGGCCGCGCCTGGAAACCATTCCGCTGGGCGTCAATGTCTCCGACTTCATCACCACCCCGGCCCAGAAGGCCGAATGGCGACAGAAACTGGCCATCCCGGACGATACGGTGGTCTGTCTCTATGTCGGGCGCTTCAGCCCTGCCGGCAAGATGAACCCGATCCCCATGGGCCTGGCGCTGGAACGTGCCGCCGCCCTGTCCGGTAAGAAGATCGCCTGGGTCGTGGCCGGCTGGGCCGGAAGCGATATCGCCACCGAAAACTATCACAAGGCTAGCCGCGAAGCCTGCCCCAGTATCCAGTACATCCCGCTCGACGGCCGCTTGCCGGACGTGCGGTTCTCGATCTGGGCCGTGGGTGACTTCTTCCTGTCCCTATCGGACAATGTACAGGAAACCTTCGGCCTCACACCGGTCGAGGCCATGGCCGCGGGCATCCCCAATGTGGTGTCCGACTGGGACGGCTATCGCGATACGGTGCGTCACGGCATCGATGGCTTCCGCATTGCCACCTACGCGCCGGGCCCGGGCAAGGGCGAGGACATGGCCTATCGCTATGCCAATCAGTGGATGCGCTATGACGCCTATGTCGGCGCCGCAAGCCAGACCACGGTCGTCGATGTCGAGGAGGCCGCTCGCGCCATCGCCACCCTGGTCGACGATCCCGAACTGCGCCGCAAGATGGGGGCCAATGCCCGCGAGCGCGCCGTCAAGGACTTCGACTGGGCGACGGTGATCAAGTCCTACCAGACCCTGTGGGGCGAGATGAACAGCCGGCGTCTGGCGGAACGGACGCCGCTGAACCGTCCGCGCAACGTGCCCAACAACCCCTGGCGCCTGGACCCCTTCACCCTGTTTGCCTCCTACCCGACCGAGTATCTTTCGCCGTCCAGCATGGTGCGACTGAATCCGGGCGTGACCTGGGACGCGGTGAGGCTGATGGTTCATGAGCCCATGGCCCGGATCGGTGCCAGCGTCCTGCCGACAGAGCAGGACCTGAAGGCCCTGGTCGATGCCCTGTCCGCCGTGCGCCAGTGCAGTGTGGGCGAGCTCACCAAACCCCATCCGCCGATCCGCAGCACACTGCTCGAGCGCGGCATTCTCTGGCTGGCCAAGTACGGGTTCGCGACGATAATCGGGCGCTCGAATACTATTCCGGCCTGATCCCGACCCTTCCAAAGTCTTACAGAAACGAAAACAGCCGGGCTGAAACAGAAAAACTGTTCAGCCCGGCCGGAGACACTCAGCCACGCTGGAGAACAAGGCCGACGGATCCTGTTCCCATGTTTCGCCGCCTGCTGAAAGTCAAAAATACGAAAATTGATGCGCTGCAGCGAGGTATGGTTGCAGTCTCTAAACCAAACGGATATCGGTAGCCTGGGCAAAACTTGACCGGGGGCATCGCTCCAAGAGCAAGTTCTAGTTTCGACCCGGGAACAAGGCTCTCCACCAAACCGGTGCGAGGGCCGCGTGCTTGTGGCCAGCGATCTTAACTTTGGAGCTTTTGATGACTGCGTACGTTTTTGAAACCATCACCGACGCGCAAGCCGCAGGCTTCGTGGGCGGCACCGACACCCTGACCTTCGCCAACCAGGCCGCGACGGCTGCTGGCGTGACCTACACCCTCACGGACGCCACGCCGACCGCGACCGCCAAGATCATTGTGGCCTATGGCACCCGTTCGGTGACGTTCGAATCGTCGGCCCTGAGCGAAATCACGTTCTCGGACGGCTCGAAGTTCGACATCGGTTCGGGCACCAACGTTACGGGCACCGCCTTCGCCGACGCCCTGTACCTGACCGGCGCTGGCACGGTTGACGGCGGCAACGGCAACGACCGCATCAGCGGCTCGACCGGCGCTGACAGCGTCATCGGCGGCAACGGCAACGACGTCATCACCGGCGGCACTGACACAGACACCCTGGCTGGCGACAACGGTAACGACCTGATCAACGGCGACGCTGGCGCTGATACCCTCTCGGGCGGCAACGGCACCGACACCATCAATGGTGGCACCGGCGCTGACGTCATCACCGACGGCGACGGCACCGGCGCTGCTGACGTGTTCAACGGCGGCAACGACAACGACACCATCACCGGTGGTCTCGGCAACGACACCCTCAGTGGCGACAACGGCAACGACTCCCTCGTCGCCGGCGCTGGTACTGACACCCTGTTCGGCGGTTTCGGCAACGACACCCTCATCCTGAACGCTGCCGGCAGCTGGGCCCAGGGCAACCAGGGCAATGACACCGTCACCGGCGACGCTGGCAATGACACTGTTTATGGCGGCCAGGACAACGACACGGTCTCCGGTGGCGACGGCAATGACTTCATCCAGGGCAACCTGGGCAATGACACCCTGAACGGCGACTTTGGCAACGACACCATCCGCGGCGGTCAGGGCAATGACGTCATCTCCGGTGGCGACGACAATGACCTGCTGTTCGGCGACCTGGGCAATGACACCCTGTTGGGCGGCAATCAGAACGACAGCCTGGACGGCGGCGACGGTAACGACAGCCTCTCGGGCGGTTCGGGCAACGACACCATCTTGGGTGGCGCAGGCAACGACACCCTCGCCGCCGGTCAGGGCAAGGACGTCCTGAATGGCGGTACCGGTGCCGATCTGTTCGTGTTTGCCACGAACGAATCGACCATCGCCAACGCCGGCAACTCGCAGTCGGACGTCATCATCGGCTTCACCTCCGAGGATACGATCGCGATCGACGTGGAAGGCGCTGCCTCGAACTACTTCGAAACGACCGCCGACACCTATACGGCCGCCCTGGCCGTGGCGAACGGCAAGTTCGCTGCGGATCTGGTCGTGCAGTACGTGGCTGTCCAGGTCGGGTCGGACGTCTATGTGTTCGTGGACTCGGCCACCCTCGGCACGAGCACGGACAACGTCATCGTCCTGCAGGGCTCGACCCTGAACGACGTGTCGGCCGCGTCCTTCGTGGCCTCGGCCGGCTAAGCCTCGCCTCACAGGCTGAAGATTGCGGGGCCATCCTTCGGGGTGGCCCCCTTTTTTTGTCCAGTCGCCGAGGGCCCGGGCGGGGGACACTACCCCAGGGGCCGACCCACAAAGTTTTCGGCCATCGCAGCCTGACCAGAGTGAAACCGCCTCTTCGGAGGCCAGGGCCGAAAGACTATGCCCCAGGATTAGGCGCCGCCCAGACAGCAGAGGGCGAAACTTATCACTGTTCAGCGACTCCCGGTTGCGCCCGTCCAGCCGGCCGGATAGCACCAACAGAGGCGGTATGGCCGAGGCCCACCGCCAACGAGAACAAGCCTTAAGGTTCGGCCACGCAAAGCGGGCCTTGTACCCATCGGGTCCGAGGGACGGCGGCCTTGTGGCTGATGATTTCGATTCTGGAGTGTTAGATGACTGCCTACGTTTTTGAGACCATTACCGACAGCCAGGCCGCAGGCTTCGTGAATGGCACCGACAGCCTGACCTTTGCTGATCAGGCGGCTACCGCATCAGCCGTCACCTTCACCCTGACCGAAGCCACGCCGACCACGATCGCCAAGATCACGGTGACCTTTGGCGCACGCTCAGTGACCTTTGCGTCTACCGGCACCAACCGTCTGGATGTCATCAGCTTCTCCGACGGCTCCAAGTTCCAGGTCGGTTCAGGCACGATCAATGGCACCGGTTTCGCCGACGCAATCTTTCTGACCGGTCCTGCCACGGTCAACGGCGGCAACGGCTCCGACCGTATCAGCGGTTCAACCCTGGCCGACTTCCTCAGGGGCGATAATGGCAACGACGCCATCGCCGGCGGCAACGGCAACGACACCCTGTGGGGCGGCAACGGCAATGACATCATCAATGGTGATGTTGGGGACGATAATCTGAGCGGGGCCAATGGCCAGGACACCATCTATGCCGGCACCGGTGCCGATACCATCGGCGAGTATGAGGGCGAAGACCAGGCAGGCGACGACCTTCTCTATGGCGGCGACGGCGACGACACCATCACCTCAGGCGGAGGCAATGACACCCTCTATGGCGACAACGGCAATGATACGCTGACGTCCTATGCCGGCATCCACACCATTTTCGGTGGCTATGGAAACGACACCATCGCGCTGAGTTCTGACGGCGGCTGGGCCCAGGGCAACCAGGGCAATGACACCATTACCGGTGAGGAGGGTCAGGACACCCTCTATGGCGGCCAGGACAATGACACCATCGTCGGTGCCGGCGGCAATGACTTCGTCCAGGGCAATCTCGGCAATGACGTCCTGAACGGCGATGCGGGCAATGACACCCTCCGTGGAGGTCAGGGCAATGACACCCTCAACGACTCGGAAGGTAACGACCTGATCTTCGGTGATCTGGGCAATGACACCATCAATGCCGGCATTGGTGCCGACACTGTCGACGGTGGCGACGGCAATGACCTCGTTGTTGGTGGTGACGGCAACGACACCCTCGCGGGCGGTGCCGGCGACGACTATATTACCGGTGGCCTGGGTCGCGACGTCATGACCGGTGGTGCCGGCGCGGACGTGTTCATCTTCAGCCCCTCGACCGATGCCACGATCGCTGATGCCGACAACTCGGTGTCGGACATCATCACCGGCTTCACGGCGGACGACGCCATGGACTTCGGCCTGCCGGGTGCGACCTCGAACTACTTCGAAGACACAGCCGCCAGCTACACGGCCGCTCTGGCCCTGGCCAATGCCAGGTTCGCTGCGGACCTGGTGGTTCGGTTCGTCGCGGTTCAGGTCGGTTCGGACGTCTATGTGTTCGTCGACTCGCAAACCGTTGGTACCACCACGGACAATGTCGTCATTCTGCAGGGTTCGACCCTGGCGGACGTCTCGGCCGCCTCGTTCGTTTCGGGCGACTGATCTGGGGGCAGGCGCCGAATGGGCCGCCCTTCGGGGTGGCCCCCTTTTCATGCATGGCCGACGAGCGTCTGAGCGAGGGCGTGCAGCCTTGAGCCTGTCCTGGACAAGGCCAGACGGCCCTGACAGGGCGAAGGGAACACTGGCCCTATTGCAGCGGACGGAAATAGAGTGCCGCAAGCTGGGGCAAACCGGCGGCGGCTAAAGCCCCAAAACTCGAACGGCCGGACCGCAAAACCATCAGGTCTCGCCGCCCGGCCGGAGTGACACAGCCACGCTGGAGAACAAGGCCGACGCTTTCTGTTCCCATGTTTCGCCGCCCGCCGAAAGTCAAAACTTTACGAAAAGTGAACCCTTGCAGTGCGGCTTGGTTGCAGTCTCCAAACCGAACGGATATCGATACACTGGGGCAAACTTGACCGGGGGCATCGCTCCAAGAGCAAGTTCTAGTTTCGGCCAGGGAACAAAGCGCTCCACCGAACCGGTGGGGAGGGTAGAGTTCTCCTGGCCAGCGATCACAACCTTGGAGCTTTTGATGACTGCCTACGTTTTTGAAACCATCACCGATACGCAAGCCGCTGGCTTCGTGAACGGCACCGACACCCTGACCTTTGCTGATCAGGCCGCTACCGCTGCGGGCGTCACCTACACCCTGACCGACGCCACCCCGACCACGACGGCCAAGATCATCGTGAGCTACGGCACCCGTACGGTGACCTTCGAATCGACCGCCCTGAGCGAAATCACGTTCTCGGACGGCTCGAAGTTCGACATCGGTTCGGGCACCAACGTCACGGGCACCGCCTTCGCTGACGCCCTGTACCTGACCGGCGCTGGCACGGTTGACGGCGGCAACGGCAACGACCGCATCAGCGGCTCGACCGGCGCTGACAGCGTCATCGGCGGCAACGGCAACGACGTCATCACCGGCGGCGCTGACGCTGACACCTTGGCCGGCGACAACGGCAACGACCTGATCAACGGCGATTCGGGCGCTGACACCCTCTCGGGCGGCAACGGCATCGACACCATCAACGGTGGCACCGGCGCTGACGTCATCACCGACGGCGACGGCACTGCCGCTGCCGACGTGTTCAACGGCGGCAACGACGCTGACTCGATCACCGGCGGTCTCGGCAACGACACCATCAACGGCGACAACGGCAACGACACCCTCGTCGCCGGCGCTGGCACCGACACCCTGTTCGGCGGCTTCGGCAACGACACCGTCATCCTGAACTCGGCCGGCAGCTGGGCCCAGGGCAACCAGGGCAACGACATCATCAACGGTGATGCTGGCCTCGACACCATCTATGGTGGCCAGGACAACGACACCATCGTTGGCGGTGGCGGCAATGACTTTATCCAGGGCAACATGGGTAATGACATCCTGAACGGCGACGGTGGCAACGACACCATCCGTGGCGGTCAGGGCAACGACGTCATCAACGACTCGGCCGGTAACGAGCTGATCTTCGGTGACCTCGGCGACGACACCATCAACTCCGGCGCTGGCAATGACAATGTCGACGGCGGCGACGGTTCTGACTCGATCGTCGGTGGCGACGGCAACGACACCCTCGCGGGCGGCGCTGGCGACGACTACATCACCGGTGGCCTGGGCCAGGACGTCATGACCGGTGGTACCGGCGCTGACGTGTTCATCTTCAGCCCGTCGACCGATGCCACGATCGCTGATGCCGGTAACTCGGTGTCGGACATCATCACCGGCTTCACCGCGGACGACGCCATGGACTTCGGTCTGGCTGGTGCGACTTCGAACTACTTCGAAGACACCGCCGCCAGCTACACGGCCGCTCTGGCTCTGGCGAACGCCAAGTTCGCTGCTGACCTGGTGGTCCAGTTCGTGGCCGTCCAGGTCGGTACCGACGTCTACGTGTTCGTTGACTCGCAGACCGCTGGCACCACCACGGACAACGTCGTCGTCCTGCAGGGTTCGACCCTGGCGGACGTCTCGGCCGCCTCGTTCGTGTCGCTCGCTTCCTAAGTCGCGACGACGAACCAAGATTGTGGGGCCACCCTCCGGGGTGGCCCCCTTTTTTTGTCTGGTCCACAAGGGCCTGAACGGAAACGCCCGGCCTTGCGTCAAGCCCACGCAAGCCAAACGCGCCCAACAAGAAGGGCCGGCGGAGGGCAGGCACAGATCATAGCGGAATGAAAATGGAGCGCCGCAAGCCGGGACAACCTGGCTTAAGCTCGAGCTCCAAAACTCGAACGGCCGGACCGCAAAACCATCAGGTTTCGCCGCCCGGCCGGAGTGACACAGCCGCGCTGGAGAACAAGGCTGACGGCCCCTGTTCCCATGTTTCGCCGTCTTTCGAAAGTCAAAATACGATATTGAGCGCCGTTCATCGACGCGTGGTTGTAGTCACGAAGCCAAACGGATATCGGTGTCCTGGGCAAGCTTGACCGGGGGGCAACGCCTCCAGCAAGCGTTTTAGTTTCGGCCGCAGAACTCAGGCTCTCCACCCTATGGTGCGAGAGGGTGGGCTCTTGCGTCTGTTGATCACGACTTTGGAGTTTTTGATGCCAGTAATGCTTCCGACGACTACGTACGTTTTTGAGACGATCACCGACTCGCAAGCCGCTGGCTTCGTGGGCGGCACCGATATCCTGACCTTCGCGACTCAAGCCGCGACGGCCGCCAGCGTGACCTACACCCTGACCGACGCCACCCCGACCACGACGGCCAAGATCATCGTGACCTATGGCACCCGTTCGGTGACCTTCGAAGCGACGGCCCTGAGCGAGATCACCTTTTCGGACGGTTCGAAGTTCGACATCGGTTCGGGCACCAGCGTCACGGGCACCGGCTTCGCCGACGCCCTGTACCTGACCGGCGCGGGCACGGTTGACGCGGGCAACGGCAACGACCGCATCAGCGGCTCGACCGGCGCTGACAGCGTCCTCGGCGGCAACGGCAATGACGTGATCACCGGCGGCGCTGACGCTGACACCCTGACCGGCGACAACGGCAGCGACCTGATCAACGGCGACGCTGGCGATGACACCATTGTTGGCGGCAACGGCACCGACACCATCAACGGCGGCACCGGCAATGACACTCTCGTCGATAACGAAGGGGGCAGCGGCTCGGCCGACATCTTCAACGGCGGCGTCGGCAACGACACCATCATCGGCGGTCTCGGCAATGATGTCATTAATGGCGACAACGGCAACGACACCCTGACCGCAACCGAGGGCGTCGCCACCATCTTCGGCGGTGAAGGCAATGACACCATAACCCTGTCCTACAGGGGGAACTGGGCTCAGGGTAACCAGGGCAATGACAACGTCCAAGGTGGCGGTGGCGACGACACCATCTATGGCGGCCAGGGCAATGATGGGCTTAGCGGCTCCGGCGGCAACGACTTCATCCAGGGCAACCTGGGCAATGACACCTTGAACGGCGACTTTGGCGACGACACCTTGCGCGGTGGCCAGGGTAATGACGTCATCTCGGGCGGCGACGACAATGACCTGCTGTTCGGCGACCTGGGGAATGACAGCCTCTCGGGCGGGAACAACAACGACAGCATCGACGGCGGTGACGGCAACGACAGCATCCAGGGTGGTTCGGGCAACGACACCCTCCTGGGTGGCGCTGGCGACGACACCATCACCGGTGGCCTGGGTCGGGACGTCTTGACCGGTGGTACCGGCGCTGACCTGTTCATCTTCAGCCCGTCGACCGATGCCACGATCGCTGATGCCGGCAACTCGGTGTCGGACATCATCACCGGCTTCACTGCGGACGACGCCATGGACTTCGGTCTGGCCGGTGCGACCTCGAACTACTTCGAAGACAGCGCCGCCAGCTACACGGCCGCTCTGGCCCTGGCCAATGCCAAGTTCGCTGCGGACCTGGTGGTTCGGTTCGTCGCTGTCCAGGTCGGTTCGGACGTTTACGTGTTCGTCGACTCGCAAAGCGTTGGTACCACCACGGACAACGTCGTCGTCCTGCAGGGTTCGACCCTGAACGACGTGTCGGCGGCCTCCTTCGTGAGCACCGCTCCTGAGTAATCTGACGGAAGTCGATTAGGATTGCGGGGCCGCCCTCCGGGGCGGCCCCCTTTTTTTGCCGGGTCCACAAGGCCCTGAACGGAGACGCCAGGCCTTGCGTCAAGCCCACGCATGCCAAACTCGCCCAACAAGAAGGGCCGGCTGAGGCAGGCACAGATCATAGCGGAATGAAAACGGAGCGCCGCAAGCCGGGACAACCTGGCTTAAGCTCAAGCTCCAAAACTCGAACGGCCGGGCCGCAAAACCATCAGGTTTCGCCGCCCGGCCGGAGTGACACAGCCGCGCTGGAGAACAAGGCTGAGATCAGAATATGCCACAGATCCGGTTCACCTGAAAGGGGAAACGCGGGCCAATCCGGGATCGCCGACACAAGATCGTTAAATTGTGATCGACCAGCGGGCCTCTGTCACGCCCCCCCCGGCCTGAAGGATCACATAATGAGCTTCATAGTGGCCCCGCGGCCACCCTCCTGCCGGGGCCTTCTTGCCGGTGAACAGCATGAACTGGGCCTTGGCGCTGGTCAGGGCCGCCATCTTGGTTTCCGCCAGTACCACACCATCCGGGCCCCTGACGGTCAGGCGGGCCTCATCGCCGACCTTAAGGCCGATCGCGCGCACATAGGCCACCAGAGGGGTCGCTGAGCCCGGCCGGGCGAGATCTCCGGCCTCGATGGCCTCCATGGTCGCCGGGCCGGCTGCAAAGCCAGAGTTGAGCACGGCGCGCGGCTTGTAGCGCATCTGGGCGGCGGCGGCGGTCGTCCACAGACCGGGTCCGGACCCGCAGGCCCCTGCCGTCCCGGGATCCGGCGCAAACGGGTCTATGACCGCGTTGCCCTGCCGGACAGTGAAGTGCAGATGCGGATACTCGGTCAGGCCGGAAAGCCCAACCTGTCCCAGGGCCTGGCCGCGCCGGACCGTCTGCCCCGGTTTCACGACCAGTGAGCCCTGGCGCATGTGGCAATACTGGGTGACCAGGCCGCCGCCATGGTTGATGACCAGACCGTTGCCGCATTCCTGGCCCTTTACGGCGGCCACGCCCGTCGTCTTCACCGAGACATCGGGCATGTCGTCACGGAGCCGCGCCACCGTCCCGTCAGCGGCCGCCAGGACCGCAACGCCGGCCTTTTGGGCCCGAAGGTCCCTCAGGCGGAAATCGACCCCGTTATGCGCTTCATAGGTCAGGGAGCCGCACTGGTAGTCCCGGGCACTTGGGCCCGGATCGCGGTCAACCAGGTTCTGGACGACGCAACTGACGCCAAGTTCGCACTGCAGCGGTATCGACAGGCGGGGCGTCGTGCCCGATCCGCCCTCTGTCGCCTGGACCAGCAGGTTCAGGCCGCCGGCCAGCCCAATCAGCAGCCATGGTCGCATGAGATCGCTCCTACCGGTCCTGCGTTCACCATCCTTGGACGCGCCAGGATGAGGGGACAGCAAGGGCGGAAGTTTGTCAGGGGCGGCCGGAAATGGAAACGGCCGCTCCCTTTAGGGAAGCGGCCGTCTTGGTGGAGCTTAGCGGGGTCGAACCGCTGACCTCTTGCATGCCATGCAAGCGCTCTACCAGCTGAGCTAAAGCCCCGAGGTCCTTGGTTTCCCAAGAGAACCTTGGTGTTTCTCGCCTGGACCGATCAGGTCGCTCCCGGCGAGGCGCGGAACCTATGCCGGGAGGATTTCTGGATCAACCCTCCCGGCGAACTTTTTTCGAAGAATTTTTCGAAGGCCGGTTCAGGCCCTAGCGATCGTCGTCGTCGGCACCCGGAAGGCCTTCGATCTCGTCGTCGAGCACATCTTCGTCCTCGTCTTCGAGGAACGGGACGTCATCAGCCTCGTCTTCGGCAAGATCTTCGTCCTCGGCGAAGTCGACGCCCAGATCGTCGCCGCCCGCCGGGGTCGGCGCGCCCGGATCGGCGTCTTCGTCGTCGGTCTCGATGACGTCCGGCTCGACCTTGTCGATTTCCGGCGTCTCATCGACCTCGTCCTCGAAGCCATCCTCGTCCTTGGGCTCCGGAGCGGGCTTCTCGTCCTCGGCGTCATAGTCCGGGGTGACGGCGCGCGCCCGGACGCGGCGCGATTTCAGCGCCTCTTCCGGATCAAACGACTCGCCACACTTCGGGCAAAGGGCCGGACGGCGGCCCAGGTCATAGAATTTCGATTGGCAGTTGGGGCAAATTTGTTTTGCGCCCAATTCGGGATTGGCCAAGAGGCGAACCTTTGATCCAGATGGGAAAAGCGGCCGGTCACTTGCCATGACCAGGGCCCGCTGTCAAAAGCAAACCCCTCGCGAACCCCACCATGACTAGGGAGCCGGTTACGGCATGACGGCGGCTGGACTGAAGAGCGGGCCCGGCGGAGCCCTTCGCGGCACTGTCCGCGCCCCCGGCGACAAGTCGATCTCGCACCGATCCATGATCCTGGGTGCCCTTGCGACGGGCACGACGACGGTCGAGGGCCTGCTCGAGGGCGATGATGTCCTGGCCACGGCCAGGGCCATGGGGGCCTTCGGCGCGCGGGTCGAGCAGGAGGGTGCCGGCCGCTGGCGCATCGAGGGCCAGGGCGGCTTTTCCGAACCGACCGACGTCATCGACTGCGGCAATGCCGGTACGGGCGTGCGCCTGATCATGGGTGCCGCCGCCGGTTTCGCCATCTGCTCCACCTTCACCGGCGACCACTCGCTGCGCGGCCGGCCCATGGGCCGGGTTCTAGACCCCTTGGCCCGCATGGGCGCGACCTGGCTGGGCCGCGACAAGGGCCGCCTGCCCCTGACCCTCAAGGGCGGCAATCTGCGCGGCCTGACCTATCGCCTGCCCATGGCCTCGGCCCAGGTGAAATCAGCCGTGCTGCTCGCCGGCCTTCATGCCGAGGGCGGCGTCGAGGTGATCGAACCGGAAGCGACCCGCGACCACACCGAGCGGATGCTGCGCGGGTTCGGGGCCGAGGTGATCGTCGAGGACAGGGACGGTGCCCGCCATATCCGCCTGCCGGCCGGCCAGAAACTGACCGGGACCCATGTCTCGGTTCCCGGCGATCCGTCGTCGGCGGCCTTCCCGCTGGTGGCCGGCCTGATCGTGCCGGGCTCGGAGGTCACGGTCGAGGGCGTGATGCTCAATGAGCTGCGCACCGGCCTGTTCACGACCCTGCAGGAGATGGGCGCGGATCTGGTGATCTCGAACGTCCGGATGTCCAGCGGCGAGGAGGTCGGCGACATCACCGCTCGCTATTCCCAGCTGAAGGGTGTGGTCGTGCCGCCCGAGCGCGCGCCGGCGATGATCGACGAGTATCCGATCCTGGCCGTGGCTGCCGCCTTCGCCGACGGCCCGACCGTGATGCGCGGCATCGGCGAGATGCGGGTCAAGGAAAGCGACCGCATCGCCCTGACGGCGGCAGGCCTCACGGCCTGTGGCGTCAGCGTCGAGGAAGAGCCCGAAGGGATGATCGTCATGGGAACCCGCGGCGGCAATCACCCCGTACGCGGTGGTGGTCTGGTCCACACCCACGGCGATCACCGCATCGCCATGAGCCACCTGATCCTCGGCATGGCCGCCCAGCAGGGCGTGGCCGTTGACGAACCGGGCATGATCGCCACCAGCTTCCCGGGCTTTGCCGACCTGATGCGCGGCCTGGGCGCGGACCTGTCGGAAGCCTAGACCATGGCCTTCATCATCGCCGTCGATGGCCCGGCCGCCTCGGGCAAGGGCACGGTCGCCAGCCGGCTTGCGGCGCTCTACGGCTATCCGATGCTGGACACCGGCCTGCTCTACCGCGCGGTGGGGGTGCGGTTGCTGGGCGCGAGCGGCGACCTGGACGACGACGCCGCGGCGGAAGCCGCCGCCCGGGGCCTGGACCTGTCCGAACTGGAAAAGGCCGAGGTCCGCACCCGCGCCGCCGGCGAGGCCGCCAGCCGCGTGGCCGTACATCCCGGTGTCCGCGCGGCCCTGTTCGCCCTGCAACGCGACTTCACCAAGCGTGAGCCGGGCTCGGTGATTGACGGCCGTGACATCGGCACGGTCATCGCCCCCGAGGCCCCGGCCAAGCTCTATGTCACCGCGACACCGGAAATCCGGGCCGAACGCCGCTGGAAACAGCTGTCGGGTCAAGGCGAGACGGTCAGCTTTGACGATGTTCTGGCCGACATTCACAAGCGCGACGCCCGCGACGGTGGGCGGGAAAACGCCCCCATGACCCAGGCTCCAGACGCCGTCTTGCTCGACACGTCGGAAATGACTATAGAGCAGGCCTTCGATGCGGCCCGCCGCATTGTCGAGACGGCGCGCGCCCGGTCGGGAGACCTCCCGGGCTAATCTAACGCCCGCCTCGCCGCCGCTTAGGAAGCGCCGGATCCGCATCAAAAATCACCCAACCCGGAATCCCCAGAACCGTCATCCGACGGCCTTCACCAATGGGGCCTCCCTCAACACGAGACTAAACATCAGCATGGCTGACGATATGAGCTTCAACCCGACGCGCGACGATTTCGAAGCGCTGCTGAACGATTCCATGGGCGGCCGCGACTTCGCGGAAGGCACCGTCGTCAAGGGTATCGTTGTCGGTATTGAAAAGGACTTCGCGATCATCGACGTCGGTCTGAAGACCGAAGGCCGCGTTCCCCAGAAGGAATTCGGCGTCGACGAAGCCGGCAAGCCCACCATCAAGGTCGGCGACCACGTCGAAGTGTTCCTGGAGCGCCTCGAAAACGCCCTGGGCGAAGCGGTCATCAGCCGCGAAAAGGCCAAGCGCGAAGAAGCCTGGACCCGTCTGGAAGGCGTCTACGCCCAGAACGTTCCGGTGCTCGGTGCCATCGTCGGTCGCGTCAAGGGCGGCTTCACCGTCGACCTGGGCGGTGCCTCGGCGTTCCTGCCCGGTTCGCAAGTCGACATCCGCCCGGTGCGCGACGTCGGCCCGCTCATGGGCAAGGAACAGCCCTTCGCCATCCTCAAGATGGACCGTCCGCGCGGCAACATCGTCGTCTCGCGTCGCGCCATTCTGGAAGAAGCCCGCGCCGAGCAGCGCACCGAACTGGTGTCGCAGCTGCAAGAGGGTGAAATCCGCGAAGGCGTGGTCAAGAACATCACCGACTACGGTGCGTTCGTGGACCTCGGCGGCATCGACGGCCTGCTGCACGTCACCGACATGAGCTGGAAGCGCGTCAACCACCCGAGCCAGGTCCTGGCCGTGGGCGACACCGTCAAGGTTCAGATCGTCAAGATCAACCCGGACACCCAGCGCATCAGCCTCGGCATGAAGCAGCTGCAGTCGGATCCGTGGGACGGCGTGGAAGCGAAGTACCCGGTCGGTGCCAAGTTCACCGGCCGCATCACCAACATCACCGACTACGGCGCGTTTGTTGAGCTGGAAGCCGGCGTTGAAGGCCTGGTCCACGTCTCGGAAATGTCCTGGACCAAGAAGAACGTCCACCCCGGCAAGATCGTCTCGACCTCGCAGGAAGTCGACGTGGTCGTGCTTGACGTCGATCCGTCCAAGCGTCGCGTGTCGCTGGGCCTGAAGCAGGCCCTGGCCAACCCGTGGGATTCGTTCCTCGAAACCCACCCGGTCGGCTCGACCGTCGAAGGCGAAGTCAAGAACGCGACCGAGTTTGGTCTGTTCATCGGCCTCGACAACGACATCGACGGCATGGTGCACCTGTCGGACATCGACTGGAGCGCGTCGGGCGAAGAAGCCATGGCCCGCTACAAGAAGGGCGACATGGTCAAGGCGAAGGTTCTCGACGTTGACGTCGAGAAGGAACGCATCTCGCTGGGCATCAAGCAGCTCGGCGGCGATCCGATGTCGGGCGACACCTATCGCAAGGGTCAGACCGTCACCGTCACCGTGACCGAAGTGACCACCGGCGGCATCGAAGTTCGCTTCGGCGAAGACGACGCCCTGATGACCGCGTTCATCCGCAAGTCGGACCTGTCGCGCGACCGTCAGGAACAGCGCCCCGAGCGCTTCGCCGTGGGTGACCGCGTCGACGCTCAGATCACCAACATCGACAAGGCGGCCCGCCGCGTTTCGATGTCGATCAAGTCGCTGGAAATGGCCGAAGAGAAGGAAGCCATCGAGCAGTTCGGCTCGTCGGACTCCGGCGCTTCGCTGGGCGACATCCTGGGTGCCGCCCTGCGCGAGCGGGCTACCCCGAAGGAATAGTCTTCGCTCTCATCAGAGACTGAAGTCAGCGGCGGCCGGAGCGATCCGGCCGCCGTTTTCTTTGCGCCATACCCACCGCTCCTGGTCGCTAAGTCCTTGGATGGGGTGAGCTTTGGTGAGGTCAGAGGGTTCTCTGCGGGGTCGTTCTCAGCCGGGGCCGTCAGATTTCTCCGCCGCCCTTCAGAAGGGTTTCTTTTCCGCCTTTGGGCGGGTCATTCAGCGAAAACCCTGTTGTCTTGGCCGCTCCAGCGGCATTTTGATGCCCAAATGCGGTATTGATGCAGTCGAACATGTCTGAGTGGCCCGGCCCAACTGCGCAGCTCGCCGGTCAGAATCTCAACCTGCCTCTTGAAGACTCAACCACCCTTGGGCAAAGGTCCGCTCGCGCCGCCTCCTCCTCCGGCGCCGGGGATATCGATGATCAAGTCTGAACTCATCGCCAGGCTCGCGAATGAAAATCCGCACCTGACGCAGAAAGACGTCGAGCGCGTTGTCAGCGTCATTCTGGAGCGCATGATCGGTGCCCTGGAAGGCGGCGGTCGCGTCGAGCTGCGCGGCTTTGGTGCCCTGTCCGTCCGCTCGCGCCCGGCCCGTGCCGGTCGCAACCCGCGGACCGGCGAAACCGTCGACGTCCGCGCCAAGCATGTTCCGTTCTTCAAGAGCGGCAAGGAACTGCGGGCCCGGCTCAACGCCGACGAATAGCTGACCCAGCCTTGACCTCCGGGCCCGAACGCCGTCAGCCTTGCGGCCTTCTGCAAGCCCAGTCGGCGAGGCCCGGTCATGAGTGTCATCAAGGAATTTCGCGAGTTCATCTCGCGCGGCAACGTCATTGATCTTGCCGTCGGCGTGATCATCGGCGCGGCCTTCAACGGCATCGTCAAGAGCCTGGTCGACCAGGTGATCATGCCGCCGATCGGCCTGCTGACCGGTGGCCTGGACTTTTCCAAGCTGGAATGGGTGCTCAAGCCCGAAGACAAGGCCACCGAGGCCGTGGAGAAGGTCGCCGTTCAGTACGGAGCCTTCATCAACACCCTGATCCAGTTCCTGATCGTGGCCGCCGTGGTGTTCCTGCTGGTCAAGATCGTCAACGGCATCCGCCGCGCTGACGCAGCCGAGCCCGCCCAGGAAGCGCCCGCCGCTCCGACGGCCCAGGAAGCCCTGCTGATGGAGATCCGGGACCTGCTGGCCCGGGAGGCGGCACCGCAGGTTGCGGCCGCCGCGCCCAAGCCGGCGGCTGCAAAGGCCCCGGCCAAGGCCCCGGCGAAACCCAGACCGAAAGCCTGACACCCTGTCATCCCGGCTCACGCCGACGACGCGAACCGGGATGACAGGGTCTGGCCGTCCTACTTGCCCTTGGTCAGGGTCGGGCTGTCGAGATCCAGCTGGGCGGCCGGGATCACCGTGGCATTCGGCACGGCGCTCGCCAGGGTGTCGCCCATCTTCGTGCGGTCGCCGGCGATGATGATGCTGGCCCGGGCCGGATCCATATAGGCCTTGGCAAAGGCCTGGACGTCAGCAGCGCTGACCGCCTCGACCTTGGCCGCATAGCCCTGGATCTCGTTCAACGGCACGCCATAGACGGCCAGATTGCCCAGGATGTCCGCCAGGCCCTCCGACGTGCCCAGTTCGCGGCCGAAGCCCCCGACCAGGACCGACTTGCGGGCCGTCAGCTCGCCGGTCGAGGCCGGTTCGGCCGCCAGACGGGTCAGTTCGGCCTGGACCAGGCTGACCACCTGGCCGGCCGATTCGTTCTTGGTCTGGACCCGGGCCGAGAAGCCGCCGAACTGGCCCTGCGGGGTCAGGCTGGAACCGGCCCCGTAGGACAGGCCGCGCTTGATGCGGATTTCCTGGTTCAGACGCGAGGAGAAGCCGACTCCCAGAACGGCATTGGTCACCAGGCCTGCATAGTAGCTGGGATCGGCCCGGGTGATGGCCGGCTTGGCCAGGGTCACGGCCGCCTGGCCGGTGCCCGGCAGGTCGATCACCAGGTTGCGCGGCTTGTAGCCCGCCGGCGCGGCTGGCAGTGTCGGTGCCGGGGTCGCCGGCTTCTTCCAGCCGCCGAACGCCTTTTCGGCCAGGGCGAACCCGGCCTCGGGCGACAGGTTGCCGGTCAGGACCAGAACGGCATTGTCCGGTCGCCAGGCTGCGGCATGCATCTTGACGAGATCGTCCCGCTTGATCTTGGGCAGGGAGCCCGGCGTGCCGCCGGCCACATGGCCATAGGCCGAGCCGGCATAGAGCAGGGGCGCGCTGGCATAGGCCGCCAGCGAGCCGGGACGCTGATAGGCCACCGAGAGCCCGTCCAGGGTCTCGGTACGGACGCGGTCCAGTTCCTCGGCCTTGAAGACCGGGTTCTGGGCGACGTCCGCCATGATCGCCATGGCCGGCGTGGCCTTGTCGGCGATCACGCTGAGGGTCAGGGAGGCAGCCTCCCAGCCCGAGCCGGCCGCCAGATTGGCCCCCAGGGCCTCGGTCTGGCGGGCGATGTCGCCTGCGCTGCGGGTCTTGGTGCCTTCGGTCAGCAGCTCGGCGGTCAGGCTGGAGGCCCCGGCCAGGCCCGCCGGGTCGGCGCTGGCCCCGCCGCGAACCGTGAGGTCGGCGGTAATCAGGGGCAGGTCGCTCGACTTGGCGACAATCACCCGCAGGCCGTTGGCCAGGGTCTTTTCGACCGGGGTCGGCAGGACGGCGGCGATCGGTGCCGCGACGGCCGGGGCCTTCTGGCGCTCGGCCTCCGGGGCCAGGGTGGTGATCGTGCCATTGAACTTGACCGAGGCGACCTTCGGCGGAACCGGGGTGTTGTCCTTCTCGCCGGCCGGGCGGGCGGATTCCGGCAGATAGCGGATGGCGGTGCGGCGATCATCGGCCAGCCACTTTTTCGCAACCCGCTGCACGTCGGCGGCGGTCACGGTCTGGAGGTCGGCCAGGTTGGTATTGGCGCGGGCGGCATCACCGTCGGTCAGCAGGGCATAGCCGATGGCGAAGGCGCGTCCATCGATCTCTTCGCGGCGGCGTACCGCGTCGGCCAGCAGGCCGGTCTTGGCCTCGGCCAGCTCGGCCTCAGACGGCGGGGCGTCGCGCAGGCGGGCCACCTGGGCCAGGAGGGAAGCCTCACCCTGCTCGGCCGTCTTGCCGCCGGCCATCACGGCCCCGACATAGAAAAGGCCCGGCTGGGCATTGGTCGGCCCCGAGGAGAAGACCGACTGGGCGACCTTCTGGTCATAGACCAGGGTGTCATAGAGGCGCGACGACTTGCCGGCCGAGAGGATGGCGTCCAGCACGGCCAGGGCCGGGGCGTCCTTGTCGGCCGAGGCCGGGGCCAGCCAGGTGATCGCCACCGCCGGCAGCGGCACGTTCGGACCATAGGTATTGACGGTCTTCGGGCCGGTGCGGGGCGGCTCGACCACGGTGACCTTGGGCAGGGGCGCAGCCGGCGTCTTCAGCGGGGCAAAATACTTGTCGACCAGGGCCTGCAACTGGGCCTCGTCGAAATTGCCGGCCACGATCAGGGTGGCATTGTCCGGGCGATAATAGGTGGCGTGGAAGGCGCGGACGTCATCGACCGTGGCCGCGTCCAGTTCTTCGATCGAACCGATGCCGGGACGCTTGTAGGGGTGGGTGGTGAAGGACTGCTGGGGCACATAAAGCGCAAAAAGCCGGCCATAGGGATCGGCCAGAACCCGCTGGCGCAGCTCTTCCTTCACGACATCGCGTTCCGAGGCGAACACCGCCTCGTCGATGACCAGAGAGCCCAGGCGATCAGCCTCGGCCCAGAGCAGGCGCTCCAGATGGTTGGCCGGCACCACCTCGTAATAGTTGGTGAAGTCGTCATAGGTGGAGGCGTTGTTGAAGCCGCCGACATCTTCGGTGAGGCGGTCGATCGACTCGTTGGGCATGTTGCGCGTGGCCTTGAACATCAGATGTTCGAAGAGGTGCGCAAAGCCCGAACGACCCTCCGGGTCGTCCTTGGAGCCGACGCCGTACCAGACCTGGACCGTGACATTGGGCGTGGTCGTGTCGCGGGCGGTGAACACCTTTAGGCCATTGGCCAGCACCCGCTCCTTGTAGGCGATCGG
The DNA here is from genome assembly GCF_001414055.1 of Caulobacter henricii. Taxonomy (GTDB): domain Bacteria; phylum Pseudomonadota; class Alphaproteobacteria; order Caulobacterales; family Caulobacteraceae; genus Caulobacter; species Caulobacter henricii. Next base: position 3,633,877 of record NZ_CP013002.1, on the reverse strand, counting down.
CGGCACGCTGATCGAGGCGGTCGCGGGGGCGGCAAAGGCCAGGGGCGACAGGGCGGTGGTCGAAAGGGCCAGCGCCACGAGGGCGGCCTTGGCGACAGGACGGATCATTCGGAAGAGCTCCAGCAAACGCGGTTACTGCGACCCTAGCACCGCGCCAGCCGGGCGAAAGCTTACCGTCTTGTCATGAAGCGGGGCCGGATCACCCGGGCGGCGGCTCCAGGATGAACCGGGCGCGTACGGCGGGCGAGGGGACCATGCACACTGCCTTCTTGCCCATCAGGCGGTAGCGGTTGGCCGCGAGCCAGTCATAGGCCCTGTCCATGGGGCGGCGTGGCAGGCGGTCGATGAAGGCCAGCCAGCGCCAGGGCGCTCGCATGCGGCGGAGCAGCGCCCCGATCGCGGCGGTCTTGGCCAGGGCCTGGCCGCGATCCAGAAAGAGGAAGCTGTCCGGATGGTCGGGATCGATGCCGTGGGCGAGGGCCAGCTGGCGGCCATAGGGGGACTGGATCGGGGTGAACCGGATGACCCCCTCGCGATCGAGCCGCAGGACCAGGGCTACCGAGCCCGAACAGAGATTGCAGACCCCGTCGAAAAGCCAAAGGCTGTCCGGGGGATCCTGCGGCCCCGGGATCACTCGACCTCCAGGCATTCGCGGCGCAGGGCCTTGAGGGCGTCCGGCACATCGCGGCGCATCAGGCTGCTGAGCAGGGGTGCCGACAGGGCAAAGGGCGCAGCGGCCCACATTTCATAGGTGACGCGGGTGGCGGTCCCGCCGCGGATCGGCTCCAGGCTCCAGGAGCCTTCGCAGGCGCGGATGTCGCCGCCGACGCAGGTGAAACGGATGCTGCGGTCCGGCTCCAGATCGATCCGCGAGGTCGACTTCAGGGCCGGCAGGAAGAAGCTCCACTTGACGAGGTGCTCGCGCAGTTCCGACCGGCCATTCGCCGCGCGGGTCAGGACCCGGCAGCGCTTGACCCCCGGGGTCATCCGCGCCGCCCGGTCGCAGTCGAGAATGGTCCGCCAGACCACTGAGGCCGGGGCGGGAATATCGATGGCGGCCCTGACCATGCCGCCCCGGCCCTGGGCGTCGGCATGGGCCTCGATCGGGATCTCGCCCAGGTTCAGCCGCTCGGCCCAGCCGGCATCAGCCAGGGCCGGGCTGGCCAGGAGGAGCAGGATGAGGGAAATCCGACGGCGCATCGCGCAGAGGCTAACGCGCCAGACGGCGTTCGGTTAGGCCCCGGCGCGGTTTTTTACCAGATCGTCGACGACCGACGGATCGGCCAGGGTCGAGGTGTCGCCCAGACTGCCGAGTTCGTTCTCGGCGATTTTGCGCAGGATGCGGCGCATGATCTTGCCCGAGCGGGTCTTGGGCAGGCCCGGGGCCCACTGGATGATGTCGGGGGCTGCGAACGGCCCGATCTCGTGGCGAACCCAGAGAATCAGCGCCTTGCGCAGGTCGTCGGTCGCCTCGGTGCCGGCATTCAGGGTCACATAGGCATAGACGCCCTGGCCCTTGATATCGTGCGGATAGCCGACCACGGCGGCCTCGGCGACGGTCTCGTGGGCGACCAGGGCGCTCTCGATCTCGGCCGTGCCCAGGCGGTGGCCCGAAACATTGATCACGTCATCGACCCGGCCGGTGATCCAGTAATAGCCGTCGGCGTCGCGGCGGCAGCCGTCGCCGGTGAAGTACTTGCCGGGATAGGTCGAGAAATAGGTGTCGAAGAACCGGCCATGGTCGCCATAGACCGTGCGCATCTGGCCGGGCCAGCTGTCGGTGATCACGAGGTTGCCCTCGGTGGCCCCGTCCAGGACCTGACCCTCGGCGTCGACCAGCTGCGGCTTGACGCCGGGCAGGGGCTTGGAGGCTGACCCCGGCTTGAGGTCGGTGGCACCGGGCAGGGGCGTGATCAGCATGCCGCCGGTCTCGGTCTGCCACCAGGTGTCGACGATCGGCAGTTTCCCCTTGCCGACCACGCGGTGGTACCAGAGCCAGGCTTCCGGATTGATCGGCTCGCCGACACTGCCCAGCAGGCGCAGGCTCGAAAGATCGTTCTTGGTGACGTGCTCGTCGCCCTCCCGCATCAGGGCCCGCAGCGCCGTGGGGGCGGTGTAGAAGATCTCGACCCTGTGCTTGTCGATCACCTCCCAGAAGCGGCTGGGGGTCGGATAGTTGGGCACGCCTTCGAAGATCAGGCTGGTCCCGCCATTCGAGAGCGGACCATAGACCACATAGGAGTGGCCGGTGACCCAGCCGACATCGGCCGTGCACCAGAAGACTTCACCGGGCTTGTAGTCAAACACTGCCCAGAAGGTCCACGAGGCCCAGGCCAGGTAGCCGCCGGTGGTGTGCAGCACGCCCTTGGGCTTTCCAGTCGAGCCTGAGGTGTAGAGGATGAACAGCGGGTCCTCGGCATTCATCGGCTCGGGCGCGCAATCGGCCGAAACCGTCTCGCGGACCTCCTGCCAGATGATGTCGCGGCCATGCACCAGCGGCACGTCCGCCCCGGTCCAGCGCACCATCAGCACCTTGCCGACCCACGGGCAGTGCTTCAGGGCCTCGTCGATATTGGCCTTCAGCGGCACGCGCTTGCCGCCGCGCTTGCCCTCGTCGGCGGTGATCACGAAGTGCGAGGCACAGTCCTGGATCCGCCCGGCAATGCTGTCGGGCGAGAAGCCGCCGAACACCACCGAGTGAACCGCCCCGATGCGGGCGCAGGCCAGCATGGCCACGGCGGCGATCGGGATCATCGGCAGATAGATGGTCACCCGGTCGCCCTTCTGGACGCCCTGCGCCTTGAGGACATTGGCCATGCGGCAAACCTCCTCATGCAGCTGGCCATAGGTCAGGCTGTCGGAGGTTCCCGGCTCGTCGCCCTCGAACACCAGGGCGACATCGTCCCTCTTGTGGGGCAGGTGACGGTCGATGCAGTTGGCGCTGACATTGAGCACCCCGTCGGCGTACCAGCGGATGCGGAAGTCGTCCTTGTCGAACGAGACGTCCTTGATCTCGGTGGGAGCCTGGATCCAGTCGAGCCGGGCGGCGATCTCGCGCCAATAGGCTTCCGGATCGGCCTCGACGCGGGCGAGAGCGACGTCATAGGCGAGGGCGTCGATATGCGCCTCGCGCGCCAGGGCCTCTGGAACCGGGAAAACCTGTCCGTCGCTCACGCCATTCACTCCCTTGGTCTTGTTGCGGCCGGAGTATGCGAAGGGTGTGTCGGCGCGCAAGGATACCATTAGGGTTTCTTGCGTGGCCGTCGCGCGCTATGCCGGTTTGCGCCCTGTTCAGGAGTTTTCGATGCTGCTCGCCCTCTCCACCTGGTCCGAGATCGAGACCTTTCTGAAAACCAGCAAGACCGTGGTGGTGCCGATCGGCTCCAATGAGCAGCACGGCCCCACGGGTCTGCTCGGCACCGACTGGTTGTGTCCGGAAATCATTTCGCACGAGGCCCAGAAGCTTTCGGACACCGTGCTGGTGGCCCCGACCTTCAATATCGGCATGGCCCAGCACCACCTGGCCTTTCCGGGCACCATCTTCCTGCGCCCCTCGACCTTCATCGCCGCGATCGGCGACTGGGTGCGGTCGCTGGGCGCGCATGGCTTTGAGCGGATCTATTTCCTCAATGGCCACGGCGGCAATGTCGCCTCGATCGAGGCGGCCTTTTCAGAGATCTATGCCGATTACAGCTTCCGCGGCACGCGGGCCCCGTTTGCCCTGAAGCTGAAGAACTGGTGGGACCTGGCCGGCGTCAATGCCCTGGCCAACCGGCAGTTTCCCGTCGGCCATGGCAGCCATGCCACCCCGTCCGAGATCGCGGTGACCCAGTGGGCCTATCCGCAGTCGATCAAGACCGCCGCCTATGAGCCGCAGATCGCCCCGACCGGTCCGATCCGTGAAGCCCTGGATTTCCGGGCCCGCTATGCCGACGGTCGCATGGGGTCCGACCCGGCCCAGGCCACGCCGGAAAAGGGTGGCGAGCTGGTGGCCATGGCCGCCCAGTCTCTCATTGAAGACCTGGCGGCCTTTGCGGCCGAGACGGCCCCAGCCTAGGAACGCAAGGTCTGCTGGCCCCGAAAGCGGCCTAAGCCGCCCGACGGTGAGCGACGTGGCCACCGGCGATCCGCAGCTCGCCCATGCGCTCGGCCAGGCGCGTGGCCTCCTGGGCCAGGGCGTGGCTGGCGGCGGTGGTCTCCTCCACCATGGCGGCGTTCTGCTGGGTGACCTGGTCCATCTGGTTCATGGTCGTATTGACCTCGGCCAGGCCACGGGCCTGTTCCTGGGTGGATGCGGCCATGGCGCTGACCAGGGCGTCGATCTGGTCGACCTCATCGGCAATGGCGCGCAGGGCCTCGCCGGCCTTGCCGACATATTCGACACCCTGACCGACCTCGGCCGCGCTGGTGGCGATCAGGGTCTTGATCTGCTTGGCCGCGTCGGCCGAGCGCTGGGCCAGGGCCCGGACTTCCTGAGCGACGACCGCGAAGCCACGGCCGGCCTCGCCGGCCCGGGCGGCCTCGACCCCGGCATTCAGGGCCAGAAGATTGGTCTGGAAGGCGATCTCGTCGATGACGCCGATGATCTGGCCGATCTGGCTGGAGGATTTCTCGATCGCGCCCATCGCACTGACCGCCTGGCCCACGACGGCGCCGCTGTTGCCGGCGGCGGCCCGGGCCTGCTCGACCACCTTGCGGACCCGCGTCGCCCCTTCGGCCGTCTGACGCACCGTGCTGGTGATCTCGTCGAGGGCCGCGGCGGCTTCTTCCAGGCTGGCGGCCTGGTGCTCGGTGCGGCGGGACAGGTCGTCGGCGGCCTCGGTGATCTCGGCCGTACCGCCATGGATCATCGACACCCCTTCCAGAGAGGCCGCGATCACGCCTGAAAGCTTGTCGACAGCGGCGTTGTAGTCGATGCGCAGGCGCTCATAGCCCTCGGGGAAATGTTGATCGATGCGGTGCGACAGGTCGCCGTTCGACAGGTGGCGCAGGGCATCGCCGAGATTGCCGACCACGGCATTCTGGGCCGCATCTTCAGAGGCCCGACGGGCCTCGGCGGCCCGGCGTTCGGTCTCCAGGGCCTCGCGGACATCATTGGCTTCGAGCTCCTTCTGTCGCGCCTCGACCGCGTCGCGGAAGGCATGGACGGCGGTGGCCATCTCGCCGATCTCGTCCTTGCGACCCACTTTCGGCAGAACCACCGAGAAGTCACCGGCCGCCAGTCGCCGGAGGCAGCGGGTGATCTCGGACAGGGGCGCGATCAGGACCCTCTGGGCCGCCAGGATCAGGCCGACGGCCAGGGCGGCGGCCGACAGCAGTAGGGCCCCCATCAGGATCTCGCCCAAGTCCCCCAGGCGGCGGGCGGCTTCGGCATCGCGGGTGGCGGCCGCCTCAATGCGCTCCGAGGCCTGTTCCATCTTGTCTTCAAGGGCGGAGAACTGGGTGTTGAAATCCGGCAGCAGGCCACGGGCCTCGATGGGACTTGTATCGGCGATGGCCACTAGGCCCGAGGCGGAGGCAATGTAGGCGCCCAGCGGGGCCTCGACGTCCTTCAGGGCGGACTTGATGGCGGGATCATGGGCGAGCTTTTCTGCGGTCTTGATGTCCTCTTCGAAGGCCGCGACATGTTCGGCCAGATCGGCCCGAACCGTCTTGATGTCGAAGCCCAGGGCCGGGTCGCTGGACATGATCGCGCCACCGACGTCGCCCCGCAGGGCGTCATGCATCATGTCGGCATGCATGTGCTGTCGCAGGATCTGGGCTGATGTGGAGGCGCGCTCCAGGGCCTTGTCGAGGCTGAAAGCCACCCAAAGCCCGGTGCCCGCTGTCGCCGCGCACAGCAGTGCCGCGCCGCCGCATGCTCCGATGATCTTCTGACCCAGTGACGCCATCTGCCTGTCTCTCCCGCAAGGACTCGGATCCGCAGGGCCAGATCATGGGGACGACATGTCTAACGGGTCTTAACTCTACCTTGGCGGCGCAGCGACAAAACGTCGCGCGCTCAGGTCGTGTAAACCTCGCCCGCCTCAACCAGCACGGGCCAGGGCGTCAGGGTCTGGCCGGGGCAGGGGCCCGCCACACAGACCCCGTCCTCGATCCGGAACAGGGCCGCGTGGCCGCCGCACAGGATCAGGTCACTGTTTCGGGTCAGGTACTGGCCGGCAAAGCCCGCCATCGGCCAGCCGGCATGTGGACAACTGTCGACATAGCCGAACACCGCCTCGCCCTGGCGCACGACAAAGCCGGCGAACATCGCCTCGCCGTCGCGAAACCGGAAGCCCTTGGCTCCGGGCGAGGGGATCTCGTCCAGGGCGCAGAGCCGGGTTCCGGCCGCCGGACGCGCCCTGTTGTCGGGATCGGAGCGCATAGGGATGGCTAGAGCTCGCCGATCGCCAGGCGCCAGGGACGGACCTCGACGCTGGCAAACACCCCCGCCAGGGTGAAGGGGTCGTTGTCGGCCTGGGCCTGGGCGGCTGCAAGATCGTCGGCCTCGACGATCAGCAGCGAGCCGATCGGATTGCCGTCCTCGCCGAGCAGGGCCCCGGCCAGTTTCAGGCCCAGGCAGCCCTTCAGATAGGCGAGATGCACGGGGCGCGTGGCGAGGCGCGTCTCGAGGGCACCGGGCTTGTCCTTGCAGGTGATGGCGAAGAGGGGCATCGGGCGCTCCAGTCAGGCTTCGGATTTCAGGGGCCGCGACAGCAGTCCGGCAATGGCGGCATCGACCTGGGCCTCACCGGCCAGGATGGCGGCGACAGCCTGACAGATCGGCATTTCGACCCCCAGGCGCGTGGCGAGATCGCGCACGGCCGGGGCCGAGGCGACGCCCTCGGCAACCGACAGCTTGCCGGCCAGGGCTTCGGTCAGGGTCATGCCGCCGCCCAGGGCCAGGCCGACACTCATGTTGCGGGACTGCGGGCTGGAGCAGGTCAGGACGAGATCGCCCAGGCCACAGAGGCCGGCGACGGTCTCAGCCCGGGCCCCCAGGGCCATGGCCAGGCGGGTCAATTCGGCAAAGCCGCGGGTGATCAGGGCGGCGTGGGCGCTGCGCCCCAGACCCTTGCCCTCGACGATGCCGCAGGCGATGGCCAGCACGTTCTTGACCGCCCCGCCGGCCTCGGCCCCGATCATGTCGCCGGCGATATAGGGGCGGAAGGTCGGGGTGGCGATGGCCTCGGCAATGGCCCGGCCCAGGGCCTCGTCCTCACAGGCCAGGGTGACAGCGGTCGGCAGGTTCCGCGCCACCTCGCCGGCGAAGCTGGGACCTGACAGCACGGCCAGAGGCGCGTCCGGCAGGGTCTCGGCGGCGACCTCGGTCATCAGTTTCAGCGTGCCCTGCTCGACGCCCTTGGCGCACAGCACCACGGGGGTACCGGCGCGAAGATGCGGGGCCAGGGCCTTGAGCGCTGATCGCAGGTGCTGGGCCGGGGCCACCGCCAGGATCAGGTCGCAGGAGGACAGACCGGCCATGTCGGCGACAGCGGCAATCTCGGGCTCCAGGGCGACGCCGGGCAGGAACAGGGTGTTCTCACGCCGGGCGGCGATGCTCTCGACCACCTCCGGCTCGCGGGCCTGAAGGGTGACGGCGAGGCCCGCCCGGGCGCAGACCTGGGCCAGGGCGGTGCCCCAGGCGCCGGCGCCGATCACGCCTGCATGCTTGAAGCGGTTCATGCCTTGGCTCCCTTGCGGCCGAAACTGCTACTCGGATGGGACAGGGCCGACGCCTCATCAAGGGGCCAGCGGGGACGGGCGACGGCGTCCAGGTCGTCGACAAGGCCCAGGGCCAGCCGCTCGGCACCGGCCAGGGCGATCATCGCCGCATTGTCGGTGCAATAGGCCAGGGGCGGGGCGTCGAACGAGAACCCGTTGTCGTCGCAGTTCTTCCTCAGGGCCGCCTTGACCGCGCCATTGGCGGCGACACCGCCGGCGACGACGAAGCGCAGGGCCTGGCCGGGGTGGCTGTCGCGATAGAGCTTCATCGCCCGGTCGGTGCGTTCCGACAGCTGGCGGGCGATGGCAGCCTGGACGGCGGCGGCTAGATCGGCCCGTGATGTCTCGTCGGTGATCTTTTCGGCCTGGCGCGCGGCGGCGGTCTTCAGGCCCGAGAAGGAGAAGTCGCAGTCCTTGCGGCCGAGCAGGGCGCGGGGCAGCTCGAACTTCGATGGATCGCCCGTGGCCGCCAGCTTTTCCAGGGCCGGGCCGCCCGGATAGGGCAGGCCCAGGGACTTGGCGATCTTGTCGAAGGCCTCGCCAGCGGCGTCGTCGATCGTGGTGCCCAAGCGCGTACAGGCCCCGACCCCGGCGACCTCCAGCAGCTGGCAGTGCCCGCCGGAAACCAGCAGCAGCAGAAAGGGATAGGGAATGTCCGCCCCCAGCCGGGCCGAGACCGCATGGCCTTCCAGGTGATTGACCGCCACAAGGGGTACATTGCGGGCCAGGGCCACGGCCTTGCCGAAGGCCAGGCCGACCATCACCCCGCCGACCAGGCCCGGCCCGGCAGTGGCGGCCACGCCGTCGAGGGCGTCAAAGCCGATTCCGGCCGCACGCATCGCCTCGGCGGCAATAGCGTCTATGGCCTCGACATGGGCGCGGGCGGCGATTTCCGGCACCACCCCGCCGAACGGGGCGTGCTGCTCGAACTGGGTGCCGATGATCGAGGACAGCACCGTGATCTGGCCGTCGTCCGTCCGGCGCACGACCGCCGCCGCCGTCTCGTCGCAGCTGGTCTCGAGGCCAAGGAGGGTCAGGCTCTTGGGGTTCGGCATTCGGTTGCGGGGTTCCCGCCGCTCCTGTAGCAGCGATGGCTTCAATCGTCTCCGCAGGTAACGTCCCGACCGTGTCCCGGCAACCTCCCATCCGAATTGGCGCCCGCGGCTCCAAGCTGTCCCTGGCCCAGTCCGGCCTCATGCAGGCGCGGATCGCCGCCGCCCTGGGTGCGGCTCCGGGCGAGGAGGAGGCCTATGCGCCCCTGATTCCGATCGTCACCTCCGGCGACCGCATCCAGGACCGCCGCCTGATGGAGATCGGCGGCAAGGGCCTGTTCACCAAGGAGATCGAGGAGGCCCTGCTCGACGGCCGCATCGACTGCGCCATCCATTCGCTGAAGGACATGCCGGCGGAGCTGCCGCCCGGCCTGGTCCTCGCCGCCACGCCCGAGCGGGAAGATCCGCGCGATGCTTTCATCAGCCCGGTCTGCGCACGGCTGGAAGACCTGCCCCACGGCGCGCGCCTCGGCACCGCCTCGCTGCGGCGTCAGGCCCAGGCCCTGCATGTGCGGCCCGATCTGCAGATCGTCATGCTGCGCGGCAATGTCGATACCCGGCTGGCCAAGCTGGAGCGGGGCGAGGCCGATGCCATCCTGCTGGCCCAGTCAGGTCTGAACCGGTTGGGTCTGGGCCATCTGCCCAACAGCTGGCTCGACCCCGTCGCCTGTCCGCCGGCTCCCGGTCAGGGGGCCCTGGTTATCGAGACCCGACTTGAGGACGTTGGGGCTGACTGGCTCGAGGCCGTGCGCTGCCGTCCCACCACGATCTGCGTCGCCGCCGAGCGCGGTGCCCTGTTCGCCCTCGAAGGCTCCTGCCGCACGGCGGTCGGGGCCCATGCGGTGCTCGATGGCCCGAAGCTCTCGATGATCGTCGAGGCCCTGACGCCCGACGGGGCCCGGCGCTTCCGCCGCCAGGGCGAGACGACGCTCGACGGCGCGGACGACATCGCCGCCGCCCGCGCCCTGGGCCTGTCGCTGGGTGCAGCAGTGCGGGCCGAGGGCGGTGACGCCCTGATCCTGCCGGACTAGGCCATGACAGCGGGCGGCACGGTCTGGATCACCCGCGCCCGCCCCGGGGCCGAGGCCACCGCCGGTCGGGTCGAGGCCCTGGGCTATGCGCCGTTGATCGACCCCCTGCTGGAGATCCGCAGCCTGGCACCGGCGGTCACGCTCGACGGCATCGCGGCCCTGGCCTTTACCAGCGTCAATGGGGTCGAGGCCTTTGCCCGACTGAGCCCCGCCCGGACCCTGCCGGTCTTTGCGGTGGGCGAGGCCACGGCCGCATCCGCCCGGGCTGCGGGCTTTGCCCCGGTGTCCAGTGCCGACGGCGACGTGGCGGCCCTGGCTGCTCTGATCGAAAAGGTGCGGCCCGGGCCCGTGCTCGCGGTCGGGGCTCTTGAGCCCGCCGCCGACCTGCCCGCCCTGCTGGCCAGGGCCGGACTGCAGGCCCGGGCCCTGGCGGTCTATGCCGCGATCGACCGCCTGCCCGCTGCTCCCACCCTGGCAAGACTTCCTGACCTGAAGGCCGTTCTGCTGCAGTCGCCCCGGGCCGCCAGGGGGCTGGCCGCGATCCTCGAGCAACATCCGGCCCCGACCCTGCGGGCCCTGTGCCTGTCGCCGGCGGTGGCCGAGCCGCTGGCGGCAGCGACCCGGTCCGGCCACCTCGGCTCTGTGGCCCTGGCGCCGCGACCGCGCGAATCCGCCCTGCTCGATCTCCTCGCGCGATAGCTGCACATTGCGCAGCGATGCGGCGTGGGGCACGAATGGCACATGAACGCCGCACACGATCCCGCTGAAATCGTCACCCCCAGCGATCCCGCGCTGTATGCCCGCCGCCGTCCCCTGCTCGGACCGGGCTTCTGGGCGATGATCGCGCTCTGCCTGTCCTGCATCCTTCTCGGAGCTCTGGTCACCCGGTTCGGGCCGAGCTGGTTCCCGGTCGCGACCCAGGTGGACCGACAAATCCAGGCCGCGCCCAGTCCGACCCCGCCGTCCGCGCGCTTGCCGGTCGGCTCGCCCCTGCCGGTGGAGGCCGCTGCGCCGGTGCCCGCAGCACCGGTCGTCGAGGTCGAACGTCTGGAAGCCCGAATCGCGGCCCTCGAATCCGGCCAGAAGGGCGTGCTCGACGCTGCCGCAGCAGCCTTGGCCGCAGCCTCCCTGGCCGAGGCCGCCCAGACCACGGGCCCCTTCGACGAGACCCTGGCCAGCCTGGGCCGGGTCCTGCCGATGTCACCCGACCTGCGCGCCCTGACCCGCCTGGCCCAGACCGGGGCCCCGACCCGGGCCGGTCTGGCGGCCGAGTTCGAGACCCTGGCCGGCCGCGCCGCCACCGCCGCACGCGACCCCGGCGAAGACGCCGACCTGCTGGCCCGCATTCGCTACGCCCTGTCCGGCATCGTCTCGATCCGCCAGGTCAGCTCGACGCGCGGCTCGACGCCGGACGCCATGCTGGCCCGGGCCCAGCGCCTGCTCGATGCCGGTGAAGTCGAGGCCGCGATCCGGGCCCTCGACCCCCTGCCTGATTCGGCCAGGGTGGTGCTGTCGCCGTGGCTGGCCTCGGCCGAGCGCCGGGTCGAGGTCGATCGCCACGTGGCGGCGATCCGGGCCGACGCCCTGGCGGGCCTCGCCCAGGTGACGCGGGCTGCCCCATGATCCGCGCCGCCTTTGTCCTGTTCCTCGTCGCGGCCGTCGCCGTCGCCACCGTGGCCCTGATGGGCGAGCCGGGCCGGGCCCATCTCGACTGGATGGGCTGGCGGGTCGAGATGACCGCCGCCGCCGCCGCCCTGCTCACCCTGTTCTCCGCCCTGCTGGCCACGGTCCTGTGGCGGGGCCTGATCTGGGTGATCGAGGCCCCGCGCCGCGCCGCCCTCGCCCGGGCTGAGAACAAGCGTAAGCAGGGCGTTGAAGCCCTGTCGCGCGGCTTTCTCGCCGTGGCGGCGGGCGACGGCTCCGAGGCCCGTCGCCTGGCCCAGAAGGCCGCCGACCTGGCCGAGGATACACCGGCCCTGGTTCGGGTCCTCGCGGCCCAGGCGGCCGAGACGGCCGGCGACCATGTCGCCGCCAAGTCCGCCTATTCGGCCATGCTCGGCTTTCCCGAAATGCGCCTGGCCGGCCTGCGCGGCCTGATGCAGACGGCCTTGGCCGAGGGTGACCGCCTGGCCGCCGTGCGCCATGCCGAGACCGCCTTTGGCCTGGCGCGCACGGCACGCTGGGCCTGGCGGGCCCTGCTAGAATCCCGGCTCGAGGCCGGCGACTGGGTCGCGGCCCTCGACCTCGCTCAGAGCGCCCTCGACCGCAAGATCGTGCCGCCGGTCGTGGCCGAGCGGGCCCGGGCGGCCCTTCTGGCCGCCTCGGCCGCCAGCCTCGAAGGGTCCGAAGAGCCCCGCAAGCGCAGCCAGGCCCTCGACTTCGCCACCCAGGCCGTCAAGCTCAAGCCCGACTTCGCCCCCGGCGTGATCATGGCCTCCCGCCTGCTGTCCGCCGAAGGCAAGACCGCCAAGGCCGGGCAGCTGATCGAGGCCGCCTGGAAGAGCGCGCCGCACCCGGCCCTCTGGCTGGCCTATCGCGACCTGAAGACCAATGAGACGCCCAAGGCCCGCGCCGCCCGGCTGGCCGCCCTGGCGGCCCTGAAGCCCGAGGCCCGCGAAAGCCGCATCCTGCGGGTCGAGAGCGGCCTGGTCGGCGGCGATCCGGTGGCAGCCCGCGCTGCGGCTCGCCTCCTTGATGACGAGGCCCCCACAGCCCGTTTCGCCGGCCTGATGGCCCGGGTAGCCTTTGCCAATGGCGAGGCCGACGAGGCCCGCGCCTGGATCGCCCGGGGCACTGCCGCCCCTCAGGAGCCCGACTGGTCCGACCTGGATCCGGAAGGCCGCGCCTTCGCCTATGGCCGCGAGGACTGGGCCCGCCTGGCCGTCAGCTACGCCGAGACCGGTGAGCTGATCCATCCTCGCCATGAGCGGCGTGAGCGGACCATGAACGATCTGCCCGAGCTGCCGTCGGCCTATGTGGAATCGACGCCCTTCGTCCGCGCGGCCGAGGTCGGCGGTCCCCTGATGCCGATCCCTGACGACCCCGGCGTCTATGACGCGCCGGCCCTGCCGGAGCCCTCCGGCGAGGGTCCGGCGCCGCGCCGTGGCACAGGTGCACGTAGACGCTTGGCAAGTGGCCCGCGCGCCGCTAAATAGGCGCCTCCTCGCGCCGGGGCCTTGCCTCGAACGCGCTGTGGGCCGCTTTAGCTCAGCTGGTAGAGCACATCATTCGTAATGATGGGGTCAGGTGTTCGAGTCACCTAAGCGGCACCACCACCCTGTTCGCCACCGGTCGCCGGTGTGTAGACAAACCCAACAAAAACAAGGATATTCTCACTTCAGCGGTCGCTGTTGATCGCCGACGTTTGCCCGCAGTCGTACCTCAACGGGGGTTTTTCTGGGGGTACTCCCAAGGCGACAAAACGAGATACCCCCAAATGGCCCTGACCGATACAGCGATCCGGGCGGCCAAGCCCCAGGCCAAGGCCTACAAGCTCGCCGACGAAAAGGGCCTGTTTCTTCTCGTTTCGCCATCGGGCGGGTTGCTCTGGCGCATGAAATTTCGCGTCAACGGCGTCGATGACAGCGGCCAACCAAAGCGAATTGAGAAGCTTTTGTCGTTTGGGGCCTATCCGGAGGTCAGCCTGAAGATGGCGCGTGCGCGCCGTGACGAGGCGAGAGGGCAACAGGCCGACGGCGTCGATCCCGCACTCAAAAAGCAGCAGGCCAAGCAGGCGGCGAAATCTGCCGCCGTTCAGACCTTTGCGGTGGTCGCCCGTGACTGCATCGAGAAGAATCGTCGAGAGGGACTAGCAGAGGCGACCCTGGCAAAACGCGCCTGGTTCCTGAAACTGGTCAGCCCTAGCCTTGGCAATCGGCCGATTTCGGAAATCCAGCCCATCGACGTGCTGCAGGCCGTCAGGCCGATTGAGGCCAAGGGAAAGCTTGAAAGCGCTCGCCGAACCCTTGAGTTCATAGGTCAGGTTTTCCGCTTTGCGGTGGCCAATCAACTCGTGCCCGCTGATCCGACTCGCGATCTTCGCGGCGCGCTGACCGCGCCAAAGCCCAAGCACCTTGCTGCGATCCTGGAACCCAAACAGGTCGGTGAGCTTCTCAGGGCCATCGACGGCTATCGCGGCGGCATGACGACGCAAATCGCCCTGTCCCTGTCGCCGCATGTGTTTGTCAGGCCTGGGGAGCTGCGGAAGGCGGAGTGGAGCGAGATCGACCTCGAGGGCGCTGTCTGGCGCATTGCCGCCCACAAGATGAAGGCGCGCCAGGAACACGCCGTTCCGCTTTCCCGGCAGGCGGTCGCCCTTTTCCGGGCGGCGCGCGATCTGACCGGACACGGCCGCTATGTCTTCCCGTCCATTCGTACTCCGGCGGATCACATGTCGGAAAACACGGTCAATGCGGCTTTGCGGCGTCTTGGCTTTTCCGGCGACGAGATGACGGCCCATGGCTTCCGCGCCATGGCTTCAACCCTGTTGAATGAATCGGGGAAGTGGCAGCCTGATGCTATCGAGCGGGCTCTGGCCCATAAGGACCGAGATCCAATCCGCGCAGCTTATCACCGTGGCGCGCACTGGGCGGAGCGCGTGCAGATGGCCCAGTGGTGGAGCGATTATCTGGATCAGCTCCGGCGAGACGGCGCTGTCGTGCCGATACGGCGACCGGCCCAGCGCTAGGCTGCTGAGTTCACAACCCCGGGTGATTAGGTCAGGCTTCGCGCGACGAATCATGGAACGCGCGAATGCAGAACATCGATTTTTGGAAACTGTCGGACGAATTTTCGGTGATGAACGCAGCTTTGCTATTCGCCGGCTTCCCTCCGGGAGACGTCGAGGACGCATCCGATACCTTACTTGAGAAAAACTATCCCGGATATGTCGCGACTAGAACTGCCCTATGTGGAGCCATTCTCGCCGAGCGTATCGAGCCAGTTTATTCAGCCTATTATGAGCAAGGGCACTCGAATGAAAGAGTCGTGGATGTGAGGCGGACACTGCTATCTGTCTATGATCTCGACAGGTTTTTTAGGGCGAGAGGCTATATCTGCGAGCATTTTATTAGGCCGACTTCATCGCACCTAGACGGGCATGCCGCCTCGCATCCACAATTTTCGGCCAAGTTGGCCGCAGCTAACAAGGCGTGGAGCGCAGTGACTTCCAATCCCAGCCTTTTGGCCGGTAAGTCACCAAAGCAAGCTCTGAAAAAATGGCTGACCGAGAACGCTGGCGATCTCGGTCTGACAGGCAAAGATGGCAAGCCAAACGCCACCGGCATTGAAGAAATCTGCAAGGTCGCAAACTGGAAGCCCGAGGGCGGGGCGACTCCGACGCCCTCGCCCAATGGCCCGCCCCCATCAAGCGGACTAATTCTGGTGCCAAGCACAAGAGTTAGCCAAGCGCCAAGGCGAGAGGCGTTCGTCGCTGATCTAGATGACGAGATCCCCTTCTAAGGTCGCTGTCAGCTATAAGGTTGGTTCGCGCTGGGCCCACCCCCTAGTACAGCGAACCCACCCTACCCCCAGGACTAACCCACCCCAGGCCTGGACTGTCCGCGCTCTTCAAGTCTGGGCTGGGTTAAACGTCTGTCAGGGCTAGAGTTTTCTTCGTCCCGCCCAGCTATCGACGATCCGCGACGCACCACAAGTTCGTAGGCGTTCACCAACGCTCTAGCGAACAGGAGATTCTCCGTGGAGCCGATCGCCCTATCCATCAACGATACCGCCAAGACCCTCAGCTTGGGCAGAACGTCGATTTACCTCCTCATCCGCGAGGGGCGGCTGGAGACGATCAAGCTGGGCCGGCGGACCCTGATCAAGACCGTGTCGGTTCGCCGCCTGATGGGTCTTGAGCAGGGCGTCGCCAATGACGCGGCCTAATCCGAGCCGGGCCAAGCTGCATCGGGCCTACACCGTCGAAGAGGTGGCCCGTCTCTACGGGGTTCATCGTAATACGGTACGGAACTGGTGCGACAGGGGTTTGCCCACCCTCGACAGCGGTCGCCCGCTGCTGATCCAGGGGCGGGACCTGCGCACGTTCTTGCAGGCCCGCCGTGCCCAGGCCAAGCGACCCTGCCCACCCGGCGCGATCTACTGCTTCCGATGCAAGGAGCCCCGCGTCCCCGCCGACGCGAGGGCTGTCTTCGAGGCCAGTGCGACCAAGGCGGGGACGCTTAAAGCGATCTGCGCGACCTGCGGCGCGCGGATGTTCCGCCGGGCCCGAGAGGCGACTTTGCCTGACATCCTGCCCGGTGTGGCCATCCAGATCATGGAGGCGGAGCGACACATAGAAGAGCGCCCAACCCCCTTCATGATTTGTGACTAGAGAAAGGACGAACCGACGTGGCCAAACACAACCCGGCGAACGAGCGCATCAAGCGCGCCTATTTCATCTATCTCCGCGAAGCTCGGAGGCGAAACGACGCTTCAATTGATGCTGTCGCCAAGGCCCTGGCGCGCTTCGAAGACGCTACCGCATGCAAGGATTTTGGCAAGTTCCACCGCGAACAGGCCGTGGCCTTCAAGCGCAAGCTGGACGAGATGACGGCCGCCCGCAGCGGCGAACGTCTCAGCCGGGCGACGGTTCATTCCACCCTGTCGGCCCTGCGCAGCTTTTTCATCTGGCTGGCTGATCAGTCCGGCTACAAGCGCAAGATCAGCTATTCCGATGCTGACTATTTCAACCTCGCCGAAAAAGACGTTCGGATCGCGCGCGCCTTTCGCGAGAAGCCGTTCCCGACGCTCGCCCAGGTCAATCACGTCCTGACCACCGCCCCGGCACAAACCGACATCGAGAAGCGCGACAGGGCCCTGATCGCCCTGATCCTGCTGACCGGCGCGCGCGACGGCGCGGCCGCGTCCCTGCGGCTTAAGCATCTTAATATCGCCGAGGGGCGGCTGGATCAGGATGCGCGCGAGGTGAAGACCAAGTTCTCCAAGACTTTCACAACCTGGTTCTTCCCCGTGGAGGGCCCGGCACGGGATGTCCTGGCCGAATGGGTCGCCCATCTGCGCGACACCCTGCTGTGGAGCGATAGCGACCCCCTGTTTCCCGCGACCCAGATGATAGTTGGGCCGGAGGGCGGCTTCGTGGCGGGCGGTCTGAAGCGCGAAGCGTGGAGCACCGCCGAACCGATCCGGCGCATCTTCCGCCAGGCCTTTGAGCGCGCCGGCCTGCCCTACTTTAAGCCGCACTCGCTGCGCGACACCCTGGTTCAGTTTGGGGAGCAGACGTGTCGATCGCCGGAAGAGTTCAAGGCCTGGTCGCAGAACCTGGGCCACGAGAAGGTGATGACGACATTTTCCAGCTATGGCGCGGTGGCGTCGCACCGGCAGGCAAGCTTGATCCGGGGGCTAGGCCAGCGAGGCATAGGCGCTGAAGAAACGATGAACCCAAGGCTCAGGAGCCTGCTCGCTGAGTTGGCCCGTGAAATCCCAGCATGAGTTAGAAGGAAGGCTCGGAACGTTCCGCTTTTGATTCTTAGGCGACCTTGGCAAGGTCAGCTTGCGGGCAGCGTCTGTAGGCGCGATTGAAGGACCTAACCTTGGAAAGGTTCGCGCTAGGTGCTGCTAGTGTCTAGAAGCGTGTGGCATCGGCTAGATCCAGCAGTCTGCGGCGCGGCCCGAGGCTGCAGAACGCGAATTGTACGTCAGGCGAATGCGACTCGCGGTCGTCGATAGCTCTGCTAGGCTTGCAGAGACGATAGAGCTGGGGGGGGGATGCGTCGCCTGATCGTGACTTTGTTCGCAAGTCTGGCCTTTGTAGTGGCCACGACGCCGGTCGCCATCGGTCTTTGGGCCGGGTCGGCCGCCCTGGCAGACTCCCGCACATCTGATGGCTCGCTCGCGCCCAAACCCCGGGACGCCAGTCCCGTCCGGGCTGAGGAACTGGCCTGCCCCGCCTCGGCGAACGGAGCGCCACGGCGTCTTGCCCACTTCATCGTCTACGGTCGGGACGGCGAGCACTTCGCCCACCTCCCGCCGGAGATGATGAGTTTGCGCGAGGCCGCCGCTCGCAAGACCGCGATCGAACTGGCGGCTTCCGGCCGGCACGGTGCCGGGGTCAAGGTGAGTTACGGCGTCATCGACCGACCTGGCAGCTGCGGCTTTCTATATTTGGAAGGGCCGTCAGACCGGACCTACGGCCTGGCGCAGGGCTCGCGCGAGTATCTGGACAAGCGGCGAGGGGATATTCTCCGCGTCGGCGGACGGCTGGTCACCGGCATCGAGTGCCCGGTCGAGTCCGCCCCACGGTACACGCCGTCCGCAGTTGCTATCGATGCGCTGGGCCAGAAGCTTGGCCACTGGACAGCCTACGGATCTAGCCGCGATAGCGCCTGCCAGGCGGCGGAAGCCTGCCTCCAAGGTTCAGTCCAGGCGCAAGGGGCGCGGATCGTGTCTGGCAGCATGGTCGCCGACTCCTTGCGCAACTGCGATTGCGAGCCGGCTGCTGGCGGTATGCTCCGCTGCACTGCGAGCGGCATGGTCGCGCCCTGGAGGAAGGGGCCGGGCAATGACACTGCGATTGGAGTCCGGGGATAAGCGTGAGGGGGCGTTTTGGCGGCCACCGGATGATCGGTGGGCGGGGGGGTGTCGCCATACAATGCCGACTATTAATCTCGTCAACTTCGCAGGAATCGGACTCTGGAATTCGTTTGCCAAGCTCGAAATCAATGGCAAGGTCGACGCTATGAGGCAGGGGCTTCTCACCGCATCGCTGATCCTGATCGCCGCCCACGCGGCGTCAGCATACGCTCAATCATCCGTCGGGCCGGCGCTGGTGCGGCCTGCACCTATCCCCGACACTGGTGCCGTTGTGGGTGAACTGACCGCCGCAGCGCCGCGTACGCCTGACGGCAAGCCTTATGATTGCTATTCCATCGACACAACGGCCGGCAGCCGTTGGACGGTGACCATGAGCTCGGCGGCCTTGGACAGCGCCTTGCAGATTGCACGCGGCGCGCTGTGCTCGGCCGCCTCTTTGCAGCACCAGAACGACAATGTGTCGCCCGAAGGGAAGGACGCCCAGGTCAGCTTTACGGCCGTGGGCGGTCGCTATCTGATCCTAGCCCGCAGCAACACGGCCGATGGTGCGGGCCCTTATCAGCTCAGTGCGCTGTCGTCCGGCGGCCAGCAGACTGCCGGCGGGTCGGCAACCTCGCCCGTTGTCGATCGCCGCGCGCTTATGGAGCAACAGGTCGAAGTTCGGCGCGCACAAGTCGCTGCTGACGAGGCCGCCAAGCGCGCGGCTCAGGCCGCCTATCAGGCTCAGGTTGACGCAGCCGCCGCTGAGCAGCGCCGCAAGGCGCGTGAACGCTCGCAGGCCTTCAACGCTTTCCTCGGCGCGGCGGTCACCGTGATGGGAGAGGTCAATACGCAGTTGGCCGCCGAGAACGCGCGTCAGGCCTCTATCGCCGCCGCCCAGACCGCGCAACTCGTCCAACAGGCCGCCGCCCAGCGCCAGGCCCAAGCCAATGCGCAGGCTGCTCAAGCCCAGCGCGCCCAGGCGGCACAGTCCGGGCGTATCGCCACACAGGGTTCGGGAACGACGACCAGCCAGAGCACGGCAGGCCTTTACACCACTACGCCTCAGGGCCGGTTCATGGATCACGACGCAGCGATCCGCGCAGCCATCGCCGCTCAGCGCGGCGGCGGGGTTCCTGGGGCAGTCGGTCAACCGCAGCTAAACGCGCTGGAGCAGCAGCGCATCGCCGCCGCCAACCAGCAGGCGCGCTTGGCGCAGATCCAGGCCAGTGAGGCTGCCCGGGTCCAGCAGGAGCGCCTCGCCATGGCGCGCACTGCGGCCGGGAATTTCGATCGTGGGCCAGCGTCGTCGTCCTCCGGCCAGCAAGCCACATTGACCAACGGCGGAGCGGCGGCGAGCCCGATGCCGAGCCCGCCGTCCGGCGGCATGTCGACCGTCGGCCTTCGGCCGTTTAGGCCGGACGGAGATCCCGGCGAAGGGCGGCTGAGCCGCCCCGGCGTCGCTATTGGCCGCTGCCAGGCGAGCAGCGCGTCAGTAAACTATTCGATGGACAGCTTCATGGGCGGCGGAAAGGTCGCTGCGGCGCTCGCCTGGCAAGGTGATGCGAATTGCCAACCGCCTGGCGACGCGACGATCTGGCTGCGCGTGCAGGATGGTACCGCCTACGGATACGCGCGGGTTGACGGCGTGCTGCCGCGCGCCGGCGCGGTCGGTTCAGACATGGCCCGCATCCACGACTGGGACGAGATGTTCTGCAGCTTCAACGGCAATAGCCCGGGGCAATGCATGGACGCGGCGTCGGCCAAGCAACTCTGGACGAACGGTCGCGTGACCGGCTTCGAGGTGACATGGGGCGGTTGATCAGTGGGGCCTGCGGTTGGGCTGTCGGGGCCTTTTCCGCCCTTGTGTTCGCATCCGCTGCCGACTCCGCCCCCCTTCAATCGGGACAACCGATCACAGGTAAGCTTGGCGCGGACACGCCCCGCAATGCCAACTGGGACCGGCCCACTGAATGCCATGTGCTAGACACCCAGGCGGGTGAAACTTGGCAAATCGAGGCCAAAAACCACTCACCCAACCTATACAACAAGCCGGTCTGGGTTTCTGTCCATCGTGGTCAAACCTGCCTGGAGGGAACGCCCGAAATCCTTGGCAAGGCCAAGATGTTCGCCGGCACAGGCAGTTCGGAAGTCAAGATACTGTCGGGCGGCGGCCGCTACATGATTGGTGTGCATGCACAGTCGCCATTCACGGGTGCAGTCGGCTACATCTCGACTTTCGAATACACGCTCACCGCGACGCGAGGCGGTTCCGGCGGTGACCGTCTGGCACCAGGCGAGGTCGTCCAAGTCGCTGCCGATATCGGTCCAGCGACGGCCTCTACGGTGGCTTCTCGGGCCGACGCGACTACCGTCGCCGGCCAAACGATCAAGGACTGCCCGACCTGCCCAGAGATGTTGGTGCTGCCCGCCGGCCAGTTTATGATGGGTTCGCTGTCGACGGAAATCGGCCGTGGCCGTGATGAGGGCCCGCGCCACCCCGTCACCTTCACTGCACCTTTCGCCATCGGCCGCACAGAGGTCACCTTCGAGCAGTGGAACGTCTGCGTCGACGCCGGCGGATGTCTGCATCGGCCGGCCGACGAGGGCTGGGGACAAGCGACGCGCCCGATCATCAACGTGAGTTGGAGCGATGCTCGTGCCTATGCCGCCTGGCTGTCAGAGAGCACAGGCCAGAAGTATTTCCTGCCCAGCGAGAGCGAGTGGGAATATGCCGCGCGCGCCGGCGGAGACACCGCCTGGTCGACTGGCGACGCTATCATTATCGACGACGCCAACTTGCTAAGTCAGTTCGGGAAGACCGTGGCGGTCGGCGGCTTTCCGCCCAACGCCTTTGGCCTGCACGACATGCACGGCAACGTCGCTGAGTGGGTCCAGGATTGCTACGACGACACTGGCTATTTTGGCGCGCCCGCCGACGGAGGGGCCCGCACCGGAACCTGCGTGCGCGGGGTTGTACGCGGCGGTGGTTTTGCCGACGAACCGGCATTGACCCGTTCGGCTGCGCGCCGCCCCTCACCGCTAGGGCAGCGCTTGCCCAGCGTCGGGTTCCGTGTAGCGCGGGCGCTGTGACAATAGTGGATAAGTTGATGCTTAGAGCTTGCCGTTTGGCCGCCGCCGCGATGCTGCTGCTTTGCGCGACCTCGGCGGCGGCTCAGTCGCCATCGAGAACCAGCAAGGGCGTTTTGAAGCCCGGAAGCGTCGTTGCTGCGCGGTTTGTCGAGACCGACCGGGAACCTCGCGCCCCTTATCACTGCTTCGAGCTTGATGTGGATAAGGGGACTTCCGTCACCGTCGATGTGAGCTCCAAAGCTATGCGAATGGATTTCTACGTGGGCGGGGGGGAAGCCTGCTCCGAAGAGTTCACCGTGGTCCATAAGAATGGCACCGCTGGTGTCGGCGGTGACCAGGAGTTCAGCTTCGTATCCGGTGGTGGTCGGTATCTGGTGCGCACCACGGCGATCTGGGGCGTCGGCATCTTTGCCGGCAGCCAGGGCATGGGGCCATACACCATCAAGATCGTTCAGAACGCGACGCCCAAGGGCAAGGTACTGCCCCCGGGCGTGGCAGCGGCCAAGCCGCGCGACGGCACGGCATCGACCGTCAGCGGTGGCGAGACGCGCGAGGTGGGCTCGGCCTTCGCAGACTGCACTGGCTGCCCGCAGATGACCGTTCTTCCCGGCGGCTCCTTCGTTATGGGGTCGCCTCCGGATGAGCTGGGCCGTGATGGCATCGAGGGTCCACGCCACCAGGTAATGTTCGCGCGTCCGTTCGCCATGGGGACCTATGAGGTCACGTTCGCAGAATATGATCTCTGCGTTGCCGCAGGTGCTTGCGGGGCCTCGCCGCCAGACCAGGGCTGGGGCCGTGACCGCCGCCCGGTCATCAACGTCAACTTCGCCCAGGCTGTGAACTACGCCAACTGGCTCAGCACGAAGACGGGAAAACTGTATTTCATCCCCTCAGAAGCCGAGTGGGAATATGCCGCGCGAGCCGGTTCCGACACGGCCTGGAACACCGGAGACGCGATCATTACCGATGACGCCAACATCCTGAACCAGTTCAAGAAGACCGTTAATGTTGGCGGCTATCCGGCCAACGCCTTTGGTCTCTACGACATGCACGGCAATGTATGGGAGTGGACGCTCGATTGCCTTGACAGCGGTTACGTCGGAGCCCCCACCAATGGCGCAGCGGCAAGCGGTGGCGACTGCAACGTCGGCGCAATCCATCGCGGCGGCGGCTTCGACAGCGAGCCGCGCCATGCCCGTTCAGCAGTACGCGGCGCAGCCAGCCGCGTGGTTCGCGTCCCTTCACTAGGCTTCCGGGTGGCGAGGGCGCTGTGATGCGAAATTTGATCGCGATAGCGCTGGGCGCAACAATCCTCACTGGGCCGACGTTTGCGCAGGAGATGCAGTTGGATGGGCTCTATGGTGGAGTCAGCAGGTCGGACACCGGGCCGGAGTCGGGCTGCTTGTACTTCGACACCAAGCCGGGCGACGTCCTCACGGTCGGCTTCGCGGGCGGCCGATCAGTGATCTCCATTGTCTCGGCCTTGGGTTGCCCACTGACCGGGACGGAGGCTCGATCCGATTTCATTGCCGGCGAGATGTTTGCGACGCCGGGGACAAAGAAGGCGAAGGAAACCTACATCGCCGGCGGGGGACGATACATCATCAGGGTGGGCGCGATCTATCCGACCCCATCGACGCAGTACATCGTTCAGGTGATCCGCGCGCCGGGAAAGAAGGGCATCCAGCTCGCGCCCGGTGCCGTGATCCAGGCGGTCGATCTCAACAACACAGACACAGCCTCAACGGCGGCGAGTCCGCAAGCGGCCAGCTATGCAGCGGGCCAGACCGTGCAGGATTGCCCCAACTGCCCCTCAATGATTGTCGTCCCCGCCGGCACCTTCCTCATGGGGTCAACGGCCGCTGAGGAGGGACGTGGCCGTGACGAGGGACCGCGCCACCCCGTGACCTTCGCAAACCCCTTTGCCGTTGGCCGCACCGAGATTTCGTTCGACGAGTGGAATGCCTGTGTCGCCGACAACGGCTGTACGCAGAAGCCGGCCGACGGCGGCTGGGGTCAGGGCAAGCAGCCGGTTATAAATGTCACCTGGAACGACGCCATGGGCTACGCAGCTTGGCTGTCGAAGAAGACAGGCCAGAAGTATTTCCTGCCCAGTGAGAGCGAGTGGGAGTACGCCGCCCGCGCTGGCGGCGAGACGGCCTGGAACACCGGTGAGGCCATTGTCACCGACGACGCCAACTTCCTGTCGGTTGTCGGCCAGCCTGTGCCGGTGGCGAGCTATCCGGCCAACGCCTTCGGGCTTCACGATCTGCACGGCAACGTCGCCGAATGGGTGCGCGACTGCCACAAGGCCATCGGTTACTTCGGCGCGCCCAACAACGGCGGCATAGCTGACGAGGCCAATTGCGCGGCCCGCGTGCAACGCGGCGGCGACTGGACGTCCGAACCCGCCGCCATCCGCTCGGCCCGGCGTGCGCCGGCCGCGCCGCTCACGCGTGGGACGACCGTTGGCTTCCGCGTAGCCAGGGCGCTGTGAACGGCTTTTCCGTCCGAATGATCAGGCGCTCATCGCGGAGGCCGGATGAACCGCCTGTCCGTCATAATGGCGGCGGTTGCCGTCCGCAGCCTGTTGATGATCGTCTCGTCCGGCGTCACCTAAACGCACAATCCTGATGGTCGGCCGACTGCGTCCAAGACCACCCCGTCGCGCCAGCTGCCGCAACTCGAAGATCTCGCCTGCACGGTCAGAGAAGGGGCGCAGCCGCCGCTCTGGCGGGCTACCTGCGTTGTATCGGTTGGCCGCATAGTGGAGCGATAGGCATCATCCAGGGCGAAGATATGGGCGTGCCGTCCAAGTTGCGCGCTGGGATCACTTCTGAGCCGGACGCAAACATCCGTGTTTCCGGCGCAGCTAGGACAATGTGACTTTGCCCCAGGGGGCTGCTTCGGGTCGTACAACGCCTTCGGCACATCCGCCTGAAGGTCCGGATTCTGGAGATGAGCCAAGGTCCGCTATTGGCGCAACCCCGTAGTCGGATCTTTACGCACCCCTTACGCCCGCAGGCCCTCTCCCGCATGGCGAGCTTACGGGCCTTCGTGGTCTTCAAGCCGTCTATCCGAATGGAGGCGGCAAATGGCTGACCTGATTTTTCTGGCGCTGGGGGTGGGGCTGTTTGCGGCCTTTGCGGGTTTCGCCATGGCGTTGAGGCGCGTCTGACCATGCTGGTGAGCGTGCTGTGGGGAGCCGGGGCGATCGTCGTCGCGGCCTATATGGTCGCGGCCTTGCTGCGACCCGACAAGTTCTGACGGATCAAATCCATGAATTGGCAAGGATGGGCGGAAATCGCCCTGACCCTGTGCTTGGCGGTCGTGATCGCCTGGCCCTTGGGCGTCTACATGTCTCGGGTCTGGAACGGCGAGCGCACCTGGCTGGATCCGGTGCTGAAACCCGTCGAGGCTCTGTTCTATGCGGCCGGCGGCATTGACCCTAAGAAAAGCCAGACTTGGCATGCCTATGCCCTGGCCCTGCTGGCCTTCAATGCGGTCGGCTTTGTGATGGTCTATGCCGTTCTGCGCTTGCAGGGTGTGCTGCCGCTGAACCCGCAGGGCTTCGCCGGCGTCTCGCCGCACCTGGCCTTCAACACCGCCGCCAGCTTCGTGACCAATACCAACTGGCAGAGCTATGGCGGTGAGACCACGATGTCGACGCTCAGCCAGATGCTGGTCCTGACCGTTCAGAACTTCGTTTCTGCCGCCACCGGCGCGACCGTCGCGGCCGCCCTGGCCCGGGCCTTTATTGCCAATCGCGGCGAAGGGGTTGGCAATTTCTGGGCCGACCTGGTCCGCACCACGCTCTACGTCCTGTTGCCGCTGTCCATCGTGCTGTCGATCGTGCTGGTCGCCCTCGGCTTGCCCCAGACCCTCGCCGCCAGCGTTGACGCCACGACCCTGGAAGGCGCGCCGCAGAAGATCGCCCTGTTCGCCGTGGCCAGTCAGGAAGCCATCAAACAGCTGGGCATCAATGGCGGCGGCCTCTTCAACGTCAATTCCGCCCACCCGTTCGAGAACCCAACGCCGCTGACCAACCTGATCACGGCGGTATCGATCAATCTCCTTGGTTGGGCAGCCTTCTTTGCGTTTGGTCGTTCGGCCATGGCACGCAAGGACATCCGCGCGCTGGTGATCTCGGCCATGATCCTGCTCTCGGCCGGTGCGGCGGCGATCTATGCCACCGAGACACAGTCGGCACCCGCGCTAGTCGCAGCCCATGTCGACTCCTCGGTCAACATGGAGGGCAAGGAAGTCCGCTTCGGCGCGCCCTCGACAGCCGCCTGGGCCGCCATGACCACGGGGGCCTCCAACGGTTCGGTCAATGGCATGCACTCCAGCCTGATGCCCCTGGGTGGGGCGGTAACGATGTTCCTGATGCAGCTGGGCGAGATCCTGCCCGGCGGTATCGGCTCGGGGATCGCCGTCATGGTCGTCATGGCCCTGCTGGCGGTGTTTGTCGCCGGCTTGATGGTCGGCCGCACGCCCGAATATCTCGGCAAAAAGGTCGAGGCCCGCGAGATCCAATTGGCGATGCTGGCGGTCCTTGTGATCCCGCTGTCGACGCTGGGCTTCTCAGGCGTAGCCGCTGTGTTGCCCGAGGCCTTGAAGGGATTGATGCACGCCGGGCCGCACGGCCTGTCGGAGATCCTCTACGGCTACACCTCGGCTTCGGCCAATAACGGCTCGGCCTTTGCCGGTCTGACGGCCAATGCACCGTGGTGGAACACCACCCTGGGGATCTCGATGATGCTGGGCCGCTTCGCGCCCATCGTCGCGGTGCTGGCCATCGCCGGTGCCCTGGTCGCCAAGCCCAAGCTGGCCCCGTCTTCGGGCACCCTGCCCACCGATGGCGGCCTGTTCATTGGCCTGCTGATCGGGGTGATCCTGATCCTCGGCGGCCTGCAATTCTTCCCTGCCTTGGCGCTGGGTCCGATCGTCGAACACTTCCAGGCGCTCGCCGCAGTCGCCAGCGTCCACTGACACAGCTGATCGCAAAGGCGATTTGACATGACCACCCTAGAACCCCTTCTCGGGGACGGCCGCCGCAAAGCCAACGCCCTGGCCGGCGGCCTGTCCTCAGCAGTCCTGCTCCGCGCAGCCAAGGACGCCTTCCTTAAGCTGGATCCACGCCAACTGACCAGCAATCCGGTGATCTTCACCACCTGGATCGTGGCCCTGCTCTCGACCGTTTCAGCGGTCGCAGCAGTGGTCGGCGGCCAGCCGGCCGGCTTTGCGATCCAGATCGCGATCTGGCTCTGGGCGACAGTGCTGTTCGCCAACCTGGCTGAAAGCGTCGCCGAAGGGCGCGGCAAGGCGGCGGCGGACAGCCTGCGGGCCACCCGCGTCACCACAAAGGCCAAGCTGATTATCGACGACAAGGCCGGGACCATCATCCCGACCCCCGCTCACAAGCTGGGCGTCGGCGAGGTGATCCTGGTGGAGGCCGGCGATGTCATCCCGACCGATGGCGAGATCATCGAGGGCATGGCCAGTGTCAACGAGGCGGCCATCACCGGTGAAAGCGCCCCGGTGATCCGCGAAAGCGGTGGTGACCGCTCGGCCGTTACCGGCGGCACCACCGTGGTCTCTGACTGGATCAAGGTTCGGGTCACGGCCGAGGCGGGCAACACCTTCCTCGACCGCATGATCGCCATGGTCGAGGGTGCTGACCGACGCAAGACGCCCAACGAAATCGCCCTGGCCGTGCTGCTGGCCGGCCTGACCCTGATCTTCCTGATCGCCGTGGTCACCCTGCTCGGACTGGGGCAGTTCTCGGGCGTGGCCCTGGACCCCCTGGTTCTGGGGGCCCTGTTCATCACCCTCATTCCCACGACCATTGGCGGCCTGTTGTCGGCCGTCGGTATCGCTGGCATGGATCGACTGCTGAAGGTCAATGTCCTGGCCACCTCGGGCCGCGCGGTCGAAGCGGCGGGCGATGTCGACACCCTGCTGCTGGACAAGACTGGCACCATAACCTTCGGCAACCGCATGGCCACCGAAGTGATCGCCGCCCCGGGGGTCCGTCCGGAAGCCGCGCTGCGCGCCGCCGTTAGCGCCTCCCTGGCCGACGAGACTCCGGAAGGCCGGTCGATCGTCGAACTGGGTCGGCATCATGGGATCGTCGTCGAGGTTCCGCCTGGCGCAACCTCGATCGCCTTCAGCGCCTCGACCCGCCAGTCGGGTCTGGATGCCGGATCGATGTCCTGGCGCAAGGGGGCTGTGGATGCCGTCTATCGCAGCCTGGCCCTCGACCCGAACATGATCCCGGCCGAAGTCAGCGCCGCCGTTGACCGCATCGCCCGCTCGGGCGGCACGCCTCTGGCGGTCAGCGAGAACGGCGTCCTGGTCGGCGTCATCCACCTGAAGGACGTGGTCAAGCCAGGCGTCAAGGAGCGGTTCGCCGACCTGCGCCGCATGGGACTTCGCACCGTGATGATCACCGGCGACAACCCGGTGACCGCTGCGGCGATCGCTTCCGAGGCCGGGGTCGACGACTTCCTGGCCGAGGCCACGCCGGAGGACAAGCTGCGTCTGATCCGCGAGGAACAGGGCCGGGGTCGTCTGGTCGCCATGTGCGGCGATGGCGCAAACGATGCGCCCGCCTTGGCCCAGGCCGATGTCGGGGTCGCCATGCAGACCGGTGCCCAGGCGGCCCGCGAGGCCGGCAACATGGTCGATCTCGACAGTGACCCGACCAAGGTCATCGAGATCGTCGAGGTCGGCAAGCAGATGCTGATCACGCGCGGTGCCCTGACCACCTTCTCGATCGCCAATGACGTGGCCAAGTACTTCGCCATCATTCCGGCGATGTTCGTGGTCTCCCTGCCGGCTCTGGGGGCCATGAACATCATGCGCCTCCACAGCCCGCAAAGCGCGATCCTGTCGGCTGTGATCTTCAACGCCCTGGTGATCGTCGCCCTGATCCCCCTGGCCCTGCGCGGGGTCAAGTACCGCGCCGTCGGGGCCGGCAAGCTGCTGTCGCGCAACCTGCTGATCTACGGCCTCGGCGGTCTGATCGCCCCGTTCATCGGCATCAAACTGATCGACATGATCGTTTCCAGCCTCGGCCTGGCCTAGGCTGCCTTCCTCGGAGACTCAAAAGTCATGCTCTCCCACCTCCGTCCGGCTCTCGTCTCGATGGGCCTGTTTACCGCCCTGTTGGGCATGGGCTATCCCCTGACCATCACCGGCGTGGCCCAGGCCGCGTTTTCCGAACAGGCCAATGGCAGCCTGCTTCGGGACGCCAAGGGCACGGTGATCGGCTCGGCCCTGATCGGCCAACCCTTCACGGCCGCCAGGTATCTGCATCCCCGCCCGTCTGCTGCCGGCTCTGGCTATGACGCCTCGGCCTCAAGTGGTTCGAACATGGGTCCGATGAACGAAGCCCTAGCTGAGCGGGTCAAGACCGAGGCCGATGCCCTGCGGGCCGAAAACCCCGGAGCGGTTATCCCCGCTGATGCCGTGACCACCTCGGGGTCGGGTCTTGATCCCGACATCTCGCCGGCCTTTGCTCGTCTGCAGGCCGCCCGTGTCGCCAAGGCGCGGGGCCTGTCGACGGCACAGGTCGAGGCCGTGATCGACGCCAATGTCCAGGGGCGGCTTCTGGGCTTCATCGGTCAGCCTCGTGTCAATGTGCTAATGGTCAACCGGGCGCTTGATGCCCGTGCGCCGGGCTAGACTCTTGCCAGTCGACGAACGCGGATATTCTGACGGGCGTCCTGATCCTGAGGCGCTTCTGGCCGCCGCCAACCGGGCGAGCCGGGGGCGCCTAAAGGTGTTTCTGGGCATGGCCCCCGGCGTGGGCAAGACCTACGAAATGCTGCGCGCAGCCCGACGCCGCAAGGCCAAGGGGGATGACGTCGTCGTCGGTCTGGTCGAGACCCACGGTCGTCGCGAGACCGAGAGCCTGTTGCGGGACATGGAGGTCATGCCGCGTAAGCCCATGGATCACCGTGACCGTGTGGTCATGGAGTTCGATCTTGACGGAGCCCTGGCGCGCAAGCCGCAGCTGCTTCTGGTCGACGAATATGCCCATTCCAACGCCTCAGGCTCACGCCACCCCAAGCGCTGGCAGGATGTCGAGGAACTGCTGGCGGCGGGCATCGATGTCTGGACCACCCTGAACGTCCAGCACCTGGAAAGCCTGGTCGATGTGGTGCTTCGCATTACCGGCGTTCGTCAGCGCGAGACGGTGCCCGACCGCGCCCTATCGCGGGCCGACGATATCGAAGTCGTGGATATCACGCCGGACGAACTACGGGAGCGAATGGCTGCAGGTAAGGTCTATGTGCCGGAAACGGCGCGCCTGGCCTCCGAGAACTTCTTCAAGGTCGAGAACCTCACCGCCCTGCGTGAGTTGGCCCTGCGCCGGGCGGCCCAGACGGTCGACGACCAGCTGATCGCCACCCTGCGTGAGAAGGGCGTCGAGGGACCTTGGGCAGCCGGCGAGCGGATCCTGGTCCTGGTCGGCGGCGATGCCATGGCCGGCGGACTGGTCCGAACCGGCCGGCGCCTGTCGGACATGATGATGGATGCGCCCTGGACGGTCGCCCATGTCGACCGGCCTGACCAGACCCCACCGGGGCCGGCGGCTGCGGCCCGGGCCAATGACGCCCTAAAGCTGGCGGAGCAGCTGGGCGGGGCCACCGTTGTGCTGAGCGGCGCGGACGTGGTGGCCACAGTAATGGCCTATGCCCGCCGCAACAATGTCACCCAGATCGTCATCGGAAAGTCCGCCGACAGTCGCTGGCGCGACCTGATGGGCAAGTCCCTGGCTGCGGCGCTTTTGCGAAAAGCCCGGGGCGCGGCAATCCATGTGGTCACCGAAGCTGCCCATGAACCCGTGCAGGAGATACCCAGGCCGCGCGGGCCCACGCCTTGGCTGGCCTATCTGACCGGCGCTGCCTTTGTCGGCGTAGCGACCTTAGTCGCCTGGGGCCTGGACGTCGCCTTCGACCGGGTGGACCTGGGTATGATTTTCCTGGCCGCCGTATTGGCTGCCGGGGTTTTGCACGGGCTGAAACCGGCCTTGGCCGCCGCAACGGCCGCCTTCCTTGTCTACAACTATCTGTTCCTTGAACCGCGCTACAGCTTCCAGGTTGGGTCGCCGACTGACTTTCTGACCTTGATCGTCTTCTGGGCCGTGGCCCTGGCAGCGGGAGGCCTGGCCGGGCGCGTGCGCGATCAGGGCCGAGACGCCCAGAGGCGGGCCTCGGCCGTGTCTGCCCTGCTGGCGGCCAGTCGCACCTTTTCAGCGGCCGCCGGCCGCGAGGCGGCAGCAGGGGCTATCGCCGAGCAGGCCGCAGCGGCTGCGGGGGCCAAGGCCATGGTGCTACTCCCGCGCGATGGCGAACTGCAGCCTGCAGCTGGGGCACCGACCCTGGAGTCGCTCGATGCTGCCCCGATGGCGGCCGCGCGCTGGGCGTGGGAAAAGGGTGAGCCGGCCGGCTTTGGCACAGGAACCCTGCCTCAGACCCGCTGGACCTTCTGGCCGCTCGACGGGGTTCGCTCCCGGGCCGGCGTGGCCGGAGTAGAGGCCGGGGCCATGGTCAGCGGATCCGACACAGAACGTCTGGTGCTCGCCCTCCTCGAGCAGGGGGCCGTGGCCCTTGAACGGGCGGAGCTGGCCGGCGAGGCGGTGGAGGCCGAGACTCTTCGTCGGGCCGACCGTTTCCGTTCGGCGCTGCTGAACTCAATCAGCCACGACCTGCGGACCCCCTTGTCGACCGTACTGGGCGCCTCCAGCACCCTCATCGACTATGGCAAGACCCTGACCCCCGCCGTTCGCGATGATCTGACCTTGAGCATTCGGGAAGAGGCCGAACGCCTAAACCGCTATGTCGGCAATCTGCTGGACATGACCCGGTTGGAAGGTGGAGCCCTGCGCCTGCGCACCGATTGGACAGATGTCCGCGACGTGCTGGGCGCGGCCGCAGATCGCGTCACCCGCCGCCTTGGAGGCCGGGACCTGACCCGCGACTATCCCGCCGAGCTGAGCCTCGTACGTGTGGATGGTAGCCTGCTCGAACAGGCGATCGTCAACATCCTGGAGAACGCCATCGCCTATAGTCCGGACGGCGCGCGTATCGAGATGGCCGCCTATGAGGACCGCGCCAATGTGGTCATCAGCATTGAGGACGAAGGGCGCGGCATTCCCACCGCCGAGCTTGAACGGGTGTTCGAGAAATTCCGCCGCATGGAAGAGCCCAGTGACCGCAGCCAGGGGGCAGGCCTGGGCCTCTCGATCGCCAAGGGCTTCATTGACGCTATGGGCGGCCGTATCGCCGCCGCCAGCCCGATCCATGATGGCCAGGGCACACGCATCCTGATCAGCCTGCCCAAGGCAATCGCAACGCCCCATCACCTGCTATGACAAGGCCATGAGTCTTACGCGCCCGCGCATCCTGGTCATCGACGACGAGCCCCAGATCCATCGCTTTCTGGGCCCGGCTCTGGATGCCGCCGGCTATGAGCCCCTTCGCGCCGATAGCGGCCAGGAAGGTCTGCGGGGCATCGCCACCTGGTCGCCAGACGCAGTGGTGCTGGACCTTGGCCTGCCCGACATGGACGGCAAGGACGTGCTGATCCGGGCCCGCGACTTCTATGAAGGTCCAATCCTGATCCTCTCGGCCCGCGACCGAGAAGCTGAAAAGATCCAGGCTCTGGATAATGGTGCCAACGACTATCTGGAAAAGCCATTTGGCGTGGGCGAGCTTCTCGCCCGCCTGCGGGCAGCCCTCCGGCAGCGCGCATCAGCCAAGGCCCCGCTTGGCCCGATACGCTCGGGCGAGGTCGAAATCGATCTGGAGAAGCACCGGGTCACGCGAGGCGGCGAGGTCGTCAAGGTGTCGCCCAAGGAGTTCGAGCTCTTGGCCCGTCTGGCCCTTGGTCACGGAAAGCTGCTGACCCACAGGGATCTACTCGTCGCGGTCTGGGGACCGGCGCATGCCACGGACACCCAATATCTGCGCGTCTTCGTCGGCCAGCTACGCCAGAAACTTGAGGCCGACCCAGCACGTCCGAAGATCATCGAGACCGAGCCAGGGGTCGGCTACCGCTTCATTGCGGACTAGCCTGATTGTTGGCCATGTGATGCATGGCCGAGTGCCTGTCAGGAATCTGGCGCGTTTCCGACCCTATCGGAGCCTATTCGAATAGGCTTACCGTAGTCCGACATCGGCTCTCATTGGGGCAGCGACGGTGCGCGGGGGTATTTTTGGGGGTATTGCGTGGAAGGCTATAAAAAATACCGATATTTTTCAGAATTTTAAACTGGCAATGCGAGTCCCCTAAGCGCACCACCACCCTGTTCGCCACCCGTCGCCGGTGTGTGGACAAGCTCCGAAAGCGCTGTAGACCTGTGAATTGTCGGTCAAGGTCAGGGCGCAGGCCGCCCGAGCCGAGAACCACGGCCCCCAATGGGCGATGTCTGGGGCTTGCAGTCTGAAAGCCGGGCTCAAGCGCCAGACCGGAGGTTTGAGTCATGACCAGGGTTCAGAGCACGCCATTTCCCGACAGCTCGCGGCTGGCCGAGATCTTTCCGACCGGGGCCTGGTTTCAGGACAGCTATGTCGCGCCCCTGACCCGCAGCGACCTGTCTATGCCCGATCTGTTCTTCGCCATTTTTGCCCATCATCCGGACTGGCTGAAGGCCCTGCTGATGGTCCGCAACCGGGTGGCGGCGCGCTTTGGGCTGGAGGTGCCCAGCGATGCCGATATCCGCAACCCGGTGCAACGCGCAGACTATCGGGTGGGCGAGACCATCGGCCCCTGGCCGATCTTTGCGCTCTGGCCCGAGGAGCTGGTCGCGGGTCGCGACAATGGCCACCTGAATTTTCGCCTGTCCATATCCCGCCAGATGGGACCGGGCGGACCGACGGTTACGGTCAGCACCGTCTGCCATCCGCATGGACTGGCCGGAAAGGCCTATCTGCTGGCGGTCGCGCCGTTCCACAAGCTCGGCGTCACAGGCCTGCTCGCCGACGCTGCGGCGCACGGCCGGATCTAGGCCGGGGCGCTCAACCTGAACTGAGCCCCGACCTTCGACCGACCGGGCGTCAGAGGTTCTGGCAGGACCTGTCGGCAAGCTCCGCGCCGAGATCACGGTCAACGCCCAGGCCCGTGAGTCCGAGGATCATCATCTCGCGAATGCGCAGTCGCGTTTCCGGTAGGGCTTCCGGGGTGTCCAGAAGGCTGGCCATCAGCACCTGGCAGAGGCCGAGCCAGTAGAGAACGCCGGAGCCCCTAGCGTCCGGGCTGATCAGGCCCAGCCGGCCAGCGTCGTCGAAGTCTTCGGCCACCCCCTTGTTCAGCGGATGCGACCGGGCCGTGGCAGCGCTGGGGTCACGCAGCAGGACCGCTGCGCGCTTGGGATTGTGGATCGCGAAGGCCGCCCCGATCCGCATGCCGTTGGTGATGCGCTCGACGGGGTTGGCTACCCCGGCATTGGCCCGCGACACCTGATCTTCGATCTCGAGCCGCACCTCCGAGGCGATGGCGGCGGCGAAGGCCTGCTTGTCGGCGAAGTGGTTGAAGAAGCTGCCCTTGGCCACACCGGCCCTGGCCACGACATCATCGATGGGGATCGCGTCGATCGGTCTGGCGGCCAGGAGATCGAAGCCGGCGGCGATGAGCGCGCTTCGGGTGCGGACGGCGCGGGGCGACAAATCGGGACGGGCCTGCATGGTCCGAGTCTAGTTGACTATCTGGTCATTTGCAATCAAAGTGACCAGATAGTCAACTTGGTGGGGTGGGGCGCGCGATATGTCGGTCATCAGGATTGAGGATATTGCCCATGTCCGCTTTGCCGCGCCGGATCTCGGCGTCATGCGGGCCTTCCTCGAAGATTTCGGGCTGCAGGTCCTTGAGGCCGACGGTCGGCTTTACGGCCGGGGCCTCGATGGCCGCCCGTTCCTGCATGTGACGGAGACCGGCCCGGCCCGGTTCCTCGCCGTCGGCTTCAGGGCCGAGTCCCTGGCCGATCTCGAGACTCTGGCGGCGCATGAGGGCGTTCCGCTCGAGGACCTCAATGAACCCGGCGGCGGCAAGATCCTCCGGCTGACCGATCCGGACGGCTATCGGGTCGAGGTGGTTGCGGGGCAGGCGAGGGAGGCTGCGGCCAGTCTGCCGGTCGAACTGCCGCGGAACACGGCGGCGGCCAGGCCCCGGGCCAATACGACCATTCGGCTGCAGGCTGCGCCGGCCCATGTGGTGCGGCTGGGCCATGCTGTGCTCAAGGTGCGCGACTTTCATCGGTCGGAGCGCTGGTACAAGGACCGCTTCGGTTTCCTGACCTCCGACGAGGTCGAGGCGGCCGAGAATGTGCCGGTCGGGGCGTTCATGCGGTGCGACCGGGGCGACACGCCGACCGATCACCATACCCTGTTCCTCGCCCAGCTGCCGGGCCCGGTCGGACTGCTGCATGCGGCCTTCGAGGTCGCCGGCTTCGATGACCTGATGGTGGGCCACCAGTATCTGAAGTCGCGCAAGCGCCAGTCGGCCTGGGGCGTCGGCCGCCACATCATGGGTAGCCAGGTCTTCGACTACTGGAATGATCCGTTCGGCAACGAACTGGAGCACTGGACCGACGGCGATCTCTTCACGGCCGGGGATCCGCCCCAGAAACAGCCCATGAGCGCCCTGCTGTCGGTGCAGTGGGGCAGCCCCCATCCGATGTTCGCGGGCAAGCGGCCACCGCCCCCCGGCCTCGTCTCCTTCGTCACCGCCATGCTGTTGCGCCTTGAGCGCCTGTTCCGCCGCAAAGCCCCGGAGTTCGCCGCATGAAACTGGCCACCTATACCGTCGAGGGCCGCACCCGCACCGGGATCGTCGTCGGCGACACCGTGATCGACACCGGGATCGCCGGCACCATGATCGACCTGATCCGCGACTGGGACACCCACCGCCCGGCCCTTGAGGCCAGGGCCGCGGCCGGTGGTGGTCTGCCCCTGTCGGCGGTGAAGCTGGAAGCGCCGGTGCCGCGCCCGGGCAAGATATGGGCGATCGGCCTCAACTATGCCGACCACATCGCCGAGTCGAACATGGAGACGCCGCAGCGCCAGGTCTGGTTCACCAAGGCCCAGACCAGCGTCAACGGACCCCATGACGCGATCGAGATCGCCAGGGGCACAATGACCGCCGACTATGAGGTCGAGCTCGTCGCCATCGTCGGAAAGGGCGGCAAGCACATCTCGGCTGCGGACGCCCCGGCCGCCATCTTCGGCTACTGCGTCGGCAATGATGTCACCGAGCGGCTGTGGCAGCACGCCGGGCCGCAATGGTCGCTGGGCAAGAGCTTCGACACCCATGCGCCCATGGGGCCCTGGATCGTCACCGCCGATGAGGTCGGCGATCCCCACGCCCTGGGCTTGCGCTGTTTCGTCAATGGCGAGAAGCGGCAGGACTCCAGTACCAGCCATCTGGTCTTCAACATCTGGCAGCAGGTCGAGCATCTGTCGGTGGGCATGACCCTGGAGCCCGGCGACTGCCTGTTCACGGGCACGCCGGGCGGGGTGGGCGCGGCCATGGATCCCCGTCAGTTCCTGAAACCCGGCGACATCGTGCGCTGCGAGATCGACGGGCTCGGTCACATCGAGGCCGCCATGGTGGCCGCGGCCTGAGGTGGCAGACCTCGACTGTGATGTCCTGATCGCCGGCGGCGGACCCACGGGGGTGACCCTGGCCATCCTGCTGGCCCGACAGGGCGTCAGGGTAAGGGTCGCCGAGAAGGCGGCGGCGATCTTTCCGCTGCCACGCGCCGCCCATATCGACCACGAGGGCCTGCGCATCCTGCAGGCGGCCGGCGCGGCCGATGCGGTCTTCGCCACCAGCCGTCGCGTCGCCCGCTATGACTTCCTTAATGCCCGCCGCAAGGTCCTGATGCGCTTCGAGGGTGCCGACCGGATCGGGGCCGGGGGCTGGCCCAGTGCCAACATGATCCATCAGCCCTCGGTCGAAGCCGCCCTGCGCCGGTCGCTGTCGGGTCAGCTCCTGGCCGATCTGCAGCAGGGCTGGGAGGTGCGCTCCTTCGTCGAGGACGCTACCGGCATCACCACCGAGATCGCCACGGCAGAGGGCCTACGCAGGGTTCGCAGCCGCTATCTGGTCGGTGCCGATGGTGCCCGGTCGCCGGTCCGCACGGCGGCCGGCATCGCCTTCGAGGACCTGCGCTTCGAGGAGCCTTGGCTGGTAGTCGACGTCCTGGTCGATGATGCGTCCAGACTGCCCTCCGCCAACC
The DNA here is from genome assembly GCF_001414055.1 of Caulobacter henricii. Classification (GTDB taxonomy): domain Bacteria; phylum Pseudomonadota; class Alphaproteobacteria; order Caulobacterales; family Caulobacteraceae; genus Caulobacter; species Caulobacter henricii. Next base: position 3,597,218 of record NZ_CP013002.1, on the reverse strand, counting down.
TGCAGATCTGTGACCCCAAACGCCCGACCACCTGTGTCCTGATGGGCGAGGGCCGTCACCGGTGGGAGTTCATGATCCTGCCCGGCGAAACCCCCGAGCAGGTGCTGGACGACGCCTTCATCGAGGCCTTGCTGGAACCCTGGGACGTCAAGGGCGCGATCCGGATCGAGCGGAAGGCGGTCTATACCTTCCGCGCCCGCATCGCTGACCGGTGGCGCAAGGGAAGGGTGCTGCTGGCCGGCGATGCCGCGCACCAGACGCCGCCCTTTGCCGGTCAGGGTCTGTGCTCGGGCCTGCGCGACGCCTCAAACCTGGCCTGGAAACTGGCGGCCGTCCTCAAGGCGGGCGCGCCGGAAAGCCTGCTCGACAGCTATCAGCCCGAGCGCGGCCCGCATCTGCGCGCCACGATCGACATGGCGATCATGATGGGGCGGATGGTCTGCATGACCCGTCCCTGGTCTGCCCTGGTGCGGGATCTGACCATTGCCCTGGGGCGGATCATGGGCAAGCTGCCGGCCGGGCCGCCGGACTATCCCGCCATCGCCACCGGCGCGATCCTGGCGGGCAGTCCGGGCGCCGGGTCCTATTTTCCGCAGCCCCTCTCGGCAGAGGGGACGCGCCTCGACGACCGGCTGGGCCAGGGTCCCTGGCTGCTGTCCCGCCAGGTCCTGCAAACCCCGGATCTGAACTCCTTTGCCGAGCCGCTCACCCGGTGGCTTGACCATCATGGGGCCGAGGCAGTGCTGGTCCGGCCGGACCGCTATGTTTTCGGCACTGGTTCGCCCGACTACCTGCGCGAGGCCTGGGCCGCATCCTGGGGCCGTCTCGGAGCCAATGCCGCAGCGTGACCGCTAGGCCGCTGCGCGCCGTCGCCGGCGTCGATCTGGCGAGCGATCGGGCTTTTCGGGTGCCCGGAGTTTATGCGCCGCATCTGGATGTCGTGTTTTCTGGTCCCGCAGGCTTGCGCTCCGATGGTTTTGTCATGGAAGGTGGCTAAGCCTTTGACAGGCGAGGGGACTGAACGCGTGCTGCTGGCCGGAATCGTCATCCTGGGCTTGGTGCTGCTGCTGCTCTGGCCGAGCGTCGAGCGTCCGCTGCTGCGCGCCTTGCGACATCTGCGGCGTCGCCGGCCCTGAGGCTGGCCTGTGGCCCCCCGGCCACAACGGCAAGGTTTGTCGCGTGGACCTGACGACTGACTCGCGCCAAGAGCGAATAAAGCAACGCCCTTCAGCCGGCAGGACGGCCGCGGGTCTCCCTGGCAGGGTGTATTGTGCAATTTCCGTGACGTTATTGCGGCCTGTTCGCTCAAGTTTCGCGCTGAACAGGGGTCAAACAGGCCAATTTGCAGCTCTCACCCTAAACTTGCAGAAAGACACTGGAGCGGTCTTCGCTGTTGCGATATAGGTTAGGCTGCAATTAATTTATTGTCCTGGGGACCATCATGTCGAAGCATCTTTTGAGCGCCGTAGTGCTGAGTGTGGCGATGGTGGCCGGTCCTGTCGGGTCGGGCGTAGCGTTCGCTCAGCCGGCTACTGTGACCCCCGCGACTACGCAGGCCGCTGCACTGAAGACCGCGATTTCGACAGCGGCCCAAGCGGCCGCTAAGGCTCCCGGCTTTAACAAGCTTACGCCGGCGCAAAAGCTGGCTGCGGTCCAAGCTGCCGTGAAGGCGGCGCTCGAAAGTTCGGATGCCCCTCCTGCGGCCAAGGAAGCCGCCTTGGTGGCTGCCGTTCAATCGAACATCATCAGTCCGGCTGTAGCCGTAGCGACGGCCGCAACTGTTTCGCCGACCTCGGCTTCAGCCGTAGCGTCAAACGCTTCTATTTCGACTGCAATCACGACGGCGACCGCCTCAACCAGCACGACGGCGGCCATCAGCGTCCTGACCAGCCTTGTGGCCTCGGTCTCGCCGGCACCAGACACGAGTTCGGCTCCGCCCCCGGTTGTGGTTGTGCCGCCAGCTTTTGATCCTTGTGCGGGTGTTACCGCCGGCTATTGCGGCTAGGTCTCTCGAACTCCGATCCGGACGGCGGTCTTTCCGGAATTGTGTGTGTTGACTTGTAACGGGCGCGGCAAAAGCGCCCTTGGTGGGGATACCAAGATGAAGCTTCTGACCACGGTCGCGCTTGCGGCGGTACTCGTTGCGTCCGTTCCGGCTGCGGCTTCGGCGCAGGATTCGGGCTCGAACTTCAAGCGCGACAAGAACACCAGTGTTCGTCAGCGTCCGCGTCCGGACTATGAAGCGGCGGGCATAAAGGCGGGAGGTTTCACCCTCTATCCGCGCGCCACGGTCGAGGCTGTGAACGACGACAATATCTATGCCGTAGCTGCGGGTGAGCAGTCGGATACGGTCTGGAAGCTGAAGCCGGAAGTGGCGGTGCGTTCGAACTGGTCCCGCAATGCCCTCGGGGCTTTCGCCTCGGCCGGGATCAACCGCTATTCCGACTTCGACACGGAAAACAGCGAGGAATACACCCTCGGCGTCAATGGCCGTCTCGACGTCGAGCGTGGCTCCTACGTCACCGCTTCGGCCCAGTGGCAGAGTCTGGTCGAGCCCCGTTCGGCCATCACGGCCGGCACGCCGGCCGGCGCGACGGCCAAGCCGGTCGAGTACACCCTGGGGTCGCAAAACCTGACGGCGGTGAAGGAATTTAACCGCCTTCGCCTGACCGGCAAGCTCGACGCCAGGAAGTTTAACTACAAAGACCAGGGTAGGGCGTTCAATCAGAACACCCGTGACCGTGACGAGTTCGCCTATGGCGGCAAGGCCGAGTACTCGGTCAGCCCCGACACGGCGCTATTCGTTTCCGTGATCGGCAACACCAGGTCCTATGACATCGACACCGTTGGTCGCGCCGCATCGCCGGGCCGTCCTGCTGTCGCCGTCAATCGGGCCCGCGACTCCGAGGGCTATGTGGCCAGTGTGGGTGCCAACTTTGACCTCTCGCAGGCTCTGCGCGGCGAAGTCGAGGCCGGCTACATGGAACAGAAGTACGACAACTATGCCGACCTTGACGGCTTCAACGCCAAGGGTCGGGTCGAGTGGTTCCCCACTGAACTGACCACCCTGAATCTTGCAGTTTCGCGTACCATCGAAGACTCCGTAGCTCCAGGTTCGGCAGGCTTTATCGCCAACAGCACCTCGGTCGGTGTTGATCACGAACTACTGCGCAATGTTCTGCTCTCGGCTTCGGCCACCTTTGGCAAGGACAAGTACGCCGTCATCGATCGTGACGACAAACGTACCGCCTTCAACGCCTCGGGTGCCTTTCTGGTGAACCGTAACGTGGGTCTCTTCCTGACTTACTCCTACCTGAAGCAGGACTCGTCGGGTGCGGCCAAGGCCTCGTCCTTCAAGGACAACAAGCTGGCCGCTTCGGTCGCTCTTCAGTTCTAGGTTACCCTTCTCATCGTAGAAGGACTTACGAGGTCCGAGCAGGGCCACCCTTGAGAGTACCCATGGACGGCTCTTCCTACGAGACTCAACACGCTCCGGCGCCTGGCGCCGGAGCGATGTCTTTTGACCTGAACATCGCCATTGCCACCTTCCGGCGGCGCTTGCGGCTGTTCGCGGCCATCGCCCTGGCGGTGTTCGTGGCGGTCCTGCTCTACACCCTGCAGGAAACCCCGCGCTATACGGCCACCTCCCAGGTGATGCTGGATGTCCGCAAGGAACAGGTCGCCGACATGAGCGCGGTCCTCTCGGGCCTGCCGGCGGACTCCTCGGTGGTCGATACCGAGGTCGAGGTGCTGAAGTCGCGCTCCCTGGCCACCCGCGTCGTCAAGTCGCTGAAGCTGGCCGAAGATCCCTATTTCAATCCCTATGCCCCGGGGGCCAAGGGCGTCTCCACCTGGCTGCCCTGGGTGAAGACCGTGGTCGCGCCGATCGCGGCCGTGGGCTCGGCCGAGGCCCAGCGCCAGCAGGAAAAGGTTGTCGACAACCTGCTTGAGGGCCTCAAGGTTCGCCGCGCGGGCCTGACCTATCTGATCTCGGTCGAATATACCCACACCAATCCGGTGGAAGCCGCGCGGATCGCCAATGCCTTCGCCGACCTCTATCTGACCGAACAGCTTGAAGCCAAGTTCGACGCCACGGCCAAGGCCAATGAGTGGCTCGACACCCGGGTGGCCGAACTGCGCGACCAGCTGCAAGTGGCCGAGGCGGCCGTGCAGCAGTACAAGATCGCCAACAATTTGATGAGCGCCGAGGGCGCGACCCTGACCGAGCAGGAGATCTCGGGCCTGAACCAGCAGCTGGCCGCAGCCCGGGCCCAGCAGGCCGAGTCCGACGCCCGCCTCAACATCGCCCGCAACCAGCTGGCCCGCGGCAGCACCGGCGAGGATGTCGGCGAGTCCCTGAACTCGCCTGTGGTCCAGCAGCTGCGCAAGCAGCGCGCCGAGCAGAGCGCCAAGGTCGCCGACATGAGCGGCCGTTATGGCGAGCGCCACCCCGACCTTCTGAAAGCCAAGCGCGAGTTGGCCGATGTCGACGGCCAGATCCAGGCGGAAATCCGCCGGATCATCTCCAACCTTGAGGCCCAGGCCCAGGTGGCCCGTCAGCGTACCGGCTCGATGGCCGGCAGCGTCTCGGCCTCAAAGGGTGCCCTGGCCGGCAACAATCGCGCCAGCATCCGGCTGGGTGAACTGGAGCGCAAGGCCGAGTCGGTCCGCACCCTCTATGAATCCCTGCTGGCCCGCTTCAAGCAGACCTCCAGCAGCCAAGGCATTGAGCAGGCCGACGCCCGCGTCGTGTCGCGCGCCAAGATCCCGACTACGCCAAGCTATCCCAAGCCGTCCCTCAACCTGGCCCTCGGCCTGGTTCTGGCCCTCGGGGCCGGGGCTGCCGCGATCGTTCTGGCCGAGATTCTGATGGCCGGCATCTTCACCGAGGATGAGGTCGAGCGCCGCATCGGCCTGCCCTATCTCGGCTCGATCCCGCTGCTGAGCTCGACCATCGAGGACTCCAAGGTCGCGCGAACCCTGACGCCGCCGGAATATCTGCTGGCCAAGCCGCTTTCGACCTTTGCCGAAAGCTTCCGCAAGCTGCGGGCGGCGATCCTCTATTCCAAGGTCGGCGAGGCCGTGAAGGTGATCGCGGTGACCTCGTCTCTGCCGGGCGAGGGCAAGACCACCACCACCTTCTCCCTAGCTCGCACCCTGGCAACCTCGGGGTCCAATGTCATCATCGTCGACTGCGACCTGCGCCAGAGCGCCATCAACCGCTTCCTGCCCGAAGTGCCCGCCCTGGGTCTGCTGGAAGTCCTGAACGGCGTCTGCACCCTCGATCAGGCCCTGATCGACGACCCCAGCGGGGCCAAGGTCCTGGCCCTGACCAAGTCGGCCTATACGCCGCGCGACGTCCTGGGCTCGCCGGCCATGCTGAAGCTGCTGGCCGAGCTGCGTCTGCGCTATGACGTGGTCCTGCTCGACACCGCGCCTCTGCTGGCCATCGCCGATACCCGTATCCTCGCGCCCCATACCGACGCGGTCGTGATGCTGGCGCGCTGGAAGAAGACCCCGGTCAAGGCCATCACCTCGGCCCTCAGCCTGCTTCAGGGTCGCGGCGTCTTCGTGGCGGGCCTCGCCCTGACCCAGGTCGATCTGAAGGCCCAGACCCGCTACGGCTACGGCGACTCCTATTACTATTATAAGAGCTATCGTAAGTACTATGCCGACTAGGGCCTCGGCGCGGCCGGCGGCAGTGTCGTCGGCGCGTCCGACCCGCGGCCCGGGCCGCCGTCTCGCCCTGTCTGAAAAGGTCGCCGGCGGCCTGCTCGTCGTGCTGGTGTTTCTGGCGGTGATCGCCTTCGGGGCCAGCGAGATCGGTACGGCCGCCCTATTCAGCGGCGTCTATGCCGCCTATCTGATCGGGCTGCTGGCCACCTGCAACTGGGCGCGGCGCGACCTCGTCCGGATGCGGGGCAAGGCGCTCCAGGCGGGTCTGTTTGCCCTGCTGCTCCTGGCCGTCCTCTGGCCCCTCACGCCGTGGGCTCCGGGCGGACCCCATCCCGTCTGGGCCTATCTTCCGGACCAGACCGGGTCCGTGACGGTCGACCGTTCGGCCCTGCTGCTCAATGTCCTGCAACTTCTGGGTCTCGCCTGTCTCTTTACGGCCGGCCGGGTTCTCGGGGCTTCGGAGGCGCGTGGCCGCTGGTGTCTGCGGATCGCGGTCATGGTGTTCGGGGCCTTTGCGACCCTGGCCTTTCTCGACCATGTCCTCATGCGCCGTTCGAGCCGGCTGGTCGCGACCCTGCTGAGCCCCAACAGCGCGGCGACGATGCTGGGCGGCGGACTGTTGCTGGCTGTGGCCGCGACAGCCAATCGCGTCCGCCGACAGAAGGGGCTGGCCATGCTCCGGCGCGGCGATCCGGAGTCCGTGATCTGTCTGGCGATTGCCGGGGTGAGCCTGACCGCTCTGTTGATGACCGCCTCCCGCGCCGGCCTTGCCGCCACCCTGGTTGGGCTGGGCTTGCTGCTGATTTGGGAGGCCATTGCCCAGCGCCAGCGGTTCCGGGTCGTGGCCGGCCTCGGTTCGGCTGCCCTGTTGCTGGTGATCGGGGCCCTGAGCCTGAGAAGCACCGAACAGGTCGCCGAGCGCTTCAATAATGCCCAGCAGGATGCCGAGGTTCGGGCGGCGATCATTGCGCCCCACTGGGAAGCCTTCCTGGCATCGCCCTGGTTCGGGTATGGCCTCGGTTCCTTCCCGACCCTGAATCACATGGTGTCCAACCAGCAGAACCTGCCGGTGCTGTTTGACGTCCGGGCCGTGCACAATCTCTATGTCCAATGGCTTGAGGACGCCGGCGTGGCCGGGGCTGCGGCCATGGCCCTGCTGTTTCTGGTCCTGCTGTGGCCCATCCTGCGCGGGGGCCTAAGGGAAGGCGTGACCGCCACCTGGGCCCGGGCCACGGTCTGCGCTGCCGTCGTCTTTCTGCTACATGGCCTGACGGATTTTGCCCTGCAAGTCCCGGCGATCCAGGCTCTTGTCGCGCTGGTCCTGGGACTGGCGGTGTCCCTGAGCCTGGGCACCGGCTCGGCGCGCAAGACCGATCCTCCAACCGTCTGGACGGCTGCCGTCGCCGCCGCCGCCGTGCTGACCTTCTCGGTTCTGGGCACTACGCCTTTGCTGGCGGCGCGGGTCGGCTCCGACCTCACGGCCTGGCCAACGGCTCCGGCCGATGCCCTGGGCCGTGAGATTGAGATCAGCCTTGCCAGACCCAATCTCCCGCCGGTCGACCTGACCCGGCTCGAACAGTTAAGCCAGAGGGAAGTGGCACTGCGACCGGCCTCTGGTGCAGCCTGGCTGAGGCGGGCGGCCGTTTCCGCAGCCCGTGGTCAGGCCAAGGACGCCAGCCAGGCATTAGAGCGGTCCTATGCGGTCGCTCCGCTGCAGACCAGCCTGTTCGTGAGCCGGACGAAATTTGCCTATGAGCACTGGGACCAGATCAGCCCCGAGGCTCGTGAAGCCGCAATCTATCAGTTCGAGACCGAGTGGCACCGGCGCCCGGATCGCGCGCGCTACGCCGAGATCGCAAAGAGCCTGCGCAATCAGGCCGGTCGGGTGGCGATGGCCGTGCAGATCTTCTTCCTGCAGCTGGAGCCACCACGGGCTCCCTAGGTTGGGCTAGGCGCAGGCCGAGCGGTGGTACTGCGCCTGAGACGCGGCCTGTCCCGGGCCGCGAACCCGGCTTTGGGATCTAGTAGGCGTTCTCGGCCAGAAGCAGATGCGGCACGGTCAGCACCATGATCCGCAGGTCCCCGAGCAAGGACCAGTTGTCGATATAGTCGATGTCGGCCTTCACCCGGTTGGCCATGTCTTCCACATCATTGGTCGCGCCGCGCAGGCCGCGGATCTGGGCTAGGCCCGTCAGACCGGGCCGGGCCTGAAAGCGCAGTGGGTAGGCCGGGATCAGAGCGCCATAGTAGGCGTCGTGTGCCTGGGCATGCGGTCGGGGACCGACCAGGGACATGTCGCCCTTGAGCACGTTCAGCAACTGGGGAAGTTCGTCGATGCTGGTCGCGCGGATGATCCGGCCAATGCGCGTGATCCGGTCATCGTCGCGCTGGGCCTGAACAATTTGGTCCCCATCGTCCTCGCAACGCATGGAGCGCAGCTTGTAGATAGTGAAGGCCTTGCCGTTGAGGCCCCCACGCGTCTGGCGAAACAGGATGGGGCCCGGCGACTCCAGCCGGATCAGCAGGCTGGCCAGCAGGAGGACGGGCAGGAAAAAGATCAGCAGGGCCAAGGCCGCGATCAGGTCGCAGAAGCGCTTGACGGGATCAACGGCCACGCGCGGCAGAAAGGACGCCGGTTCGCGCTTGAGAATGTCGGTGTCGCAACCCCCACTCACCGGCAGTTCCCCAAACAGCCTGGACCCGGAAACATATCCAAGCCCTCGGTCCATTCTTTACCGCAGTGCGGCGCCGGCGTCACTTCGAAACCATTGGTTAACCATAGATTGTGTTAGGGCTGCCTTAACGCTGTTCATTAGATGGGCTTTAGCCGTCAGGTCCTAAGGTGGCGCTCTCAGGAGCGCTTCCATGACCATCGTCCCGGCCAAGTACAACGATCCAGGCTGTATCGTCGGCCCCGTCGCAAGCCGTCGCGACCGGCTTCCGCGCGCCATCGGCTGGTTGACCGCGGGGGTCGTCTCGGCAGCACTTTGGATCCTTGCCGTTCAGGCGCTGAGGCTGGCCCTCTAGACGTCGTGGGCCATTGGCGAGCTCCCTTCGCCGGGCTGTCCCGCACTTCTGACCGCCTTATCAGGGCCTGATCCTCCAGCGTCCTGCACCATTGAAAAAGCCCCGGAGCAAGCTCCGGGGCTTTTCTGCATTCCGGGGCGCGCCGGCCCTGACCGACGGCTGAAAAGAGCCCTAGCCCACCGTGGTCCAGGTCGAGGTGCCAGCGACCTGGCGCTGAACCCAGGTATAGCCGAGCTCGGCCCAGGGCGTCGGCCAGGGGGTCAGGTTGTCGAGGACCACGTCGCCGGCGTCGAAGGCCGCAACCAGGACCGCATGGCGCTCGCCGCTACGGGTGATCACCACGGCCAGGGTCAGGGCGTCGGAGGAGACCCCCGCCTCGATCAGGCGCCGGCGTTTCTCGAGGGCATAGTCCTCGCAGTCACCGTACATCTTGCCGTCGATGACCCGAGGCAGGGACCAGAATTCGGGCATGCCATAGAGGTCGAGGTCACTGGACTTGCGGACGTCGCGATTGACCGCCTGGTTGATCTTGGTGATCAACTTCATTTGGCCCTTGGCCAGGGCGGCGGAGCCGTCTGCCATCATGACCGGAGCCTTGACCGCCGCCTCGGCGATCGGCCGGACCACTCCAGCGGGCAGAAAATCGACGGCGGCTTCAGGCTGGTAGACCAACAGGCTTTCGACCTCGAGCAAGGTGAGCTGATCGGTGTCTTCAGTGACCGCAGGAACCTGATCCTGCAGGGCAGCCATGGCCAGGGGCCAAGCCTGGCCCAGTGAGGCAGTGCTGAGCGCCGCCATGACCAGGGGCGTGGCGGCCGTGGTCTGGGGCGTGAACGATCCGCAGTGGGCTTCATCGCGCAGGCAGAGATCCGTGTAGCCCGGAGGGGCCTCGACCACCTCGCCGCGGGCCATGAACGGCCGGGTCTCCGCATTGGCCATCCCTGCGATGCCGACAATGGCAGCAACGCTGAACAGACTGATGATGGACTTGCGGATATTCATCGAAACATCGCCCTTAATGACGATGCAACAATGCTATTAAGGTCCAATTATCATCTTAAAAAGGCTGGTAATTTGAATGTAAATACTATTGGTAATTAGTCCATTAGTGATAATGATAGGCAAATAACTAGGGTAAAAACAAAATTCAGGACTGTGGTATACTGACCGGTAAGGATATCGAGCAGGTGGTTGAAGCGACGGCCCGTCTCAGGCAAGTTGCGGCCCGCCTCAGAGGCGGTCGGTGCGCCCGGGTGGACAGGTAATGAAGTTCAAGTTTTTCCGCTCCAAACCGCAGCCGGTTGCCGCCATGGCGTCCACCGGCGGCCGGGTCGTCTATGCGATCGGCGATATCCACGGTTACCTCGACCTGCTGGATGATCTGCTCGACCTGATCGCCCGGGATTTCGCGGGGCTAGGGCGGACGGACCGCCCTGTGCTGGTCTTTGTCGGCGACTATGTGGATCGCGGCCCGGCCTCGCGTGGGGTGGTGGATCGTCTGATCGCGCTTGTTACCGCTTCAGCGCAGCAGGGCGGTTTCGAGGTTCGCGCCTTGATGGGCAATCACGAGCAGACCATGCTGTCCTTCCTCGACAATGCCGAGGCCGGTGCGGCCTGGATTGAGTTCGGGGGCGGTGAGACCCTGACCTCCTACGGCGTTACCCGACCGGTTGGCCGCGTGGACCAGGAGGCCTGGCGTGATATCCAGGCCCATTTCCAGGCTCAGGTCCCGACCAGTCACGTGGCGTTTCTGCAGGGACTGGAGCTTTCGGCCCGCTACGGCGACTATCTCTTCGTTCACGCCGGGGTCCGGCCGGGCGTGCCGTTGGACCGTCAGACACCGGAAGATCTGATGTGGATCCGCAATGACTTCCTGGCCCAGCCCCACCGACTGGCCTGCGTCGTCGTCCATGGCCATACGCCAGACGAGGAACCTTTCATCGGGCCCGACCGTATTAATATTGATACAGGAGCCTATGCGACAGGCGTTCTTACCGCCGTTCGGTTGATTGACGGGGCGCCGTTTATTCTTCAGGCGCGAAAGTCTCGCCGGACCTGAGCCGCATACTTGTCGATGCTCTGCGCCCGTGCCATGACACGCGGACAGGGACACGCTTATTCAGAGACTGCAATCCGATGACTATCGTCAGACGAAACCTAAATTGGCTCTTTGCCCTGCTGGTGAGTGCGCTCGTTCTGGCCACCCTGGGTGCCGTGCCGGCGCAAGCCCGACGGGCCCAGCCGCCTGCCGCCGCCGCGCCCCCGGCCATTGCCCAGGATGGGGCCTATCTTCTGGGCTCCAGCGACAAGGTCCGGGTCACTGTCTATGGCGAGCCGACCCTGTCGGGCGAGTTCTTTGTCACCGGCAGCGGGGTCGTCTCCCTGCCCCTGATCGGCGAGGTCAAGGCCGCCGGCCTGTCCCTCAGCCAGTTCCAGCAGGCCGTGCAGTCCTCGCTCAGCGATGGCTACCTGAAGGACCCCCGCGTCAGCGCCGAGGTTCTGACCTTCCGTCCGTTCTATATCCTGGGCGAGGTCAGCAAGCCGGGCACCTATCCCTACACCTCCGGCCTGACCGTGATGAACGCCGTCGCCACGGCGGGCGGCTACACCTATCGCGCTGACAAGAAGCAGGTGTTCGTCAAGCGCAACGGGGCCACCGAAGAACAGAAGCTGGCCCTCGATCCCACGGTCACGGTCGCCCCGGGTGACACCATCCGGATCGGCGAGCGCTTCTTCTAGAGTCCGCTCCAGGCGGACGGCGGCGACAGGCTCGGGCGAATAAGTCGCCCGAGCGAAACATTCAAAACGGCTATCGGCCCGATCGCCGGTCCAGGCCTGTCCGAAAGCCCTTCAAAAAAGAGGCTGCGGTTCAGCGCGCAGCAAGCCGTGGCTCAGTCCCAGTTCTACGCCGCAAGCCATATGCCACCGGCCACCATTCCCAGTCAGGGGCGCGACTTTGCAGCGCACGTCGCCTACTGCGACAAAATGTCCGTTTCAGATATTCGTCCGCTAAAAAGGCCTGACGTGTCGGCGCCAAATCTGCCCCTGTTGGGTCCTTCCGGCCATTTACTGGCTAAAAATTGTGTATCCGGCGGTGCGTCAAGTTCAAGAAAAGTCTATAATCTTGTACTATTCATTAAATCGGCATCGCAAAGGAAACTATAAAGTCAGAATTTGGAAAATAACATTCGTTTCTTCTGCGAACACATTGATCGTTAAGGCCAAATAAAGGTCAGTGAATGCCTTGTGCAGAAATGCGGTTACTGTCTGTTTACGGGTCCTGGCCTTCTTCCCCTTCACGAAAGCCCGACAGAAACCGGGCAGGGGAACTACAAAATGTCGAACAAGACCAAACCTCGTGTTTTGGCGCTCTGCGCCCTGGCCCTCGTCGCTGCGCCGCTGAGCGCCCACGCCGACGCCGCCAAGGATCTGCAGGTCGCCGGCCGCGCGCTCACCTTCCTTGAAAACGGCCCGACCGGCAAAGCCACGCTCGGCGTGGTCTTCGACCCGTCCAAGCCGGCCTCCGTCGCCGAAAAGAACGCCATCATGGCTGCCATCGGCGGTGGCATGAGCGCTGGGGCCCTGACGGTCGTCGGCAAGCCGGTGGAAGCCGGCGACGTCGGCAGCGTCTCGGGTGTCGCAGCCCTCTATATCACCACGGGCGTCAATGCCGGCCCGGTCGGCGCCGCCGCCAAGGGCAAGAAGCTGATCACCATCGGTTCGGACATGTCCTGCGTCACCAGCGGTGCCTGCGTCATGAGCGTCTCGGCCGATCCCAAGGTTGAGATCGTTGTCAGCCGCTCGGCAGCCAGCGCGGTCGGTGCGGTCTTCAAGGCCGCCTTCCGCATGATGATCCGCGAAGTCTGACCCCAGCGATCGAAAGAGACAAACACATGAAAACGACTCTCTTCGCCGGCGCTTCGGTCGGCCTCATCATCCTGGCCTCGGCCACTGCAGCCTCCGCCCAGTCGATCGACTATGGCGCGATGGAGCAGCTGTTCAACGAGCCCGTCACCACCTCGGCCACCGGTTCGCCACAACGCTCGACCGAAGTACCGGTCGACATGCAGATCATCTCGGCCGCCGAGATCAAGCGCTCGGGCGCCAGCGACCTGCCGGCCATTCTGAGCCGCGTCGCCGGCCTCGACGTCATGAACTGGGGTGCCGCCGGCGCCGATGTGAGCGTCCGTGGCTATAACCAGGCCATGTCGCCACGCCTGCTGGTGCTGATCAACGGCCGCCAGGTCTATCTCGACCACTATGGCTACACCGCCTGGGCGACCCTGCCGGTGCAGCTGGACGAGATCCGTCAGATCGAGGTGGTCAAGGGCCCCAACAGCGCCCTGTTCGGCTTCAACGCCGTGGGCGGTGTGGTCAACATCATCACCTTCAATCCGAAGTATGACTCGACCAACATCGCCACCGCCCGGGTCGGCACCGAAGGCCAGCGCGAGGTGTCCCTGGTCCACACCGCCAAGCTGGGCGACAACCTGGCCGCCCGCCTGTCCTTCGGGGCGCGCGAGGAGAACGAGTGGGAAAACACCATCGGCACGCCGGCCTATGGGGTGAAGGATCCGGCCCGGATCAATCTCAGCGTCGACGCCATTGCCAGCCTGACGCCCAAGACCGAAATGCGCTTTGAGGCCACGACCTCGAACGTCCAGCTGTCGAGCATGACCTCGGTCTACGGCTATTCGGCCACCAAGTACCTGACCTCGTCGACCAAGGTCTCTCTGGCATCTGAAAGCAAGATCGGCTCGCTGGAGTTCACGGCCTATCAGAACAGCCTGACCGGCAAGTACCGCCTGTCGGGTGGTATCCCGGCCGTGTTCGACAACAAGATCACGGTGCTCAGCGCCCAGGACCTGTTCAAGATCGGCGCGCGCCACACCTTCCGGGTCGGCTTCGAGCACCGCCATAATACGATCGACACCGCGCCCCTGGCCGGTGGCACGGTCAGCTATGACGTCAATGCCTTCTCGGGCATGTGGAACTGGGCGGTCACCGACCAGTTCAGCGTCACGGCAGCCGCGCGCGCCGACAAGATGTCTCTGGAGCGCACGGGCAGCTTCCCGGCCGGCTTCCCCCTGGCCAACAACGCCCTGTGGGATCGCGAGATCAGCGAGACCAGCTACAATCTGGGTGCCGTCTGGCGCGCCACCCCGGCCGACACCCTGCGCGCCACTGCGGCACGCGGCGTGCAGGTTCCGACCCTGATCGATCTGGGCGGCCTGCAGCTCTACTTCCCGGTCGGTCCGTTCACAGTCGCGGTCATGGGCTATCCCAAGCTGCTGCCCACCGTCGTGACCAACTATGAACTGACCTATGACCGCACCCTGCCGGTCATCAACGGCCGCGCCGGCGTCAAGCTCTTCACCCAGAAGACCGAGGACGTGAAGGGCCAGATCAGCTCTTTGCAACTGGACATGGCTCCGACGGCCACCACCTATCCGGCCCTGAGCTACCGCAATGTCGGCGACTCCAAGATGTCGGGCGTCGAAGTCTCGGCCAATGGCAAATATGCCAGCGGCCTGCACTGGAGCGGCGACTACACCTGGACCGACGTCTCCGATGATCCGGCCCCCGGCTATAATCCGGCGGTGCGTCTGACGGCCTATGCCAGCAGCACGCCGGAAGGTCGCGGCAACCTGATCGTCGGCTGGGAAAAGGGTCCGTGGACCGTTGACGGCCACCTTCGCTATGTCAGCGAGTTCACCAGCTGGACAAGCACCACCCAGTCGAAGGTCAAGGGTTTTGCAACCCTGTCGGGTCGCGTTGCCCACAACTTCAATGACGGTTTCACCGTCGCCCTGAGTGGCCAGAACCTGCTCGACGACAGCCAGCGCCAGACCACCGGCCTGTATGCCGAGCGCCGGGTGCAACTGTCGCTGTCCAAGAGCTGGTAAGCGACACTATCGCTGGAGAGCGAGGGGCCCCGCCGCAAGGCGGGGCCCTTTTCCGTTGGGGGTCAGGCGTCGTCGCCGGCCTCGACCACGCCGCGGATGTGGACCAGCCAGTCCGGCTCGCCGGCCGCGACCTGGACAAAGGTCCCCGCCAGTTCCTGGGTCGCCTCGCCCAGAGAATAGCGGTTGTCGCTGAACCGGAGCAGGATGCTCTCGATATAGCGGTCCAGCAGGACACGATCTTCGCCGGTGAGGGAATTGCGCATGGTTGGAGCCTAGGCCCCTGGCTCACCATCCGTCGCGCCTTTTCTTTCGGACCAGGCCCATGAGCCCCGGATAGGGGCCCTTTTCGGGATCGATCACAGCATAGAGGGCTGGTCCGAATGGCGGAGGGTCGGGGTGCAGCTCAAGCCCGGCCGCAACATCACCGCCCGGACATGAAAAGGGCCCGGCGTCGCCGCCGGGCCCTTTCCTGTCTCAGGTTTGGAAGAGGCTTACGCCGCCGCCTTCGTCTTGACGCCGAAGCGGCTGTAGAAGGTTTCACCCTTCTCGGCCATTTCGCGCAGCAGGGCCGGCGGCGCGAAGCGCTTGCCGTACTTCTGGGCCAGCTTGTCGCAGGTCTCGACGAAGGCCTTGAGGCCAACGCCGTCGATCAGGCTGACCGGGCCGCCGGTCCAGGGCGCAAAACCCCAGCCCAGGATCGCGCCGACATCGGCTTCGCGCGGATCGACGATGACGCCTTCCTCGAAGCAGCGGGCGGCTTCCACGGCCTGGCGATAGAGGAGGCGCGTACGGATCTCCTCGATCAGGGCCTTGTCGGCGTCTGCGGTGGTCACCGGCATCAGCTCGGCCAGGCCCGGCCAGATGCGCTTGGCGCCGCTTTCTGGATAGTCATAGAAGCCCTTGCCGTTCTTGCGGCCCAGGCGACCCATCTCGACGACCATTTTTTCGAGGACCGGCGCGAAGGGACGCTCCTCGTACTTGTCGCCGAGGTCCTTCTTGGTCTGCTCGCCGATCTTGTAGGAGAGGTCGAGGGCGACGTCGTCGTTCATCTCCAGCGGACCACGCGGCATGCCGGTGGCGCGGCCGACATTGTCGATGATCGCCGGGGCAATGCCCTCGGCCATCATCTCAAGGCCTTCCTGCACGAAAGTGCCGAAGCAGCGCGAGGTGTAGAAGCCGCGGCTGTCATTGACGACGATCGGGGTCTTCTTGATCTTCAGGACGTAGTCGATCGACTTGGCCAGGGCTTCCTGGCTGGTCTGTTCGCCCATGATGATCTCGACCAGGCCCATCTTGTCGACCGGCGAGAAGAAGTGGATGCCGATGAACGAGGCCGGACGGACGCTGGCCTTGGCCAGGCCGGTGATCGGCAGGGTCGAGGTGTTGGAGCCGAAGACGGCGGTCTCGGCCAGCTGGGCCTCGGCCTTCTTGGTGACGTCGGCCTTCACTTCGCGGTTTTCGAACACGGCCTCGACCACCAGGTCCGAACCCTTGACCAGGGCGTAGTCGGTGGTCGGGGTGATCAGGGCAAGGATGGCCTCGCCCTTTTCGGCGGTCATCTTGCCGCGCGAGACGGCCTTCTTGACCAGGCCTTCGGCGTAGGACTTGCCCTTGTCGGCAGCTTCCTGGGTCTGGTCGATCAGCACGCTCTCAATGCCGGCCATGGCCTGAACATAGGCGATGCCCGCACCCATCATGCCGGCGCCCAGAACGGCGACCTTCTTGACGTCATAGTGCGGCACGCCGGCGGGACGGCCCGAACCCTTGCCCAGCTCCTGGAGGGAGAGGAACAGGGTGCGGATCATGCCCTTGGCCTGGGGCGTCATCATGGTCTTGAGGAAGTAGCGGGTCTCGATCCGCAGGGCGGCGTCGAACGGCACCTGGGTGCCTTCATAGACCGCCTTCATGATGTTCAGCTGGGCCGGATAGTTGCCATAGGTGCTCTTGCGCAGCATGGCATTGCCCATCACGAACACCTGGCTGCCGCCAGGGCTGTAGGGACCGCCGCCGGGCAGCTTGAAGTCCTTCTTATCCCAAGGGGCGACGGGGTCGCCCTTGGTCTTGACCCAGGTCTTGGCGGCCTCGACCACCTGATCGGCGGCCACGACCTCATGCACCACCTTGGCCCCGAGGGCTTCGGCCGGCTTCATCGACTTGCCTTCCAGCAGGTAGGGCGCGGCGTTCATCACGCCCATCAGGCGCGGCAGACGCTGGGTGCCGCCGGCGCCGGGCAGCAGGCCGACCTTGGCTTCGGGCAGGGCCAGCTGGATCTTTGGGTTGTCGGCCACGACGCGATAGTGGCAGGCGAGGGCGATCTCGAGACCGCCGCCCATGGCCAGGCCGTTGATGGCCGCAGCCACCGGCTTGCCGCAGGTTTCCAGGGCGCGGAACGCCTTGTTGAGCGCAAAGCCGGCTTCGAAGGCGGCCTTCAGGCCCTCTTCGCCCGAGCCGCCGCCGCCGATTCCGCCGCTACCGCCCAGTTCGCCCAGGTCAGCGCCGGCGCAGAAGCCGGTGGTCTTGCCCGAGGTGATGACCGCGCCCTTGATGGCGGCGTCCGACTTGATGGTCTCGACCACCTCGCCGATTTCCTTGATCACCGAAGCGGTCAGGGTGTTCATCGTCCGGCCCGGCACGTCGAAGGTGACCAGGGCCACGCCGTCGGAATCGACCTCGATCTTGAAGTTTTCCATGGTGTTAGTTCCTTAAGGTCGGTGCTTAGACGCGTTCGATGACGGTGGCGGTGCCCATGCCGGCGCCGACGCACAGGGTGATCAGGGCGGTCTCCTTGTCGGAGCGCTCCAGCTCGTCGAGCATGGTGCCCAGGATCATCGCGCCGGTGGCACCCAGGGGGTGACCCATGGCGATGGCGCCGCCGTTCACGTTCATCTTGTCGTGCGAGATGTTCAGCGCCTGCATCATGCGCAGGACGACGGCGGCGAAGGCTTCATTCAGCTCATAGAGGTCGATGTCATTGACCTCCATCTTCAGCTTCTTCAGCAGCTTCTCGGTGACCAGCGAGGGGCCGGTCAGCATGATCGAGGGCTCGCTGCCGATCGAGGCGGCACCCTTGATGCGGCCGCGGGCCTTGAGGCCGAGGGCTTCGCCCATTTCCTTGGTGCCGATCAGCACGCCGGCTGCGCCGTCGACGATGCCCGAGCTGTTGCCGGCATGGTGGACGTGATTGATCTTCTCGACCTGCGGATAGCGCTGGGTGACCACGGCGTCGAAGGCCATCTCGCCCATGCCCGTGAACGACGGGTTCAGCGAGGCCAGGGTCTGCATGGTGGTCGAGCCGCGTACGGTCTCGTCATGATCCAGGATGGTGATGCCCAGCTGGTCCTTGACGCCGATGACCGACTTCTTGAAGCGGCCGTCGGCCCACGAGGCGGCAGCGCGGCGCTGGCTTTCGACGGCATAGGCGTCGACGTCATCGCGGCTGAAGCCGTAGAGCGAGGCGATCAGGTCGGCCGAGACGCCCTGCGGGGCGAAATAGGTCTTGAAGGCCGAGGACGGGTCGGTCGGCCAGGCGCCGCCGTCGCTGCCCATGGGCACGCGGCTCATGCTCTCGACGCCGCCGCCGATGGCCAGCTGGGCCTCGCCGGAGGCCACCTTGGCGGCGGCCATGTTCACGGCTTCCAGGCCCGAGGCGCAGAAGCGGTTGATCTGCACGCCGGCCACGCTCTCGGCATAGTCGGCGGTCAGGACGGCGGTGCGGGCGATGTCCGAACCTTGCTCGCCGACGGGGGCGACGCAGCCGAGCACGACGTCGTCGACATAGGAGGTGTCGAGATTGTTGCGGTCACGGAGGGCTTCCAGGACCTGGGTCGCCAGGGACAGCGAGGTGATCTCGTGCAGAGATCCGTCCTTCTTGCCCTTGCCGCGCGGGGTGCGCACGGCGTCGAAGATGTATGCGTCGGCCATGTGATGGCTCCTTCCTGCGTATCTTTAAACGGGGTGTGAGCGGACCGCCGGCTCGACCCGCACATCCGTGCGGACCGAATTGGCGATGAAACAGGCGTGGTGGGCGGCCTCGTGCAGGGCCGTTTCGGCGGCCGTGTCGGGCGAGGGGCCCTCATAGGTGATGGCGGGATGCAGGGTCACGGTACTGACCCAGTGGGCGCCATGGTCATTCCTGGTCATCACCCCCTCGGCCGTGTCGGCATAGGCGGTGATGCGGAATCCGGCCCGGCGGGCCAGATCCAGGAAGGTCAGCATGTGGCACGACGACAGGGCCGCCACGAACATCTCTTCGGGATCGACACCGGCCGGATCGGACCAGGGCAGGGGCACCACCGACGGCGAGGCCGAGCCCGGAGCCGTCACGCCGCCGTCAAAGGACAGGGTGTGGGCGCGGCTATAGCGCCCCCGGGCGAAATCCTCGTCCGGCTTCAGGGCCCAACTGACGGTGGCGACGTGGGTGGACATTACTTCCAGGTCCCGATCGGGCTCTTGGCGATCTGGGCGCATTTCAGGCCGCGGGCCCCGGCCTTGGCGCTGTAGGTCACGCGCTGGCCGAATTCCGGCGCGGGCAGGACGCAGGGCGTGAACCCCGAGGTGGTGACCTCGAGGTTCCAGGTGGCGATCTTGGAGCGCAGCAGGTTGTTGCAGACATCGGTGCCCGGCGTCAGGGGCAGCTTGAATTCGCCGGGCTGCGGGCGCTTGCCCACCAGCTGGCCGGCAAAGGTCAGGGGCCGGCGTCCGCCCTTTTCGGCGCGGACGCAGACCACGGCCGCACGGGCGTCGGGGGCGGGGGCGGACTTGGGCGCCGCCGCAGCGGCCTGGGCCATCAGGGCGAGCGTCAGGATCACAGCGTCCTCGCGATCAGGATCTTCATCACCTCATTGGTGCCGCCATAGATCCGCTGGACGCGGCTGTCGCGGTACATGCGGGCGATCGGATATTCATTCATGAAGCCATAGCCGCCGAACAGCTGCAGGCAGCGGTCGACGATCTTGTTCTCCAGGTCGCTGACCCAGTACTTGGCCATCGAGGCCGTGGCGGCGTCGAGCTTGCCGGCCAGGTGCAGCTCAATGCAGTGATTGATGAAGACCCGGGCCACGGTCGCCTCGGTCTTGCATTCGGCCAGCACAAACTGGGTGTTCTGGAAGTCGAGGATCGCCTTGCCGAAGGCCCGGCGTTCCTTGACATAGGCGATGGTCAGCTCCAGGGCCCGCTCGATGGTGGCCATGCCCTGAACGCCGATGTTCAGGCGCTCCTGCGGCAGCTGGCCCATCAGTTGGAAGAAGCCCTGGCCCTCGTCGACGCCCAACAGGTTCTCGGTCGGAACCTTGACGTCGTTGAAGAACAGCTCGGAGGTGTCCTGGGCTTCCTGGCCCAGCTTGTCGAGGTTGCGACCCCGCTCGAAGCCCTCCGCCCCGTCGGTCTCGACGACGATCAGGGAGGTGCCGCGCGCCCCGGCGCTCGCGTCGGTCTTGCAGACCACGATGATCAGATTGGCGGTCTGGCCATTGGTGATGAAGGTCTTGGACCCATTGATCACATACTGGTTGCCGACCTTCTTGGCCGTGGTCTTGATGCCCTGCAGATCCGAGCCCGCGCCGGGCTCGGTCATGGCGATGGCGCCGACCAGTTCGCCGGTGGCCAGGCGCGGCAGCCAGCGACGCTTCTGCTCTTCCGTCCCGTAGTGGACGAAATAGGGCATGATGATCGCATTGTGCAGGCTGATGCCGAAGCCATCGACGCCCTTCAGCCCCAGCTGCTCCATCAGCACGACCTCATGGCGATAGTCGCCACCGGCCCCGCCGTATTCTTCCGGGGTGGAGAGGCCCAGCAAGCCGGCCTCTCCGGCCTTGGTCCACATCGAACGATCGACGCAGTGGTTCTTGCGCCAGGTCGCCACGACGGCCTCGGGCGCGTGCTCGTCGAAGAACTTGCCCACCGCATCCTCAAAGATGACGATGTCTTCCTCGGCCATGAAGGCGGGTTTTGCGACGTCGAGCACGCTCATGATCAGAAAGCCTCCGCGGGCAGCGCCATCAGGGTCGCCGAGCCGGTCTTGAGCTTGGTCAGATGCGCCCCTGCGTCAGGCAAGATGCGTTCGATGAAATATTGCGCCGTGACGACCTTGGTCGAATAGAACGGATCGGACGAGCCGGCCGCGATCTTGGCCTGGGCGGCCTTGACCTGCAGGGCCCACATATAGGCCAGGCCCGTCAGGCCGAAGAGGTGCATGTAGTCGGTCGAGGCGGCACCGGCATTGTCCGGGTTTTGCAGGCCGTTCTGCATCAGCCACATCGTGCCTTCCTGCATCTGGGCCTTGACCTCGGCCAGGGCGGTGAGGAAGGGCTTGAGGCCTTCGTCGGTATCGTTCTCGCCGATGAACTGGTCGATTTCCTGGAAGAAGGTCATGACCGCACGGCCGCCCTTGGAGGCCAGCTTGCGGCCCACCAGGTCGAGCGCCTGGACGCCGTTGGTGCCCTCATAGATCAGGGCGATGCGGCAATCGCGCATGAACTGGCTGACCGGGAAGTGTTCGGTGAAGCCGCTGCCGCCGTGGACCTGAACCGCGTCCGAGCAGATCTTGAAGCCCTTGTCGGTCAGGTAGCCTTTCAGCACCGGGGTCATCAGACCCATATAGTCGGCGGCCTTTTCGCGGACCTTCTCGTCGGGGTGGCCGTGGGCCAGGTCGCCGTGCAGGGCGGTCCAGAACAGGAAGGCGCGACCACCTTCGATCAGGGCCTTGCTCTCCAGCAGCATGCGACGCACGTCGGGGTGGACGATGATCGGATCGGCCGGGCCTTCGGCGTTCTTGGGGCCGGTCAGGGAGCGGCCCTGCAGGCGGTCGCGGGCGAAGGCGACGGCGGCCTGATAGGCGGCCTCGCCCTGGGCCACGCCCTGCATGCCGACGCCCAGGCGGGCCTCGTTCATCATCACGAACATGATCCGAAGGCCGGCATTTTCCTCGCCGATCAGGAAGCCCTGGGCGTCGTCATACTGCATGACGCAGGTAGCATTGCCGTGGATGCCCATCTTCTCTTCGAGGCCCACGCACTTGGCACCCTCGTTGCGCTCGCCGACGCTGCCGTCTTCTTTCGGCAGGTACTTGGGCACGATGAACAGCGAAATGCCCTTCACCCCGGCCGGCGCGCCTTCGATGCGGGCCAGGACCAGGTGGATGATGTTGTCGGCCATGTCGTGTTCGCCGGCCGAGATCCAGATCTTCTGGCCGGTGATCCTGTAGCTGCCGTCGGCCTGGGGAACGGCCTTGGTACGCAGCAGGCCCAGATCCGTGCCGCAATGCGGTTCGGTCAGGTTCATGGTGCCGGTCCATTCGCCGGTCACCATCTTGGGCAGGTAGAGTTCCTTCTGGGCGTCGGTGCCGCCCTCATGGATGGCCGAATAGGCCCCGTGGGCCAGGCCCGGATACATCGAGAAGGCCATGTTGGCCGAGCTGGACATCTCGCTGAAGGCCAGGTTGACGACATGGGGCAGGCCCTGGCCGCCATAGGCCGGGTCCGAACCCAGGCCGGTCCAGCCGCCTTCGCACAGCTGCTTGTAGGCCTCCTTGAAGCCCGGCGGGGTGGTCACCGTGTTGGTCGCCGGATCCAGGACGCAGCCGGTCTTGTCGCCGATCGTGTTCAGCGGGGCCAGGACCTCGCCGGTGAACTGGGCGGCGGCCTCCAGGATCTGCTCGACCGTATCGAACGAGGCGTCGGCGAAGGCCGGCAGCTGGCCATGCTGATCGATGTTCAGCATGTCGCGCAGGATGAAGACGTGATCGCGAACGGGGGCCTGGTAGGTCATGGAAGGTCCTGGAAGTGGGAAGGGTCGAGGGCGTTAGGCCGGCTGGCCTGCCCTATTACTTGCCGAGCGCGGCATCCGCGTGACCGTCCAGCCGGGCGCGCAGCACCTGGTCATAGTCGGCGGCGCGGGGCAGCAGGTCGGGGCGGATCTCGGCCAGGCGCTGCTCGAGGCGGGCGCAGGCCTGGTGCAGTTCGATCAGGGCCCCGTCAATATCCTCGCGCTGCTGTTCCAGCGCACTGGCGCGCTCGCGGAACTTCTTCAGCGACCTGGCCATCTGGGCGGCGCCGTCATCGTTCTCGTCATAGAGGTCGAGCAGTTCGCGGATTTCCGACAGCGACAGGCCCACCCGCTTGCCGCGCAGGATCAGCTGCAGACGGACGCGGTCCTTGTGGGAATAGACGCGGTTGAGGCCTTCGCGGGCCGGATTGAGCAGGCCCTTGTCCTCATAGAAGCGCAGGGCGCGCGGCGTGGCTTTGAATTCGTTGCAGAGATTGCGGATCGTGAACGTCCGCTCAGGGCGACGCAGGTCGGCCAACATAGAAACCTCCCAAGAGGAAAGGCCCGGCTACGCGGCGGGGCCGCTTTGTTATCGCTGATTACCCTATTCCGGGTTTCCGTTGACGTCAACGTTTACGTAAACGTCAACCTTGGTGGGGCGTGATAGGTTTACTTTCCTAGGGGCGAGGCATATTTTCCTGCCACCCTCCCGGCCCGGATTCCGCGACATGACGGCGCTCTCGCACACCGAAATCTGGACGGCGATCGACGCCCTCGCCAAGCGGTTCGACATGAGCCCTTCGGCCATGGCCCGGATGTCGGGGCTGGATCCGACCAGCTTCAACCGCTCCAAGCGGGTATCGGCCGATGCCGAGGCGCGACCGCGCTGGCCCTCGACCGAGAGCCTGGCCAAGGTTCTGGAAGCCACCGGGGTCGGATTTTCAGAGTTCGCCGCCCTGACCGAAAGCCGCAAGCGCCCCGTGCAGCGGGGCTTGCCGCTGCTGGGCTTTGCCCAGGCCGGATCGGACGGCTTCTTCGACGATGCCGGCTTTCCGGTCGGCGAGGGCTGGGACGAGATCGCCTTTCCCGGCCTGCAGGAGGACGGGGTCTATGCCCTGGAGATTGCCGGGGATTCCATGCTGCCGGTGTTTCGCGACGGCGACCGTATCCTGGTCTCGCCCTCGATCGAGCCGCGCCGCGGCGACCGGGTGGTGGTCAAGACCCATGCCGGCGAGGTGATGGCCAAGGAACTGGCGCGGGTCACCGCCCGGACCATCGAGTTGACCTCGCTGAACCGTGACTATGGCGATCGGGTGCTGGAGCGCGGCGAGGTCGCCTGGATCGCGCGGATCCTCTGGGCCAGCCAGTAGGGGGCGACTAGCCCGTAATCAGGTGCGCGGGCAGCCGGCGTGCTCGCCCTCGATAAAGGCGATCAGGTCGCCTTCCCACGGCGCATCACAGGAAACGTCGACCCGGTAAGAGTTCCAGGTGTCGTTATGGGCGGCTTCCACATGGGCGGCCGGAAACTTGCTGGTCAGATCGCCGAGCAGAGTGTCGAATTGCGAACGGTCCGACGGGCGAAGGGTGAAAGAAGCCATTAGACTAACCTTGGTTCTGATCGGGGAACCTTACGCCCGCAATTGCGGACATTCCCTTAACCGGCAATTCAGGGACCGTTCACCTTAAGGGACACGGTGTCGCAGACACGGAGACTCACCGGAGGCGGGAGAAGCTGCTCCCCTGCTGGGGGAGCTGTCGCGGAGCGACTGAGGGGGCTATCTGGGCATAGGCCGCGCTGCCCTCTCCGGCCCGCTGGGCCACCTCCCCCGGAGGGGGAGGATCTGGTTCAGACTAACCCAGCTTCTCGTCGATCAGGGCGATCGTCCGGTCCAGGCCGAAGATCGCCGCGAAGGAGCCGAAGCGCGGGCCCTGGCTCTGGCCCAGCAGCACTTCGTACAGGGCCTGGAACCAGGCGCGCAGGGGGTCGAAGGCGTGGTCCTTGCCGACCGCGAACACCTCGTTCTGGATCAGCTCGGCGTCCTGGCAGCCTTCGGGCAGGGCCGCCAGGCGGGCGCGAAGGTCGACGATCGCCGCGCGCTCCACATCCGTCGGGGCGCGGAAGGTCTTCGAGGGCTTCACGAAGTCCTCGTAGTAGTTGATCGCATAGCCGGCCAGGCGGTCCAGCAGCGGCTGGCTTTCCGGCGTGGCGCCGTCGACATAGCGGCCCAGGAAGCCCCAGAGGATGTCCTTGGTCGAGGCGTCGGCGGCCGAGACCAGATTCAGCATCAGGCTGAACGACACCGGCGAGCCCTGCTCGGGCGGCTTGCCGGAGTGAACGTGCCAGGCCGGGTTGTCGATCTGCTTGGCCGGTTCCTGCTTCTGGAAGGCGTCCAGCTGCTGAAGATACTCGTCGGTCGCCTTGGGGATGACGTCGAAATAGAGCTTCTTGGCCGACTTGGGGCTCTGGAACATGTAGTAGGCCAGGCTCTCGGGCGCGCCGTAGCGCAGCCACTCGTCCATGGTCAGGCCGTTGCCCTTGGTCTTGGAGATCTTCAGATTGTTCTCGTCCATGAAGAGTTCGTAGTGGAACCCTTCCGGCGGCGAGCCACCCAGCACCTTGCACACCTGGTTCGAGAGACGGACGCTGTCGATCAGGTCCTTGCCGCTCATCTCGTAGTCGACGCCCAGGGCCGTCCAGCGCATCGCCCAGTCGGGACGCCACTGCATCTTGACGCCGCCGCCGGTCACCGGAACCTCGGTCAGCTCGCCGTCCTCGTCGCGGAACACGATCGTGCCCTTGGCGACATTGCGCTCCAGGGTCGGGACCTGCAGCACCTTGCCGGTCTTGGGGCTGATCGGCAGGAACGGCGAATAGGTGGCCCGGCGCTCCTCACCGAGCGATGGCAGCATGATCTTCTGGATGGCGTCGAACCGCTCCAGGGCCAGAAGCAGGGTCTCGTCAAAGCGGCCGCCGCGATAGCAGTCGGTCGAGGACACGAACTCGTAGTCGAAGCCGAAACCGTCGAGGAAGGTCCGCAGGCGGGCATTGTTGTGGTGGCCGAAGCTCTCGTGCTCGCCATAGGGGTCGCGGACCACGGTCAGCGGCTTGTCGAGATCGGGGATCATGACCTCGCCGTTCGGCACGTTCGGCGGGATCTTGCGCAGGCCGTCCATGTCGTCGCTGAACGAGATCAGGCGCGTGGGAATCTTGTCGTCGGTCAGGGCGCGGAACGCGGCGCGGACCATGGTCGTGCGCGCCACCTCGCCGAAGGTGCCCATGTGCGGCAGGCCCGACGGACCATAGCCGGTCTCCAGCACTACCGGTTTGCGCAGGGCCTCCAGGGTGGCGACCGCTTCGTCGGTCTTGCCGGCGTGGATCAGGGTCGAGGCGAGATCGCGCTCGGCGTCGGACAGGCGCAGACGCAGGGTGCGGGCCAGCAGGGCGCGCGCCTGCTCGAACGGCCAGGCGCGTGCGTCGCGGGCGAGGGGGGAGAGGCCTTCAAACATGCGGGCGGTATAGGGCGAAGTGGCGGTGGTGGCTAGGTTTTGGGTGCTCGTCTATCCGGATGTGTCTGGATGGCCGTTGCGCAAAATCTTGATCGAAGCCGCCCTCCCGATGTGGAAGCCATTTCCATACGCATAGAAGGTGCGCCAAACACCATTTACTTCCCGCTGAAAATCAACGGCGTAAGGCTGCCGTCTCCAGCGTCCAAAGCGGCATCTCAGTCGCACGTCACCGGAGATCAGACCGTGGACGATCGCTAAAAACTCCGCCTCGGCAACGGGATCGTCGGCTGGAAACCACTCAACGTAGAAGAGGTCGTGTTGAACGCCGATCTCGTCGTTGTTCTGCAGGTTCAGCCACAGCGACCAGTCGAGGCCCGGCTGTTTTGGTAGAGAGGCCGCGAGTTCAACTGGCGCGCTGTTGTCCCACTCGAGTTGAAGGCCATGGGTTTGGGCAATGTCGATAAAGAGCGTCCGTGCGCGCTCAATCATTCGCTCCACGCGATTGTCGAGATTGTTCGCGAGCACTTTTGGCATCCATTCCTTCGTGACCGCCCTCCGCCGCAGCGGAGGCTGGCGCGCCCTGAAACCCTTGGTGGAATTGGAGCTCTGAGGTCAGGCCGTGTCAATGACGGCGCGCCGCGCCGCGCCGCCGCGCGCGGCCGGCCTCTGGCCGGTCATTGACACGGCCTGACCTCAGAGCAAGCTCGCCTCCAAGGTTTTAGGGCGGTGCCTGGGCGACGAATCTGAACCCTTCTCCCAGAGGGAGAAGGTGGGGCCCGTCCAGGCGAAAGCCGGGATGGGAGGATGAGGGGTTTGCGAAGCCTTTCCGGACAGGGCAGGGCCTCTCGGTGCGAGGGCGGTTGACGCCCTAGCCCCCACCTGACCGCTTCGCGGTCGTCCTCCCCCCTGGCGGGGAGAGGATGAACTTCATCTTCCCCCTCCGGGGGAAGACGATCGCGAAGCGATCCGTAGGGGGCAAGTACGGGAATAGGGAGGCGCCTATCCCCGCACTTTTCCAGACAGACCTCAACAAAATCAAGGCCCTGAAGATAAATCGACCGCGCCAATCAGACGCGCTGAAACCGCCTGCATAATCAATCTCACCTCAATGCAAGGGAAGGGACGGCGGCCGGCGACCTGATGGGCCTTGAGGGGTGATCGAGCGGGAGTGAGGGCAGGGGACGTAAACCTGCCCATCGGAGGCTGGCCAGGGCCTCCGCCCGTCCGAAGGTTCGCTCCGGGTCCCTCCGGAATCGGCGTGGCTGCAGCCCAAGGCTCAAGTCCGTCGCGAGGAGGACAAACCCGGGTGGGGCAAAAGGTTGAACCAGACCTGCGCGCCCCGGCCAGAGGAATAACGGTCACGCGGAGCGTTCGTCTTCGTCGAAACGGTATTCAACCATCCCATCATCCGGGCGAGGCCCGGACGCTTCGCGACCCTTCCCACACCTTCAGCGAGTGATCGCGTGAGGCGGCGCAGCCGTGTCTGCGGCTGCGCCCGCTCCCCCTACTTCAACAGCCCGCCCGGCGGCGTGTAATGCACCTGCGCGCCCGGACCCAGCGGCCAGTCGAAGGCCACCCAGGCCAGGGTCATGGCGACCCCGGCGACCATAAAGGCCAGGGCATAGGGCAGCATCAGGGCCAGCAAGGAGCCGACGCCCATGCTGTTGTCCCAGCGCCTCGTCATGGCCAGGACCAGCGGGAAATAGCTCATCAGCGGGGTCATCAGATTGGTGAAGCTGTCACCCATCCGATAGGCGGCGGTGGTCATTTCCGGCGAGATGCCCAGCAGCATGAACATCGGCACCACCACGGGGGCCAGGGCGCTCCACTTGGCCGAGGCCGAGCCGATGAACAGGTCCAGCACCGACGAGAAGCCCAGAACACTGACCAGCAGCATCGGGGCCGGCAGGTTCATGGCCTTCAGGGCCTCGGCCCCGTGGATGGCGGCGATGGGGCCCAGGCGCGACCAGTTGAACATGGCCACGAAGTGGGCGGCGAAGAAGGCAAAGACGATATAGGGGGCCACCGAACGCACCCCGTCGGCCATCATGATGACCACGTCCTTGTCCGAGCGCACGGTGCCGACCCCGACCCCGAAGGCCACGCCACAGGACAGGAACAGCAGCATGAAGCCGGCGATCAGGGCACTGTAGAACGGGGTCAGCTGGGCGGGACCGGTCTTGGTCTCGTCGATCAGGGGCGTGAAGCCGGGGATCAGGGTCAGGGCGGCAAACAGGGCCACCACGGCCAGGGCCGCCAGACCGGCCAGCTTCAGGCCGCGCTTTTCCTCGGCCGTCACCGCCGACTTGGCCAGCTCGGCCTTCAGGCTGTCATCGGCCTGACCGCCCCAGACGCCAAGGCGAGGCTCGATCACCCGGTCGGTCAGGAACCAGGCGATGGGGGTGAAGACGAAGACGATGGCCAGGATGTACCACCAGTTGCCCAGCGGGTTCATGGTCCAGGTCGGATCGATGATCCGGGCCGCTTCCTGGGTGAAGCCGAACAGCACCACGTCGAACTGGCCCGGCGTCAGATTGCCGGCGAAACCGCCGGAGACGGCGGCGAAACCGGCGGCGATGCCGGCCAGGGGATGGCGGCCCACGGCGGCGAACAGCAGGCCGGCCAGAGGGATGAACACGACATAGGCCGCGTCGGAAGCATGGTGCGAGACCATGCCGATCAGCACCACCAGCGGGGTGAGGATCGCCTTGGGGGCCTCGCGCAGGCTGGCCCGGATCAGGGCGCTGAACAGGCCGGAGCGCTCGGCCACGGCCGCGCCCAGGATCACCACCAGAACCAGTCCCAGGGGCGCAAAGTTCGTGAGGGTCTTGGGCATTTCGGTGAACAGCCGGGCCAGGTTGGCCTCGGAAAACAGGCTGCTGGCCGCATAGGTCAGGACGCCATTTTCCAGCTCGCCGAACTGGGGCGCCTCGTCGCCGCTATAGGTGATCGAGGCCGACCAGCCCAGGGCCTGGCCGAGGGCCGACAGGACCATCAGCCCCAGGATCAGCCAGACGAAGATCATTACGGGTTCGGGCAGCAGATTGCCCAGTCGCTCGACCACGCCCAGAAAGCCCTTTTGACGGGCCGACGGCGTCGGGTCGGAAGCCTGCATCGCACTCATGCGGATTTCGCCTGACTCTAAGAGACCCCCATCCCTCAAAGGCATGCCTAAAGGGCCTTGGGCGCAGCGTAAAGTGGCGATCAGCCGTTCAGCGCCCCGGCCACCACCTCCCGCGCTTCTGCCTGCACCTGTTTCAGGTGCTCATCCCCGAGTAACGATTCCGCATAGATCTTGTACACATCCTCGGTCCCGGAGGGGCGGGCGGCGAACCAGGCATTGGCGGTGACCACCTTCAGGCCACCGATCGCCTCGCCATTGCCGGGGGCGGCGGTCAGGGTGGCGGTGATCGCCTCGCCGGCCAGGGAGGTGGCGGTGACGTCCGAAGGGCTCAGGGCCGCGAGGCGGGCCTTCTGGGCCCGGTCGGCCGGGGCATCGACACGGGCATAGGCGGGGCGACCATATTGCTCGGCCAGGCCGTCATAGAGCTGGCTGGCGCTGCGCCCCGTTCGGCCCTGGATTTCGGCGGCCAGCAGGGCCAGCAGGAGGCCGTCCTTGTCGGTCGTCCACACCGTGCCGTCGCGGCGCAGGAACGCGGCCCCGGCCGATTCCTCACCGCCGAAACCGACGCTGCCGTCCAGCAGGCCCGGCACGAAATGCTTGAAGCCGACCGGCACTTCCAGAAGCGTCCGGCCCAGTCCGGCCACGACGCGGTCGATCATCGAGGACGAGACCAGGGTCTTGCCGACGGCGACCTCCGGGCCCCAGCCCTCGCGGTGGCTGAACAGGTAAGAAATCGCGGCGGCCAGGAAATGGTTGGGGTTAATCAGCCCGCCGTCGGGGGTGACGATGCCGTGGCGGTCGGCGTCGGCGTCATTGCCGGTGGCGACGTCAAAGGCCGCGCCATCGGCCATGGCCTTGACCAGATTGGCCATGGCGCAGGGCGACGAGCAGTCCATGCGGATCTTGCCGTCGGTATCCAGCGGCATGAAGGCCCAGCGCGGATCGACGGCCGGATTGACCACGGTCAGGTCCAGGCGGTGTCGGTCGGCGATTTCGCCCCAGTAGCCGACACTGGCCCCGCCCAGCGGGTCTGCCCCGATCTTCACGCCGGCGCTGCGGATGATCTCGAGATCCAGGGCGCTGGGCAGATCATCGACATAGCGGCCCAGGAAGTCGAAGCGGCTGGCCTGGGTAATCGCCCGCTCGAACGGGATGCGGCGAACCTCGGCCAGACCGCCCTCGATCAGCTGGTTGGCGCGACTGGCAATGGCCGAGGTGGCCGCGCCGTCGGCCGGACCGCCCGAGGGGGGATTATATTTGATGCCGCCGTCGCGGGGCGGATTGTGCGACGGGGTGATCAGAATGCCGTCGGCCAGGCCCGAGGTCCTGCCGCGATTATGGGCGAGAATGGCGTGGGACACGGCCGGGGTCGGGGTGAAGCCGTCGCGGTCGTCGATCAGGGCGTCGACGCCATTGGCGACCAGGACCTCGATCACATTGCGCCAGGCCGGCTCGGACAGGCCGTGAGTGTCGCGGCCGACGAAGATCGGGCCGGTGATGCCCTGGGCGGCGCGATATTCCACGATCGACTGGGTGATCGCCAGGATGTGGGCCTCATTGAAGGCCCCGTCGAGGCTGGAACCCCGGTGGCCGGACGTCCCGAACGCCACCCGCTGGGCGGGGTTGGCCAGGTCGGGCTTGAGGTCGAGATAGGCCCCGGTCAGGGCGGCCAGGTCGATCAGGTCTTCGGGTCGGGCCAGCTGGCCAGCGCGTGCATGCATGTCGGGAAGCCTATCGATCGAAGGGAGGGCGTTCAATTCGGTATGAAGCCTGGACGGCTGCCGTCAGAAGGCGGCGCTGAAGATCGTGCCATCCGGCATCAGGGCGGCGCGTTTGACCCCGTCGGAGGCAAAGGGCATGGCGATATGGCCGTCCCGGTCGACGCTTATCAGTCCGCCGTCGCCGCCCAGGGCCGCGATCCCGGCTATGGCCGCCGCCGCCGCACTTTCCAGGCTCTCGCCACCGAAACGCATGCGATGGGCGATCTGCACCGCCACGGCGGTGCGGATGAAATACTCACCCTGGCCGGTGCAGGAGACGGCGACCCTGTCGTCGGCCCAGGCTCCGGCCCCGATGATGGGCGAGTCGCCAATTCGACCAGGAAGTTTGCCAAAGACTCCGGCCGTCGAGGTAGCGGCCGCCAGCCGGCCCTCGGCGTCGCGGACCACGCATCCGACCGTCCCGGTCGGGAGTTCGGGCGGGTGATTGGTCTCGAAGGCCGCCGCCTGGGTGAACCAGCTGTCCGGATCGGCGATTTCCTTCAGGCCCTGGGCTCGCGCGAAGGCCATGGCCCCCTCGCCGGCCAGCATCACGTGCGGGGTCTTTTCCATCACCGCCCGGGCCGCGAGAATCGGGCTCTCGAAACCCTGCAGGGCGGCGATCGACCCGGCCCGACCGCTGGTGCCGTCCATCAGGCAGGCATCCAGCTCATAGGCCCCGGCCGCATTGGGCGAGGCCCCCTTGCCGGCGATATAGAGGCCGCTGGCCTCCAGGGCGACGACGGTCTCGACCGCGACGTCCAGGGCGCTGGCCCCGGCGGCCAGTCGGTCCCGCGCCGCCTCGACCAGGCCGGCCATGTGGGCGATCTCCTGGCTGTAATCGTGACCGGGAGCCGAGCCGGCACCACCGTGCAGGGCCAGACTAAAACGCTTGTTTGACATTCTGCTTCCTTGGCCGCGCGCCCTGCGTTAGCGTCCCGGCTCTTAAAGAAAAACCTCGGGAGATGACAGATGAAGGCGGTTCTCAGCACGGCGGTCGGCGGCCCCGAAACCCTGGAATTGTCAGAACTGCCCGATCCCGTGGCCGGTCCCGGCCAGGTGCTGATCGATGTGAAGGCCTGCGGCGTCAATTATCCGGACGTCCTGATCATCGAGGACAAGTACCAGTTCAAGCCTACCCGTCCCTTCGCGCCGGGCGGTGAGGTCTCTGGCCTGATCGCCGCCGTCGGCGAGGGCGTGACGAAATTCAAGGTTGGCGACCGGGTCCTGGCCTCGACCGGCTGGGGCGGCATGGCCGAGAAGCTGGCCCTGGAAGAGGGGCGCTGCACCAAGATCCCCGACAACATGCCCTTCGACGAGGCGGCGGCCTTCATCCTGACCTATGGCACCTCCTATTATGCCCTGAAGGATCGCGGCAGCCTGAAGGCCGGCGAGACCCTGCTGGTGCTGGGTGCGGCCGGCGGCGTCGGCCTGGCGGCGGTGGAACTGGGCAAGGCGGCCGGGGCGCGGGTCATCGCGGCGGCCTCCAGCCAGGAAAAGGTCGATCTGGCCATCGCCCACGGTGCCGACAGCGGCGTCGTCTATCCGCGCGGTCCATTCGACAAGGACGGCCAGAAGGCCCTGGCCAATCTGATCAAGGAGGCCTGCGGTCCCAATGGCTGGGACGTGGCCTATGACGCGGTCGGCGGTGACTATTCGGAGGCCACCATCCGCGCTGCGGGCTGGAACGGCCGCTTCCTGGTGATCGGCTTCCCGTCGGGCATCGCCAAGGTGCCGCTGAACCTCACCCTGCTGAAGTCCTGCGACATTGTCGGGGTCTTCTGGGGCGCGGCGGTGGCCCGCGATCCGGCCGGCCATGCCCAGAACGTCAGGGAGCTGATGGCCCTCTATGCCGAGGGCAAGATCAAGCCCCATGTCTCCGAGCGCTTTCCGCTGGAGCGGGCCGGCGAGGCCATCGCCCATCTGGCCAGCCGCAAGGCCATGGGCTAGGTCGTCGTCACCAACGACTAGGACGTACTGACCCTGACGGCCAAGCCCTTGTGCCGTCAGGGTTAAGCCCCGCTAAGGATGAAATTTATCGGGATGCTTACCGGGTCTTCGTAAGGCTGAACGCGGTTCTTGAGAAAGCCGCAGATGCCCGAGATCGCCCCTTCCGTTCCGTCGCCGCCAGTCGCCACCCGTCCGTTCCGCCTGAAGCGTCGCGCCAATGAACGGGTCCGGCTGCTGGGCGAGCGCATGGATCTTGTGCGGCACGAGGAGGTCTTCCACTTCGTGGCGGCGCGCCTGAACCGGGGCGTGTCCTCGATCATCGCCAACCACAATCTGCACAGCCTCTATCTGGTCCGCAGGAATGCCAGGATCCGGGCCTTCTTCGACTCTGCCGACCTGGTCGAGGTGGATTCGACGCCGCTGCTGGCCTGGGCCCGGGTGATCGGCCGCAACAGCCGGCAGTTCCATCGCTGCACCTATCTCGACTGGCGGGATTTCTTCTGGGCCCGGGCCCGACAGGAAAACTGGCGGGTCTTCTTCGTCGGCGGGGCCCCCGGCGTAGCCGATGCGGCCCGCGAGAGGATCCTGGCCGACCATCCCGGCGTCGAGCTTGCGACCCACCACGGCTATTTCGATGCCCGCTGCGGCTCGGCGGAGAACACGGCGGTGGTCGAGGCGATCAACGCGTTCAAGCCCCATATCCTGCTGGTCGGCATGGGCATGCCGCGCCAGGAGATCTGGGTGCTGGAGAACCACAAGGCGATCACCCACCCCTGTGCCCACTTCACGGTCGGCGGAGCTTTCGACTATGAGGCCGGGGTCCAGAAGGCGGCCCCGCGCTGGATGGGGCGGCTCGGCGTCGAATGGCTGTTTCGTCTGCTCGCCGATCCGCGCCGGCTGTTCTCGCGCTACTGCATCGAGCCCTGGTTCCTCATCGGCCCGGCCCTGGGCGACCTGCGCCAGGCCTTCCTGACCCGATCCGATACCCGCATCGATGGCGCGACCGCCTTTCCAGGCTAGCCAAGCCCCGGGTCCTCCGCGAATATGAACACTGATCACCGATCCAGCAGAGGTCGGGGTGTCATAGGGAGGGACTGCACATGGCTGGACGTCTGAACGGCAAGGTGGCCGTGATCACCGGGGCATGCTCGGGGATCGGGCTCGGGACGGTCGAACTGTTCGTCGCCGAGGGGGCCAGCGTCATCGCCGCCGACCTGCAGGACGACAAGGGCGCGATGCTCGAAAAGCGTTTCCCCGACCGGGTCCGTTTCGCCCGCTGTGATGTCACCGTCGAGGCCGATATTGCCCGGGCCGTGGCCATGGCCAAGGACGCCTTTGGCGGCCTCGACATCCTGTTCAACAATGCCGGCCATGGCGGCACGCCCCTGGGCGTGGCGGACATGACCGCCGAGGGCTGGGACCACACCTTTGCCCTGTTGGTCCGCGGTCCGGCCCTGGGCATGAAGCATGCCGTGCCCCTGATGCTCGAGCGCGGGGGCGGCTCGATCATCAACACCGCCTCGATCGCCGGCCTGCAGGCCGGGTTCGGGCCCCTGGCCTATTCGACCGCCAAGTGCGCCGTGATCCATCTGAGCCGCTGCGCGGCCGCCGAACTGTCGCCGGACCGGATCCGGGTCAATGCGATCTGCCCGGGCCTGATCGCCACCTCGATCTTCGGGGCCTCGATGGGGCTGCCGCGCGAGGTTGCCGACCAGATGGCGGCCCGCGTCGCCGAGGTCGGTCCGAAGATCCAGCCGATCCCCAAGGCCGGCCTGCCGGAAGACATCGCCCGCGCCGCCCTCTATCTGGCCTGCGACGACTCCGAGTTCGTGACGGGCACCCATATCGTCGTCGATGGCGGCATCACGATCGGTGGCCGCAGCAGCTGGGACAAGTCCGCGCCCTCGCCGATCCTGTCGGCCATGGGCATCACGCCGGAACAGGCCGAGCAGATGCGGGTGGCCATGACGGCCGGCGCGACGGGGTAACGGCAATCACCCTGACACCGAACCTGCGCGGCGCGCTGTGGATGCTGGCCTCGGCCGTCGGCTTCACGGCGATGACCACCCTGATCAAGTATCTGGGCCCCGGCTATCCCGCCGCCCTGCAGACCTTCTATCGCCAGCTGGCCGGGGTGATCATCCTGCTGCCGTTGATGGCTCGCGACTGGCGGGGGACCTTCTACACCACGCGGCCCGGCATTCTGATCTTCCGGTCGAGCGCCGGAGTCCTGGCCCTGATCCTGAGCTTCTATGCCTATCAGGAACTGCCCCTGGCCGACGCCAATGCCCTGTCCTTTACCCGGACCCTGTGGCTGGTGCCCTTCGCCGGCCTGATCCTGCGCGAACCGATCGGACCCTTGCGGATCTCGGCCGCCGTGATCGGCTTTCTCGGCGTGCTGATCATGCTGCAGCCCGGCGCGGGTGGATCCGCCGGCTGGTTGGGCTGGCCCCAGGCGGCGGCTCTGGCGGCGGCTCTGCTGTTTGCCCTGACCATTACCGGCATGAAGGTGATGACCCGCGACCATTCGCCGTTCACCCTGCTGGTCTATGCCGCCGTGCTGGGCCTGGTCTTCTCGATCCCACCGGCCCTGTTCGTCTGGCGCTGGCCCAGCTGGCCCGACCTTGGCCTGCTGGCGGCCATGGGCGTCATCGGCACCCTGACCCAGGGGGCCTATATCAAGGGCATGCAGGCCGGGGAGGCCGCCGTGATGGCCCCGATCGACTATACCCGGCTGGTCTTTGCGGTTCTGGTCGGCTTTCTGCTGTTCCACGAGGTTCCCAGGACAGCGACCCTGATCGGCGCGGCCATCGTGGTCGGCTCAACCCTGTTCATTTCCTGGCGGGAACACCAGGTTTCAAAGCGCGCCCTGGCCCCCGTCGCTCAGGCACCGGAATAGGCCCGCCGCCACGCCACGAACCTCGCCAGCCCCTCGGCCAGCTTCACCTTCGGTTTGTAGCCGGTGAGGGCCTGGAGCTTGTCGATATTGGCATAGGTGGCGGTGACATCGCCCGGCTGCATGGGCCGCATGATCTTGACGGCCTCTACGCCGAGTGCCGCTTCGAGCGTGGAGATCATCTCCATCAGGCCGACCGGGTCATTGTCGCCGATGTTGTAGACCTCATGCCCGCCTTGGGCCGGCGGGTGGTCGAGCACCCCGACAATGCCGTCGACGATATCGTCGATATAGGTGAAGTCGCGGGCCATCTTGCCTTCGCCGAAGACCTCGATGGGTTCGCCGGCGAGGATCTTCTGGGTAAAGCCGAAATAGGCCATGTCCGGGCGGCCCCAGGGGCCATAGACGGTGAAGAAGCGCAGGCCCGACTGGGGAAAGCCGTAGAGCCTGGCATAGCTCTGGCTGATCAGCTCGCAGGACCGTTTGGTGGCCGCGTAGAGTGACACCGGCGTCTCGGCCGGATCGGTCTCCCGGAAGCCTGAGCCGTTCAGGGGGCGGTCGCCATAGACGCTGCTGGACGAGGCATAGACCAGGTGCTCGACCCCGGCATGTCGGCAGGCTTCGAGCACGGCCAGATGACCCGCCAGATTGCTCCGCTCATAGGCAAAGGGATTGTCGATCGAGTAGCGGACGCCGGCCTGGGCAGCCAGATGCACGACCCGGCGGGCACCGGATGACTTGACCAGATCCAGCAGGACCTCGTGCTCGGCGATGTCCAGCCGGACCATGGTGAAGCCATGGCGGCCTTCCAGCCGCGCGGCCCGGGCGGCCTTCAGGGCCGGATCATAATAGCTGTTGAAATTGTCGATCCCGATCACCGTCTCGCCGCGATCCAGCAGGCGTTCGGCGACATGCATGCCGATGAAGCCGGCCGCGCCGGTGACGATGA
Source organism: Caulobacter henricii (assembly GCF_001414055.1). Taxonomy (GTDB): domain Bacteria; phylum Pseudomonadota; class Alphaproteobacteria; order Caulobacterales; family Caulobacteraceae; genus Caulobacter; species Caulobacter henricii. The sequence continues at coordinate 3,560,665 of NZ_CP013002.1, read as the reverse complement.
TCGGGATCGACATGTCAGCCGCGTCCGATCGAGGCGTAGGTAAAGCCGTGGCGGACCATCTCGCTGGCCTTGTAGACATTGCGCAGGTCGACCACGACCGGGACCTTCATCAACAGCTTCAGGCGATCCAGGTCCAGGGCGCGGAACTGGTCCCACTCGGTCAGGATCACCAGGGCATCGATGCCTTCGGCGGCCTCATAGGCACCGGCCTTGAAGTCCACGCCGGGCAGCATGTGGGCGGCCTCCCGGGCTCCTTCTGGGTCATAGGCCTGGACGCGGGCCCCCATGGCCTGCAGGGCCGGCAGGATGTCGAGGCTGGGGGCGTCGCGCATGTCGTCGGTATTGGGCTTGAAGGTCACGCCGAGCACGCCGATCGTCTTGCCTGTGAGATCGGTCGCGCCGATAGCCGCGGCAATCTTGCCGGCCATGGCCTTCTTGCGGGCGTCATTGACCTCGACGGTCGTCTCGATCAGCCGGGTCGGAGCCCCGAAATCCTGGGCGGTCTTGACCAGGGCGATGGTGTCCTTCGGGAAGCAGGATCCGCCATAGCCGGGTCCGGCATTGAGGAACTTGCCGCCGATCCGCTTGTCCAGGCCGATGCCCTTGGCCACCTGTTGAACGTCGGCCCCAACCTTTTCGCACAGGTCGGCCATCTCGTTGATGAAGGTGATCTTCATGGCCAGGAAGGCGTTGGCCGCATATTTGATCAGCTCGCTGGTCCGGCGACCGGTGAAGACGATCGGGGTCTCGTTCAGCGACAGCGGCCGGTAGAGGTCGCGCATCACCGCCTGGGCCCGCTCGTCCTCAGTGCCGACCACCACGCGATCGGGGCGCTTGAAGTCCTCGATCGCCGCGCCTTCGCGCAGGAATTCCGGGTTGGAGACCACGGCAAACTGGGCGTCGGGGCGAACGCGCCTGATGATCGCCTCAACCTCGTCGCCGGTGCCGACCGGCACGGTCGACTTGGTGACAATCACCGTAAAGTCCTCGATCAGGCCGGCGATCTCCTCGGCTGCGGCATAGACATAGGACAGGTCCGCGTGGCCATCGCCGCGACGGGTCGGGGTGCCGACGGCGATGAACACCGCGTCAGCGGCCTTGATCGCCTCCGCCCCTTCGAGGGTGAAGAACAGCCGACCTTCGCGAACATTGCGCGCGACAAGATCGTCCAGGCCCGGTTCGAAGATCGGGATCTCGCCCCGTTCCAGGCGCTCGATCTTGCTGGGATCCTTGTCGATGCACGTCACCACGTGCCCGAAGTCGGCGAAACACGCCCCGGACACCAGGCCGACATAACCCGTGCCAATCATCGCTACGCGCATCGAAACATCCTGATCCGATCGATCGCCGCCCGGCGGGCGACGTCTCTGCCTAATCCAGCAATCGCGGTGCCGAGGCAAGCCGCGCGGCTAAGACACTCAAGCTGATGACATCATCATGACGATCTTCGTGATGCGCCACCGCAGACTTTCAACCTTGGTCCAAAGTCGATAGCCAGAAGCCTGACGTGCGAAGGAAAAAAGATGCGGACCGTTCTGGTCGCCGGCGGTGCCGGCTATGTGGGCTCTCACACCTGTCTGGCCCTTGCTGAGGCCGGGTTCACGCCTGTCGTCCTGGATGACCTGTCCAATGGCCACCGGGAGCACGTGCAATGGGGGCCGCTGGAGATCGGTGACATTCGCGACGCGGCCCGGCTCGATGCCGTGTTCAACGCCTACAAGCCGGTGGCCGTGCTGCACTTCGCGGCCCGTATCGAGGTCGGTGAATCGGTCAAGGATCCGGGGGCGTTCTTTGACAACAATGTTTCCGGCACGATCACCCTGGTCGAGGCCGCGCGCCGGGCCGGCGTCGAGGCCCTGGTTTTTTCGTCCACCTGCGCCACTTTCGGCGATCCGGTGACCTTGCCGATGGACGAGACCCATCCCCAGGCCCCGCTCAATCCTTATGGCCGCAGCAAGCTGATGGTCGAGCAGGCCCTGGCCGACTATGGGCGCTATGTCGGGTTCCGCAGCACGGTACTGCGTTACTTCAACGCTGCCGGTGCCGATCCCGAGGGCCGAATCGGCGAATGGCACGAGCCCGAGACACACGCCATTCCCCTGGCCATCCAGGTAGCCCTCGGCCAGCGCCCGCATTTCACGATTTTCGGCGACGACTACGATACCCGCGACGGCACGGCGGTGCGCGACTATGTCCACGTTCTGGACCTGGCCGATGCCCATGTCGCGGCCCTGAACCGGCTTCTCTCCGGAGCGTCGAGCACCAGCTACAATCTGGGTACGGGTCATGGCACGACGGTCAAGGAGCTGATTTCCGGGGTTGAGCGCGCCACCGGCCGGCCCCTCCCGGTGCAGATGGCCGGTCGACGTCCGGGAGATGCCCCGATCCTGGTTGGCGACAATGCCAAGGCCCGTGCCGATCTGGGCTGGTCGCCGTCACGCGACCTCGATGTGATCCTCGGCAGCGCCTGGCGCTGGCATCAGGCCCAGGCCGCAGCGGGCCGGTGACCGGCGATCGGGGCTGATCCGGCCCCCAATTCGTCTGGATGGCGGAGGTTTCACGCACGACCCCGCGTTGAAACTGTTTATTTGTAACTCCTCCCGTATCGTTTGAGGTCTGTGATCCGGGGGAACCGCGTGTGTTAAAGGTTTTGACCTGTCTGACGACCGAGCATGATTATCGGTTGGTCGGCGTGGCAGCGGTCGTTTGCTTTGCGGCCTGCTTCACGGCGTTCAGGCTTTACTCGCGCATGCGCGGCGCCAAGGGGCTGGTCCGGGCGGCCTGGCTTCTGCTGACTGGGCTTGTCTGCGGCTCGGGGGTCTGGGCCACCCATTTTATCGGCATGGTCGCCTATGATCCCGGCCTCAAGACCGGTTACAGCCCGACCGGGACCTTGTTGTCCCTGATGATCGCCGTCCTGTTCATGGGCTCGGGCTTCGTCGTTGCGTCGGCCCAGCGCACCCGCACCAACGACATGGCCGGCGGCCTGATCCTCGGCATGGGCGTCGCGTCCATGCACTATACGGGCATGACTGCCTTCGTGACCCAGGGCCATCTGGTCTGGGAACATGCCACGGTTGGGGCCTCGGTCCTGTTCGGCGTCGCAGGCTGTACGGCCGCCCTGATCCTGGCGGGCCGCGCCCGCAGCCTCGGCAAGCAGGTCCTGGGCGGCGTCATGCTGACTCTCGGAGTCTGCGGCCTGCATTTCACAGGCATGGGTGCCATCACCACCGTGCCCGACGCGGCCATCATCGTGCCAGATCAGCTGCTGTCGGGCGGCGTCCTGACCCTGGCGGTCACCAGCATCACCGGCCTGATCATTCTGGGCGGCCTCGGCGCGGTTGCCATCGAATCCCAGACCACCCGTTCGGCGCTGGAACGCATCCGCCGGCTGGCCAATGCGGCCTACGAAGGCATCGTCGTGGTGCAGGACGGCCGCATCAATGATGCCAATGCCGCTTTCTGCGAGCTGCTGGGCGCTCCACTCGCCGAGATCACCGGCAAGCCCCTGTACGGCGAGATCCTGCGGTTCAGCGGCGGCGAAGGCTCTCGCGACGACGTCCGCCGCGAAGGCGTCCTGCAGCCGGTTGAGGGTGGCCGCGAAATTCCGGTCGAAGTCTTTGCCCGTCTGATGGACGACGGGGCCCGGACCGAGACTTCGGGTCTGACCGTGCTGGCCGTCCGGGATCTGCGCGAGCGTCGTTCGGCCGAGGAAAAGATCCGCTACCTGGCCGAACATGACGGCCTGACCGGCCTGCTGAACCGCAATTCGCTCCAGACCCGTCTGGCGGCGACCATCGAACGGGTCGAGGCCTCGGGCGAGACGCTGTCGGTGATCTGCATCGACCTCGACCACTTCAAGGAAGCCAATGACCAGCATGGTCATCTGGCCGGCGACGCCCTGCTGGTCGAGACCGCGCGCCGCCTCCAGGATTCCGTTACTGCGCCGTCCTTTGCCGCGCGCCTGGGTGGCGACGAGTTCATTGTCGTGCAGGTGGGGGGCGGTGATCAACCGACGGCCGCCGCCGAGCTGTCCGGGCGGATGCTCGATGCCCTGGCAACACCGGTCATGTTCGAGGGCCAGGATCTGACCATGGGCGCGAGCCTTGGAGTCAGTCTCTACCCGGATGATGGTCGCACCGCCGAGTCTCTGATGGCCAATGCCGACATGGCGCTGTCTCGCGCCAAGGAGGGCGGCCGCGGCATCTATCGCTTCTTCAAGCGGGAGATGGACGAGTCGATCCGCGAACGCCGGTCCCTGGCCCGTGACCTGAAACAGGGCATTACGGACGGGGAGCTGGTGGTCTACTACCAGCCCCTGGCGCGCGCCGCTGATGGTGAGGTCTGCGGCTTTGAGGCCCTGGTCCGCTGGCAGCATCCGACCCGCGGCATGATCCCGCCGCTCGACTTCATTCCGGTGGCCGAAGAGAACGGCCTGATCGCCCCGCTGGGCGAATGGGTCCTGCGCCAGGCCTGCGCCGATGCCGCCGCCTGGGAGAAACCCCTGCGGATTGCGGTCAATCTGTCGCCGCTACAGCTCAACAACCCCGCCCTGCCGACCCTCGTGCATGAGGTGCTGATCTCGACGGGCCTGTCACCGCATCGTCTCGAGCTGGAGATCACCGAGAGCGCCCTGTTCAAGGACTATCAGCGGGCGCTCGACAACCTGCGCCGGCTGAAGGCGCTCGGCGTCCGCATCGCCATGGACGATTTCGGCACCGGCTTCTCATCCCTGTCGACCTTGCAGTCCTTCCCGTTCGACAAGATCAAGATCGACAAGAGCTTCGTGGAAAACATCCATCGCCACGACCGCGCCACCGTGATCGTCCGGGCCGTCCTCGGACTGGGCCGCAGCCTCGAGATCCCGGTCGTGGCCGAGGGTGTCGAGACCCAGGAACAGATCAACTTCCTGCGCAGCGAGGACTGCGCGGAGCTGCAGGGCTATGCCATCGGTCGGCCGGGCCCCTTGCACACGCTCGAGGCCTGGACCCGGGCCAACCCGGCACCAGCCCAAGCCCCGGACCAGACGCAGGCTCCGGCCGAACCGCAGGCCACCCGGCGTTCGCGGCGGTCCGCGGCCTGACCGCGGACCGGGTCAGAACCCTGCCGCCTCGCTAGCGACTGCGCTTCAGGCTCCCCAGCAGCCCGCGCATGATCTCGCGGCCCGCCTGACTGGCGACGGTGCGCAGCAACGACTTGGCGAAGGTCTCGGCCATGCCCTGGCGGCTTGAAGCCCTCGGTCGTGGCGCGGTGCGCGCCTCTCGCGCTTCTTCCCGGGCCCGGACCTTGTCTTCGGCCTCGCGACGCTTTTCTGCCTCGGCCGCCTCCTGCGAGGCCTCGGCTTCGCGCTGGGCTTCCCGCGCCCGGCCCTGCAGGATTTCGTAGGCGCTGTCGCGATCCTGGGCGGTGTCATAAAGCCCGGCGACCGGGCTCTGGGCGATCAGGGCGGCGCGCTCTTCCGGCGTAAGCGGTCCCAGTCGCGAAGCCGGTGGCCGGATCATGGTCTTCTGCACGACACAGGGCGCGCCCTTGGCGTCGAGGGTCGAGACCAGGGCCTCGCCGACGCCGAGGCCCTGGATGGTCTCAGCGGTGTCGAAGGAGGGATTGACCCGGAAGGACTGGGCAGCCGCCTTCAGGCCCTTCTGATCGGCAGGGGTATAGGCGCGCAGGGCATGCTGGATGCGGGCACCCAGCTGACCCAGCACGGCATCCGGGATGTCGGCCGGGTTCTGGGTGACGAAATAGATCCCCACGCCCTTGGAGCGGATCAGGCGCACCACCTGCTCGATCTTCTCCAGCAGGGGCTTGGGCGCGTCATTGAACAGCAGGTGGGCTTCGTCAAAGAAGAAGACTAGGCGGGGCTTTTCGGGATCGCCCAGCTCGGGCAGCTCTTCGAACAGTTCTGACAGCAGCCAAAGCAGGAAGGTCGAATAGAGCTTGGGGGACTGGATCAGCTTGTCGGCGGCCAGCAAATTGACATAGCCGCGGCCGGCCACGTCGGTGCGCATGATGTCCGCCAGCTTCAGCGCCGGTTCACCGAAGAAGTTCTCGGCCCCCTGGCTCTGAAGGGTCAGAAGCTTGCGCTGGATCGCGCCAACGGTGGCCGGCGAAACATTGCCGTATAGGGTGCCGATATCGGCGGCGTGGTCGGCGACATATTTCAGGGCGGCCTGCAGATCCTTGAGATCCAGCAGCAGCAGTCCATCCTTGTCGGCCACGTGGAAAACGATGGTCAGGACGCCTTCCTGAACATCATTGAGCTCCAGCAGGCGCGCCAGCAGGACCGGCCCCATCTCCGAGATGGTCGTGCGAATCGGGTGCCCCTTCTGGCCAAACAGGTCCCAGAAGACGGTCGGGGGCGCGCCGGGGGTCAGGGTCAGGTCCATCGTCGCGGCGCGGGCCAGCATCTTGTCATTGGGTGTGCCGGCCACGGCGATGCCGGACAGGTCGCCCTTCACGTCGGCGGCGAAGACGGGCACGCCGGCCTCGGAAAAGGCCTGGGCCATGATCTGCAGGGTGACGGTCTTGCCCGTGCCGGTCGCGCCGGCCACGACGCCATGCCGATTTGACCGGTCCAGACGCTGGGTCACGGGTCCTTCCCCCAGTCCGATCAGGATTTCACCTTCACCAATCGTCAGCGTCATATGAAACTTCCTTCAAACTTGCAGTTCGACCCTAACCGCGCCCTTGCGTCGCGCCAATCGCGGCGGGCAGAGTATCGCGCCCTTCTGGAGTCGCTGAATGACCGTTTCCTCCTCGGCCGCAACGCGCAATGCCGTGGTTTTCCTGGCGGTGATCGCGGGCGGTGCAGCCCTGCTCTGGATGCGGGACATTCTGACGCCCCTGGCCCTGGCGGTGTTCCTCGCCGTGATGATCGACAGCTTTTCGCGCGTCCTGATCCAAAAGGCCCGATTTCCGAAGCACGTGGCCCTGCCGACCGCGATCGTCTTCCTGATCCTGCTGTTTGGCCTGTCCGTATGGTTGGTCGCCGAGAACAGTGCCGGCTTCGTCGACCAGCTGAAGACCTATGCGCCGAGGCTCAATGATGTGATCGCCAACCTGGCCCATGCGGTCGGCATCCATGTGGCCCCGACGATGGGTGACCTGATCACCCAGCTCAATCCGCAGCGTTTTGTCGGCGCGGCCGCCCAGAGCCTGCAGAACTTCGCGGCCAGCGCGGTGCTGGTTCTGATCTATCTGGGCTTCATCATCGCGTCCCGTCGCGGGTTCAGCCGCAAGATCGTCGCCCTGTTTCCGCAGTCGATCGAGCGCGGCCGGGCCATGGTGCTGTTTCACCGGATCCGCGACGGCATCGAGCAGTATCTGTGGATCCAGACCGTAACGGGCCTGATGATTGCCGTGGGAGCCTGGCTCGTCATGGCCCTGCTGCGGCTCGACAACGCCTTCTTCTGGGCCTTCCTGATTTTCCTGGCCAGCTACATCCCGATTGTCGGCGGTGCGATCGGCTGCTTCCTGCCGCCGCTGTTCGCCCTCGTGCAGTTCCCCGACAGCTTCGTGCCGGCCGTCGTCCTGTTCCTGGCCCTGCAGGCCATCTATTTCGTGGTTGGCAACATCGTCCTGCCGCGCATGCAGGGCGACAGCCTGAACATGGATCCGACCGTGGTTCTGCTCTCCCTGGCCCTGTGGGGTGCCTTGTGGGGCGTGCCGGGCATGTTTCTGTCAACGCCGCTGACCGTGGCCTTCATGGTCATTCTGGCCCAGTTTGACGGCTCGCGCTGGATCGCCATCCTGTTGTCGGAAGACGGCGATCCGCAGGTTGCCGGTGCGGCCTCGGACGGATCTAGCTCGGCTATCCCCACGCCTTCCACCGACACCCAACAGAAAGTCGCCGACGGGGACTTAAAATCCTGAAAGTGGCCCCTATCTCTGAAGTGTCCGACGCCCCCCCCATTGGTCGGACCCCGCGCGACGCAGCCTGGTTCTCCGGCGCGCCCGCTGCGGATAATGCCCGCCAGCCCCCCCCGGCGGGTCTGCGCCGCCGGTTCCCCCACCGGCGGCGCTTCCGTTGTTGCAAGACATTCCCAGAGCTCCTGAATTCGCAAGATCTTTTGCGTATTTTTGACGGCCTGGTTGAATCGCGCCCCAAAAAGTCTAGGTTGCTGCCAAAAAAACGCGAGGAAAACCCATGGTTGGTGCAAAAAATGACCCCCAGATTCAGGGGCCAGGTAGCGGCCAGCTGATCTCGGCTTTCGCCCAGGCCCTGGGAACATCCGTTGAGTCCCTGCCGGCACAGGCCGCTCATTTTCTCGCCCAGGCCCAGGATGACTGGTCCGCCGATGAGTTGCCCGGTTTTGACGCCGGCGATACCGCCGTTGCGCTTGCCGATTTCTGGCGCTTCGGCGAGACGGTCGCTGACGTCAACGAGCCGGCCATTCGCCTTCGGCCGGCCTGCAAGCCCGACGGGACGTCTCTGCGCGGAGATCTTCTTGAGATCATCCAGCAGGATCGTCCCTTCCTTGTCGACAGCATCATGGGCGCCGTAGCCGAAGCCGGCTTCCAGGTCCGCGCCATGTTCCACCCCGTGGCCGAGGTCGGCGGTCAGCGCCGCTCGATGATCCAGATCTATCTTGCGCCGGTGGGCGAGGATCGCGAAGCCGCCCTGATCCAGGCTGTCAGTGAAGCCCTGGCCGATGTCCGACTGGCCGTTCAGGACTTCGAGGCCATGCGCAACCTGATGCGCCGGACGATTACCGAACTGCGCGACACCAAGGTCGCCATTCCGGCGGAGGAGCGGGCTGAAGACCTCGACTTCCTCGACTGGCTGGCTGACGACCACTTCGTGTTCCTCGGTGCGCGGGTCTATGACTATCCCCGGACCAGCGATGGTGGTTATGCGGCCGAAGAGCCGCTGGACCGCCCCGAGGGAAATCTGGGTGTTCTTCGGGATGAAGTCCGGACCGTGCTGCGACGCGGCAGTGAGCCGGCCATCCTGTCGCGCCAGATTCGGGACCATATCGAGATCGGCGATCCGATTGTCGTCGCCAAGTCGAACCTGCGCTCGCGCGTCCATCGCCGCGGCTACATGGACTATGTCGGCGTGCGACGGTACGGCGCTGACGGCAAGCCCTCCGGCGAGGTGCGCTTTGTCGGGCTGTTCACGGCCGAAGCCTACGAAACCCGCGCCTATGACGTGCCGCTGATCCGCCGCAAGGTGGCGCGGGTTCTGGAGAGCGCCAGCAAGGACCCCGACAGCCACAACGGCAAGCGGCTGCGCAACATCCTCGAGACCTGGCCGCGCGACGAACTGTTTCAGACGGACACCGACCAGTTGCTGAGCATGGCGCTGGGGGTTCTCCACCTCTATGACCGCCCGCGGGTGAGCCTGTTCTCCCGCCGTGATCCGTTTGACCGGTTCATATCCGCCCTGCTGTTCGTGCCGCGGGAGCGCTATGATTCCGGCGTCCGCGAGCGGGCCGGCAAACTGCTCGCAGAAGCCTTTGGCGGCCGGGTTTCCGCCTATTATCCGAGCTTCACCGATGCGCCCCTCGCGCGGGTTCACTTCATCATCGGTGTGACCCCTGGGGACCATCGCGAACCGGATATGGCCCAGCTGGAAGCGGCGATTGCCGAGACGGCTCGCACCTGGGAGGACCGCTTCGATGCAGCAATCCGCGACGGCGGCGCACCTGGACGGGTCGGCTCGACCCTGGCGCGCTATGCCGGGGCCTTCCCGCCCGGCTATCGCGATCAGTATGACGCCGCCGAGGCCCTGGCCGATATCGAGGTCATCGATGCCCTGACCGAAGGCGAGGCCGTTCGTGTCCGCGCCTTCCGCCGTCCCGAAGACAGCGCCAAGACCTTCCGGTTCAAACTTTATCGACCGACTGCCGCCGCGCCCCTGGCCGACGTGCTGCCCATTCTCGAGCACATGGGCCTGAAGGCCCTGATCGAGGATGGCCACAAGGTTTCGCCCGTCGGCGACGGGGGTGAACCCGCGCCGGTCTGGGTCCATGAGTTCGTGCTGGCCGACGAGCAGGGCGAACACCTGACCTTCGGCGATGTGAAGCTGGCCTTCGAAGCGGCCTTCGTCGCCATCTGGACCGGTCGCGCCGAGAGCGACGGGTTCAACCGTCTGGTGCTGGAACTGGGGATCGGCTGGCGCGAAGCCGCCCTGATCCGGGGTCTGGCCCGCTATCGCCAGCAATCGGGGCTTGACCCCAGCCAGGGCGTGCAGGAGCAGGCGCTTGCCGATCACCCCGGCGTGTCGCGCCTGATCCTCGACCTGTTCCAGACCAAGTTCGATCCGGCCATTCTCGTCGACCTGCCGACCCGCAAGGAGCAGGCCAAGGCGGTTGAGGCCAAGATCAGCGAGGCTCTGCAAGCCGTCGAAAGCCTGGACGCCGACCGGGTCCTGCGCCGGATCGCCGCCCTGGTCGGCGCGATCCAGCGCACCAACTTCTATCAGCCCGGGGCCGACGGTCAGCCCAAGCCCTATATCAGCTTCAAGATCGCCTCCCGCGAGCTTGAGGACCTGCCCGCGCCCAAGCCCTATCGCGAGATCTTCATTTCCGCGCCGCACATCGAAGGGGTGCATCTCCGCTTTGGGCCGGTGGCCCGCGGTGGTCTGCGCTGGTCCGATCGCCGGGATGATTTCCGCACCGAGGTGCTGGGGCTGGTCAAGGCCCAGCAGGTCAAGAATGCGGTCATCGTGCCGGTCGGCTCGAAGGGCGGCTTCTATCCCAAGCAGTTGCCGCGCGGCGGAACCCCCGAAGCGGTGCGCAACGAGGCGATCAGGGCCTATAAGACCTTCCTGTCGGGCCTGCTGGACATCACCGACAATATCGACGCCGACAACCGGGTCGTGCCGCCGCCCTCAGTCGTCGTACATGACGGCGAGGACCCCTATCTGGTCGTGGCCGCCGACAAGGGAACGGCGACCTTCTCCGATATCGCCAACGGCGTGGCTGAAGACTACGGCTTCTGGCTGGGCGACGCCTTCGCCTCGGGCGGCTCGGTCGGCTATGACCACAAGGTCATGGGCATCACGGCCCGCGGGGCCTGGGAAGCGGTCAAGCGCCACTTCCGTGAAATGGGCAAGGACATCCAGACCCAACCCTTCACCGTGGTCGGGGTCGGCGACATGAGCGGCGATGTGTTCGGCAACGGCATGTTGCTGTCCAAGCAGACCCGTCTGCTGGCCGCTTTCGATCACCGTCACATCTTCCTGGATCCCAATCCGGACACCGCCTCGTCCTGGGAAGAGCGCGACCGCATGTTCAAGCTGCCGCGGTCGTCGTGGGACGATTATGACCGCAGCAAGATCTCGCCGGGCGGCGGTGTGTTCGCGCGCAGCCTGAAGAGCATTCCGCTGTCGGCCGAGGTTCGGGCCCTGTTCGAGATCAAGGCCGAGGCCGTTTCCCCGGCCGAGCTGATGACCGCGATCCTGACCTCCAAGGCCGAGCTGCTCTATCTTGGCGGCATCGGCACCTATGTGAAGGCTAGGGGCGAGAGCCATGCCGACGCCGGAGACAAGGCCAATGATGCCGTGCGGGTCAATGGCTCCGAGCTGCGGGTCAAGGTGGTCGGTGAGGGCGCCAATCTGGGTCTGACCCAGGCCGGCCGCATCGAGTTCGCGGCGGCCGGAGGCCATATCAATACCGACGCCATCGACAATTCGGCCGGCGTCGACAGCTCCGACCATGAGGTCAATATCAAGATCCTGACCGGCCTGCTCGAACGGGCCGGGGAGCTGGATCGCCCCAGCCGCAACATCCTCCTGGCCTCGATGACCGACGATGTCGCCCATCACGTGCTGGAGCATAATTACGACCAGACCCTGGCCCTGACCCTGCTGGAAAGCGATGCCACCAGCGAGGTCGACTCCCAGATCCGTTACATGGTCAATCTGGAAAGCCGCGGACGCCTGGACCGCAAGGTCGAAGGTCTGCCGACCAATACCGTCCTGCTGGAACGCGGCGCGGCAGGCAAGGGTCTGACCCGGCCGGAACTGGCCGTGCTGCTGGCCTATGGCAAGCTCGACCTGTTCGACGAGATCGTTGCCTCCAATGCGCCGGACGATCCCTGGTTTGAGGCGACCCTGCGCGGCTATTTCCCCGCGGCGCTCGATCGCTATGCCGACCAGATGCAGAAGCACCGGCTGAAGCGCGAGATCATCGCCACGGTAGTCGGCAACCAGATGGTCAACATGTGTGGCCCGACCTTTGCGACGCGCCTGAAGGCCGCCGCGGGCTGCGATGTCACCGCCCTGGTCACCGGTTTCACGGCTGCGCGCCGGATTCTCGGCGCAGACGCCCTGTGGGCCCAGGTCGGCGCGCTGGACAACCATGCCTCGGCCGCCGGTCAGACGGCGCTCTACAAGGCCCTGGCCTATGCCCTCCGCAGCCTGACCTTCTGGCTGGCCCGACGGGCCTTCCGCGACAAGGCGTCGGTCAAGACCCTGGTCGACAACTACGGTCCGGCGGTTGCGGAGCTGCGCGACATGACCCCGGCCGTGCTGTCACCCTATGAGCAGAAGGCCGTGGCCAAACGGGTCAAGGGCTACGTCGCCGAGGGTGCGCCGGAAGCCCTGGCCCAGGCCGTGGCGGCCCTGCAGCCCCTGACCATCGCCGCCGATCTGGTGGACCTGGCCGGCGGCTCCAGCTGGACCGTCAAGGCCGTGGCCCGGCTCTATCACCAGGCCGGGGCCGCTTTCGGCTTCGACCGACTGCGCGGCGCGGCCGGGTCCTTTGTCGGCGGCGACGCCTTCGAGCGTCTGGCCGTGCGCCGCCTGATCGAGGACCTGCTCAGTGAGCAGACCGCGATCACCCAGGCGGTGCTGAAGTTCTCGGCCAATGCCCAGGCCGGCGAGGATGAGCTTTCGGCCAAGGCGGCGGTGACCTCCTGGGCCGCCCTGCGGATGGATCGGGTGCGCTCGGCCAAGCGCACGGTCGAGGACATCGAGACCGCCGGTGGCGGCTGGACCTTCGCCAAGCTGACCATCGCCAATGCGGCGCTGCGCGAACTGGCCAACGCAGGCTAGGGTTGGATTTCGGTCTCCCCCAGCCGGGGGAGGCCGAAGGGGGGCTTGGGATGCACCAGGATGATCGGCGCCGCGTGGCGTGGGCTGCCTATGAATGGGCGCAACAGCCCTACTGGGCGCTGATCGCCACCTTCATCTTCACCCCCTATTTCGCGGCCGGCTTTGTGGGCGATGCGGCGCGGGGCCAGAGTCTTCTGGGCTATGCCGGTGCGGTGTCGGGCCTGGCGATCGCGGTGCTGAGTCCCCTGGTCGGCGCAGCCGTCGACGCCCGGCGCAATCCACGCACCTGGCTGATCGCCCTTGCTGTTCCGTTTGTTCTGGCCAGCGCCGGCCTGTGGCTGGCGACGCCGGGCGATACCTCGCGTATTCTGCCCGTCCTGGCCTGCCTGGTCGTGGCGGGGGTCACGGCCGAGCTCGGCGGCTCGGTGATGAACGCCCTGCTGCCGCTCGTCGCCCGACCGGGCCAGGTCGGCCGGCTGTCCGGTACGGCCTGGGCCATGGCCTATGTCGGGGCCCTCATCTCGCTGTTCATCGTGCTGTTCGCCTTCTCGCTGCCGGACAAGCCGATGCTCGGTCTGGACAAGGCCCTGCACGAGCCGGACCGCATTGTGGGCCCGATGGTCGCCCTGTGGTTCCTGCTGTTCAGCTGGCCTTTGATGATCAGCGCCCCGACGCCGCCGGCCGTCGCGCCGGACGCCAGACCCCTGGCCGAGTTGTGGACGACGATCAAAACCCTTCCGTCCCGGCCCCACATGTTGAAGTTCCTGGTCGGCCGGATGCTGCTGGGCGACGGGATTTCCAGCTTCATCGCCTTTGGCGGTGTGCTGGCGGCCGGACTGTTCGGCTGGACGACGACGGAGCTGGGCCTCTATGCCATCGCCCTTTCGGTGACGGCCGGCATCGGGACCTTCATCGGCGGTCGTGTGGATCAGAGGCTTGGGTCCCGCAAGACCGTGCTGATCGCCGTGGCCGTGGTGCTGTTCGGTGCTGCCGGGATCGGCTGCGTCGGCACGGACCGGCTGTTCTTCCTGATTCCGGTCGCACCGCCCGTGGACGGCGGAGCCCTGTTCGCCAGCACGTCCGAGCAGGTCTATCTGTTCTTCAGCCTGTTTGTCGGCCTGACCTTCGGGCCTGCCCAGGCGTCGCTGCGGGCCTGGATGGCCGAGCTGGCCCCGGTCGGAGAGTCCGGCCGCTGGTTCGGCCTCTACGCCCTGTCCGGCAAGGCCACGGCCTTTCTGGCCCCCCTGATCATCGCCATCGGCACCAGTGCCTTTGGCGATCAGCGGATCGCGGTGGCCGTTTCCGCCAGTTTCATGATCGCCGGAGCCCTGGTCCTGTTCCGAACGCCGGACCGGCCGCCCGCCGCCGGAGCCTGAGGTTGTAAATCCGGGCCTGTCGGGTCTAGGCTGCCCCGGAAATGCCTGGGGGGGCACATGATCAAGTCACGAATCGTCCTGCTGGATTCCCTGCGGGGCCTGGGGGTGCTGGGCATCCTGCTTTGCAATGCGCCGGACTTCGCCGTCACGGCCGGCCTGGCCGAGTCGGTACGGCACTGGCCGCATGGCACGGGTGCCGACACGGTCTCGGTCTGGGTCGCCACCCAGTGGTTGTTCCAGCGCAAGTTCGTGACCCTGTTCTCGATGCTGTTCGGCGTCTCGATCTTCCTGGTCGGGGGTGAACGGTCCGAGACCGAAAAGGGGGCCATCCTGCGCAAGCGGCTGATGTGGATGGTGCTCTTTGGCCTGCTGCACGGCTTTGCGATCTGGTTCGGCGATGTGCTGCTGAGCTACGCCCTGGCCGGTTTCGTCGTGATGTTTGCCCGCTCCTGGGCCCCTAGCCGGCTGTTCAAGGTCGGGATCGGCATCTGGATCGGCTTCAGCCTGCTGATGGTGGCCGGTACGGTCGCGGCTCTGTTCATCCCGCAGGATGCGGCCAAGGAGGCGGCCCGGACCGCCAAGGAGGCGGCCGAGAACAGTGCCGCCGCCGCCCAGTATGCCGGGACCTTCCTGCAGTCCCTGATCCAGAACGCCAAGGACCGCCTGCCGCTGCTGGCCGGGGAGCCGATCATTGCGGTGATGACCACCAGCCTGATGCTGATCGGTCTGGGCTGCTTCAAGACCGGCGTCCTGACCGGCGAGGCCTCGAAGAAGACCTATGTCATTCTCACCGTCGTCGGCCTGCTGGCCCTCGCGGTCACGGGCGGGCTCTTCATCACCTTTGCCCTGACCGGACTGCCCAGAACGCTCGGCATGGCGGCCGGGGTCGTGCAGATGGCCACCGCGCCCCTGACCACCCTGGCCTATGTCAGCCTGATGGTGTTCGCCTCGCGGTCAGCGGGCTTCTGGAAGAAGATCCCGGAGATCCTGGCCCCGGTCGGCCAGATGGCCTTCACCAACTACCTGACCCAGTCCGTGATCATGACCGCGATCTTCTATGGCGGCCGGGGGCTGAACCTGCATGGCAAGGTCGACCGGCCGGTCCTGGCCCTGATCGTCGTCGGCGTCTGGATCCTGCAGATCCTGTGGTCGAAATGGTGGATGGACCGCTTCACCATGGGGCCGCTGGAGTGGTTCTGGCGTCGGCTCTATCGCGGCCCGACCCCGATCCTGAAGGCCAGGGCCGCAGCCTAGCCCTCCAGGCCCTGCCTCAGGGCCTGGCTGAAATAGTCCCGGGTCTGGGCAAACAGGTCGGGCCGGTAGCGGGCGCGCGGATCATTGGCCCGGTCATCGTCAAAGGCGTGGGTGGCGTCGGCATGGAACACGGTGTCGACGCCCAGACCGTCGGCGATCAGCCGCTCCAGGGCGCGCTTGGGGGCCTTCCAGCCCACCACCTGGTCGCGGCCGGCCAGTACGGCAAACACCTTCGGCCCGCCGCCGCCCCAGCCCTGTCGCGTGGTCAGGGCGGGATAGCCGGCATAGGGATAGACCAGCAGCGCGCCACGGACCCGGTCGCGCAGCTTGGCCGGATCGGCGTCGGCCAGACCCGTCACCGCACCGACCCGGGGGCCGAGGGCAAAGGCGTCCATGATCGTCCAGCCGCCATGGCTCCAGCCGGCCAGGAAGATCCGCCGCGGATCGGCCCAGGCCTCGCCCTCGAGCCAGGCCATGACTCCGAACAGGTCGGCGGCTCGCCTGTGTCCGCGCAGCCTCAGGCCGGTACAGACCGTCAGCTTGGCGTCCAGGCTCGACAGGCCGCGCGGCTCAAGGGAATCGACGACCACGGCCGCATAGCCGGCCTCGACGGCCGTCTGGGCATAGGCCTCGAGAAACGGCGTCTTGCCGCCGCAGCCGTGCAGGATCAGCGCCACCGGGAAGGGGCCGGTGCCCTCGGGTTTAAACACCCGCGAGTGCTCGATGACCTTGGCTCCCCAGGTGGCGCTTTGCATCATCGGGATCCTAATGCCTGAACACCCGCACGCCGGTGAAGGCCATGGTCAGGCCCAGGCGGTCGGCGGCCTCGATCACCTCGCCGTCACGCATCGAGCCGCCCGGCTGGATGATCGCGGTGGCTCCGGCCTCGGCGGCCTGGATCAGCCCGTCGGCGAACGGGAAGAAGGCTTCCGAGGCGCAGGCGCAGCCCGCCAGGTCGAGGCCGAAATCGGCGGCGCGCAGGGCGGCGATCCGGGCCGAATCCTTGCGGTTCATCTGGCCAGCCCCGACACCGAGGGTCTGGCCGGCGCGGGCATAGACGATGGCATTGGACTTGACGTGCTTGCCCACTGTGAAGGCGAACAGCATGTCGCGGACCTCTTCGTCCGTCGGCTGACGTTTGGTGACGATCTTCAGGTCCGACGCCGTGATCCGGGCATCGTCACGCGACTGCACCAGGAAGCCCCCGGCCACGCTCTTGAAGGTGTCGCCGGTCGACAGGGCGTCCGGCAGGCCGCCGGTGACCAGCAGGCGCAGGTTCTTCTTGGCCGCAAATACGGCAATGGCGTCATCGTCCGCCTCCGGCGCGATCACCACCTCGGTGAAGATCTCGACCATCTGCAGGGCCGCCTCGCGGGTCAGGCGGCTATTGACGGCCACTATGCCGCCGAAGGCCGAGGTCGGGTCACAGGCCAGGGCCCGCTCATAGGCCTCGCGCTGGGTTGCGCCGACGGCCACGCCGCAGGGGTTGGCGTGCTTGATGATCGCCACGGCCGGACCGGCCGCCGGATCGAACTCGGCGATCAGCTCGAAGGCGGCGTCGGTGTCATTGATGTTGTTGTAGGACAGTTCCTTGCCCTGCAGCTGGGTCGCCGTGGCCACCCCGACGCGAGGGTTGGGGAAGGCGTAGAAGGCCGCCTTCTGGTGCGGGTTCTCGCCATAGCGCATCACCTGGCGCAGCTCGCCGGCGATCGCCTTGCGAGCCGGGAAGTCCTGACCGAGGGCGGCCGCGAACCAGGCGCTGATCGCCGCGTCATAGGCCGCCGTGCGGGCATAGGCGCGGGCCGCAAGGGTCTGGCGCAGGACCAGGCTGGTGCCGCCACCGGCGGCCAGGGCGTCCAGCACCTCGGCGAGGTCCGAAGGGTCGGTACAGACGGCGACATAGCCGTGGTTCTTGGCCGCCGAGCGGATCATGGCCGGGCCGCCGATGTCGATGTTCTCGACGCATTCGGCATAGCTGCCGCCCTTGGCCACGGTGGCCTCGAACGGATACAGATTCACATAGAGGATATCGATGCCGCCGATGCCGTGCTCGGCCATGGCCTGGGCGTGTTCGGGGGCGTCACGCACGCCCAGCAGGCCGCCGTGGACGATGGGGTGCAGGGTCTTGACCCGGCCATCCATCATTTCGGGAAAGCCCGTCAGGTCCGAGACGTCCTTGACCGGCAGGCCGGCCGCCGCGATCGCCGCCTTGGTGCCGCCGGTCGAGACCAGTTCGACGCCGGCCGCGTGCAGCACCCGCGCCGCCTCGACCAGGCCGGTCTTGTCGGAGACCGACAGCAGGGCGCGCTTGGGCGCAACGAGATCGGGGGCGGCGGGATAGTCGGGGGCGGCGGGCACAGCGGGACTCCGGGTCTGGTGAAACGAGACAGTGAGGAGCCCAGGCGCGCGGCGATCTGCGTTCGAGCTCCCCGGTGGTTGCCCACCTCCAGCGCCAGTCACCCGAACGGGGCGGAAAATAAGGGGGAAGCCCGGGGAGTCAATCGCGCCTTGCGTGCGCCGCCGCTGCTCGGCTTCCCGGTCACCCCTTGAGGGAGGGTTCAGGTCTGGACCCCGCCCGACAGAACCGTGTTCAGGCTGGCCAGCAAGCCCTGGATGCTGACGGGCTTGGCCAGATGCAGGTCAGCGCCGGCATCCAGGCAGGCCTTGACCTGATGGGGCATGGCATTGGCGGTGAGGGAGATGATCGGGGTGCGCCGGGTGTTTAGCTGGCCTTCCCGGGCGCGGATCGCGGCTATGGCCGCCAGGCCGTCCAGGACCGGCATCTGGGTGTCCATCAGTACGACGTCAAAGGGGTTGCTATCAAAGGCCTCGATCGCCGCCTGGCCGTCGGCCGCCACGGTAACGTCTGCGACGTCCGCCAGCATCAGGCAGACCACCTGCTGGTTGGTGGGATGGTCTTCGGCCAGCAGCACCCGCAGCCGGGGTGCCTCGGCCCAGGCCGCCGAGGGGTCGAGGACTGGCTCCGGCGCCGGGGCCTGGCTGGCCGTCAGTGGGGCATGAAAGGTGAAGGTGGCCCCGGCCCCGGGCCGGGCGGTGCAAACGATATCGCCGCCCATCAACCGGGCCAGCCGCCGGGCTATGGGCAAGCCCAGGCCGGTGCCGCCGACCTTGCGGGTCACCGAGCCGTCAGCCTGCTGGAAGCGTTCGAACAGCCGATCGCCGGTGGCGGGGTCGAAGCCTTCACCGCTGTCGCTGACCGTGACGGTCAGCCCCAGTCGTCCGTCGGACTGGAGCTGCGTCCCGGCCTGGATGGCAACCACACCCCGGGCGGTGAACTTGACCGCATTGCTGGTCAGGTTGGCGATGATCTGGCGCAGACGCAGGGCGTCGCCCGAGGCGTGATCGTGGAAGTCTTCGGCAAAGGTGAGCTGAAAGGTCAGGCCCTTGTTCTGGGCCACGGCCTCGAAGACGGCAACGGCGGCGCTGACCGCTTCGCGCAGATCCAGCGGCTCCTCGGCCAGATCCAGGGCCCCGGCCTCGATCTTCGACAGGTCCAGGATGTCGCTGAGCAGCAGGTTCAGCGTGCGCCCCGAATTGAGGATAACCGCCATCATCTCGCGCTGGGCCTCGTCCAGGGCGGTGCGGCTGAACACCTCGGCCATGCCGACCACGCCGTTGAGCGGTGTGCGGATCTCGTGGCTCATATTGGCCAGGAATTCGCTCTTGGCGATGCTGCCGGCTTCGGCCTTTTCAAGGGCCTGGGCCAGAGCGGCGGCGTTGGCCTTGCGCCCGGTGATGTCCTCGCAGATCACCAGCAGGTGGCGGCGACCATCCTCGCCCGAAACGGCGATCTTGCGGGTCTGTAGCCAGCGGCGGCCGTTGTGCGGCGTGTCCAGCGGCTCCTCGTCGATGGTGACCAGTTCGCCGCTCTCCACCACCTGACGGTCTACGGCGGCGAAGTAATCAGCCTGTTCGAGGGGGAAGAAGTCGTGGTCGTTCTTGCCCAGCAGGTCGGCGCGCGACAAGCCCAGCAGATCTTCGGCGGTCCGGTTGACCAGCAGGAAGCGGCCCGTATCGCCGTCCTTGATGAACAGCGCGGCCGGCACGTTCTCGATCACGGCGTCGAGGAAGGACTGAGCGGACCGGGCCTGTTCCTGGCCACGGCGCAGGTCGGTAATGTCGACACAGGTGGTTACAATGCCGCCCGAAGGCGTGCGACGGTTTTCAAAGCGCAGATGCTCGCCGAATTCCTCCCGAAACTCCTCGGCCATATCAAGCTTGCGGCGGGCCAACTGATGGGCGAGCCAAGCATCGGGCGCAGCAGACCCCTCGGGATAGCGCCCTGCGGCCAGTCCGGCGAGCAGCAGATCCTCGAACCGCGCCAGCGGCGTCAGCGCGATGCCCCAATTGGCCCACAGACGCGCATAGCGTGCGTTCCACATGAGGCACCGGTCATCGGCGTCGAACACCGCGAAACCGTTGGGCACCACATCAAGGGCGGCCTGCAGGGTAGCGGTCACAGTCGAGGTCTGGTCCAGAGCTCCGGCGATCATATGGCCTCAAACTGCGCGTGCAGCGGTAATCTGCGGTGCCTAGGATTTAGACCGACTCGGCTAGCGGCGGCCTTGCGACGATTTGTCTCGTGGGGTGAGGAGATGAAGTTCCTCTCCCTTTCTGGGGGCGGATGAAAAGGTCCAGCCTGACGCCTGCCAAGCCCGCGTCGTTCAGAGCTTAAGCGCCCCCCGCCCGCCCCCTCACCGCCTTGAACAACATCGCCATCTCGATGTGCGTATCCACATACCGCCGCTCGAACAGCCAGGTCAGCAGGGCGTCATAACAATCGTCGTAGTCGGCCTTGGTCACGCTTGCCGGCGCCTGTGCCTCGCGCACCAGCACCGCCCAGAGCGCCGGAGCCTCGGCGGCCAGGGCCGTGCAGACCTCGGCGACCTCGTCCTGGCTGTAGTCAGGCACCTGCCGTAAGCGGCCGGGATCCAGCGGCGGCCTTCGCGCGAACCCCACCGCCTAGCCCTCGGCCCGGGTCAGCTTCCAGCGGATCTTGGCCCCGACCTCGGGGCGGACCTGGCTCTTCAGCACGATCTGGCCGGCCTTGCGGGCCTGGCCGTGGTCGAAATGGGCCGAGGCGGCGATCTCGACGTCGACGGCGTCATTGCGCAGCCACCAGCCGACATTGGACGGCCCGCGGATCAGCACGCTCTTGCCGTCGCGGGCGATCGAGGCGCGGGCGTCTGGGTGGAGGTGGAAGCGGGCAGCGAAGGGCAGATAGCGGCGCGGGCCGGCGGCGTCGCCGGGGGCGATAGGGATCAGGCTGTCCTCGCCGCGCAGTTCGTCGTGGGTGATGTCCAGGAACAGCCGGCGGGCGTGCGAGAGGCCCAGGCGTCGCCAGCCGTCATGGACGACGTCCAGCCAGACCCCGTTCTCGGCGTCATGGCGCTTGATCTGGACATCGGTCGCGCCATCGACCAGCCAGGGGCCCAGGGCATGGGCACGGAAGCCTGACAGGGGCCGGCCGGCCGAGCCATCGCCGACCGACAGGGTCGAGGCGGCATCCGACAGGCGGAAGGCATGGGCACCCCCGGCCTCCGGGCTCCAGCCGCAGCTGGTGATCAGCCGGTCCTTGCCGCAGACGATCTCGATGGCGGCCGGCTGGGCGCAGGCGGCGCGACTCAGCACGCCGGTGGCCGGGATGCCGGCATCGGCCATGATCTGCAGACTGGCACCCTGCAGGCGCTCATAGCCGCTGTGGCTGGCCGAGAAGGGCGGGCGCGGACCGGCATCGTCATGGGCCAGGGCGGCGGCGATGCGGGTGGAGGGCACGGCCTCGCCGCCATGGAAGGCCGCCAGCTGACCATCGGCCAGGGTGAAGAACCGCGTCGCCGAGGCCAGCCGGTCGATGGCCCGGCTGACGGCTTCCGGCGACGGGCGGCCGCGCTGACCGAGGGCATCGTCGAGGGTCAGGAGGTCGAACAGCAGCTCCAGCCCGGCCTCGGGCGAGCGGCTGGCATGGCCCCCGTCGCCCAGCACGATCCGGTCGATCTCACGGGCAATGATCTTCAGGCCCTGGTCGATCAGGCGCTCGCCCGGCCGGTCGGCCAGGACACAGCCGGCAATGGTCACGGTCACGGCCCGTTCCAGGGTCCGGTCCGGGGCGTCGGAGGCCTTGAGCAGCTGGCGGGCCTGGCGGGCCAGGTCCAGGGTCAGGTCGGCGACCTCGGCGTCGGAGCCCTCGCTCGCCAGGGTGCGGGCGGCGCAGGCCAGGTGAAAAACCCGCCGCTCCAGGCATTCGCCGCTCCAGGAAAAGGCGTTCCAGCGGCCGAAGACCCGGCGCCAGTCGTCCAGCAGGCGCAGGGCGCGGCGGGCCCCGGCATTGTGGCCCTCCTGGCTGCCGGCGGCGACCAGATCAGGCAGCCAGTCGAAGCGGTGCAGGGCCAGGGCGAAGCGGCGCGAGGGGCTGGGGGTGTCGAACGGATCGCCGGCCTCGCCCAGGCGCAGGGCCCCGCCCGACAGGGTCATGATCCCGGCCAGGATCTTGCGGCCATGCTCGGGATCGACGGGACGCGGATCGTGGGGCCGGGCCGCCAGGCCGCCGGGCCGCGGCAGGGTGATCAGCAGCCGGTGCGGCGGCGAGCCGAACCATTCGCGTTCGACGTGCCGCTTGATGTTGGCCCCGATCGCCCGCGACAGGATCCCGCCGCGCGGAAGGGCGGGGAATCCTGAGAAGAGGCGCGCGATGCGTTCGGCCACCATCGGGGCGATCAGCCGCCCTTCAGTGCGCGGATATTGCCGGCATAGGCCTCGGGTCCGCCCTTGAACACCGCCGAGCCGGCGACCAGGGCCGTGGCCCCGGCGGCGACACATTGCGGGGCGGTAGCCGG